>NZ_CAMEFX010000085.1 GCF_945915845.1 uncultured Actinobacillus sp. | reverse complement strand
TAATCAGTAAATAATATTGACTCAGGTTTCATAGTTTAAAGCATTAATCGCTGTTTTAGTTGTTTTAATTGTGCAAAGCGTTCCGATGATTTTAAACTATCTGTTAAAGCCGAGTCCAATTTACCTAATGTACGTTGACTTGCAGGGCGTATTTTTCTTTCTGCCGCAGCTTTAGTTGATGTTGCCGTCTGTTTCGCGGCGTAGTATGGGTTAAATTTACCCAATTTTGCTTCTCGAATTAATGAGAAAATATATCCGACCGGTTTACGAATTTCTTGTTGAGCCATACGCTCTTTAATTTCAATCAGAATAGCTTGGCAGAGTTGTTCATCTAAATCCTGCATCGCTTGCATCACGGATTGTTGTTCGAGCGGTGTTAACTTCAGTGTTGAAAAATCCTTCTCCAGTACAGTACTGTACTTAGTAATATTATTAGTACTTGTACTGTACTTAGAGTTCCCATTGGGAACTGCATTTGAAATCAATGAGTTAGCATTGGTTTTGGTGCTGAGTTCCATTTGGGAACTCAGTGATTTTAGGTGGGAACTTGGTGATTTTTGACTGAGTTCCCCGGTATTTTGACTGAGTTCCATTTGGGAACTGAGTAAAATTTGCTGTGTTTTGTTTACCGCTTCTGAAAGATGGTTTGGTAGAACCGATGCCGATTCTGCCGTGCCAATTAAACGGTTTTTATGCAATGCACGATAGCGTGCTTTAAATACATCAAGGTGAGAAACAAAATGCCATAATCCGGATTTATCACTGACAATTTCATCAATGATACTTAATGCCACGTCTTTTAAAATAGGATCTTTGTGATTTGCCATCTTCTCCACTAAATTTAAATAGTCGCTATTTAATGTGATACTGTCAATGACACTTAATGGCTCATCATTCATGATGTAAACGTTGCCTAGAATTTGTCCCTTGTGATTACGAACCGTTTCACACAAGGTTAACCAGCGAGTTAAACGGAGTAAGTGTAAGGTTTGTGACACGATTTTACGTGAACAAGACTCATCTTTATAAGCCTTATCCGATAACCAATGTTGTAAATGGTCGTAAGATGGGAATAGCGATCCTTGAAATTGGCCGGCATTTAATTTGATTAATTGCCAAGCTAATTTTGCTCGTGCGGTGAGATATTTATCCGTAAGTAATCTTGTTGGCACCGTTTCGTGCTTATTTCCGATAAAAAGCAGGCTCTGAAATTGCTCGTTCATCACGTTTTCCCTTCTTTCGTCCATTGCGTATCTATTGGCGAGATACTTGCGCATCTCGCCCTGAGACAATCTAATTATTTTCTTTTATCCATGTTGATATTAAACGCCATACTTCGGTTAAACTCACACCGGTTTCTTCCGCAATAAACATCAGCAAGTCAAAGCCTTCAGGGGATGTTTCAATATCGTCTTTAACATTATCTTTATGTTTTTGCCAAAGTTCCCAAACCTTAAGCTCTTCGGCTTCATAAGCATTGCGCTTTCTTCCCATTGGTTCTTTAATGCCACGCAAGCGGCGGCGAGCAGAAACGTCAGCAGAACTCCAACCAAATCGGTTATGTAACATCTCACTTGACGCACCTAACTCTAACGCGCGATCGATAATATTGCTCTGGTGTGTATTTTCTCGAGCCACTTCGATGAGATTCCAAAAAGCCTGATGATTAATTTGCACTTTGGCAAAAGGCACCGGACTGTTACATAAATCCAAGATTTCTCGAGTATTCAAATCGGAAATGACCGCTAATTCATTTTCATCAAAGCCCAGCTGCTTACCGTAGCCGAGCTCACCTTTACGAATACTGGAAAGGATTTCAGAAATAATAGCTTGATTGATTGAGACATTAAGCATGGTTTCCCCCTAGTGTCATTTCTTTGAGATAGCGATTAAGGCGAATAAGTCTAAATAGGCGCACTAACATTAAATCAGAGACCTGCGGTGCTTGCTCTTGAGTGCCAAGCCACAACATCGGTGACAGGACAATCTCTTGTGGTTCATCCGTTGTTGAAAGTGCGGTTAATATTTGATGAATTTGTTGCGTTAAAACAGAGTGATTTTTATCTGTATTTAATGGATGTACGCGAAAAGCGTAATCAATCGGCTCATGAATAATATGTTCAATGCAATCTGCAATACCACATTCATCCGCAATTTCTACCGCAAGGGAATAGGCTTCCATGGTTAATGGTTTATTAGGATTGACTTTCCAAATATGCGTAATTGGAAATGCCCCCGAGCAAGCAAAGTCTAAACCATTATCCGCGGCTTCTTTTTGACGTTGCGCTTCAGGGTTTTCACCGGGAATAAAACCTAAATTAGAAAAATGTTCTTGAATGGCATTATTCATTTCTTGAATCGATGGTATCGCTAGATTTTCAGATGTTTCTTCAGATTCATTTCTATACTCATCTTCTGCTTCAGTATTTAGATTTTCTTCTACTGTGTCAGTAAATGAATTTGCCGAGAACGCTGTATTATCGACATTATCCTTGTGGTCATTATCCTGAATAGCCGGTTTTGCCACTTTTGCCGTTTGTTCTTTTTCTGCTTCAATAAGATGACGTTCACTTTCTGTGGCGAGTTGTAAAATATCCGCATGTTTTTCTGCTAATTTACGTAATTTTTGCTCAGCCAAGTCGATCTCTAATTTGAAGGTTTCATAAGGAATCTGATGATAAAAGGCTTCCACAAGCGCAGTGATTAGCACATCTTGGAAATCATTAATCACAAA
>NZ_CAMEFX010000084.1 GCF_945915845.1 uncultured Actinobacillus sp. | reverse complement strand
TTCATTTTCTTACTTTTTAGATTTGAAACTTATAATTAGATTGTAAGAAAAAAATTGAAATGATACTAAAAAAGAGATGTTATTTTGCTTATTGATTTACTTCAAATGAAGTAAAAAATGAGATTTGTGCTTTTCCTACATAGTGATGGGGGGCTGAGAATTAGAGTGGCAAAGCCACTCAACTATGCGTAACCTAGTACGCATTTTGCGTGCCAGGTATAAAATAGTCTATTTTATAAGCAAAAAACATCAACAAGCCCTAATTTCCATTTCTCTCAATTTGCGTTATCGCGCCATTGTTCAACATTAAAATCATAAATTAATGATCTAAATCACAAAATACCAATTTCCCACTATCCGACATAACTCGGAAGTGTTAAAATCGCTTTGTTACGTTTACATTTTATTTATAAAGGTGATTATATGACATTTCGTATCGAAAAAGACACTATGGGTGAAGTTCAAGTTCCTGCTGACAAATATTGGGCAGCGCAAACTGAGCGTTCACGCAATAACTTCAAAATTGGTCCGGAAGCTTCAATGCCGAAAGAAATTATTGAAGCCTTTGGTTATTTGAAAAAAGCAGCGGCTTTCGCTAACCACGATTTAGGTGTGTTACCGGTTGAAAAACGCGATTTAATTGGACAAGCTTGTGATGAAATCTTAGCCGGCAAATTAGATGGCGAATTCCCATTAGTGATTTGGCAAACCGGTTCCGGTACGCAATCAAACATGAACTTAAATGAAGTCATTGCGAACCGTGCGCACGTGATCAATGGCGGTAAATTAGGTGAAAAATCTATTATTCACCCAAATGATGATGTGAATAAATCACAGTCTTCAAATGATACTTACCCAACAGCAATGCACATTGCGGCATACAAAAAAGTGGTTGAAGCAACAATTCCTGCGGTAGAACGTTTACAAAAAACTTTTGCGGCAAAATCAGAAGCATTCAAAGATGTAGTAAAAATTGGTCGTACTCACTTAATGGATGCCACACCGTTAACATTAGGTCAAGAGTTCTCTGCTTATGCGGCGCAATTACACTTCGGTTTAATCGCGTTAAAAAATACGCTTCCACACTTACGCCAAATGGCATTAGGCGGTACAGCGGTTGGTACAGGTTTAAATACGCCTAAAGGTTATGATGTCAAAGTTGCTGAATACATTGCAAAATTTACAGGCTTACCATTCATTACAGCTGAAAACAAATTTGAAGCTCTCGCTACTCACGATGCTATCGTAGAAACACACGGTGCATTAAAACAAATCGCCATGTCATTATTCAAAATTGCCAACGACATTCGTTTATTAGCATCAGGCCCTCGTTCAGGTATCGGCGAAATCTTAATTCCTGAAAATGAACCAGGTTCATCAATTATGCCGGGTAAAGTGAACCCAACACAATGTGAAGCGATGACAATGGTGTGCGCACAAGTATTAGGTAATGACACAACCATCTCATTTGCCGGTTCACAAGGTCATTTCCAATTGAACGTGTTTAAACCGGTAATGGCAGCGAATTTCTTACAATCAGCGCAATTGTTAGCGGATGTTTGTATTTCATTCGATGAACACTGTGCAAGTGGTATTGAGCCGAACTATCCACGCATTAAACAACAATTAGATAACTCTTTAATGTTAGTTACGGCGTTAAATACCCATATTGGTTATGAAAATGCAGCGAAAATTGCCAAAACTGCACATAAAAATGGCACAACCTTAAAAGAAGAAGCTATCAACCTTGGTCTTGTATCGGCGGAAGACTTCGATAAATGGGTGCGTCCGGAAGATATGGTTGGCTCATTAAAATAAGTGAGTTGAAATCAAAATAAAAATAAAAAGGCAACGGCAGTTGCCTTTTTTATTCCCATGAGACTTGCTATAATCGACACAGTTTAACCCTTGTGTCTCTGAGATTTTTTATGTCGCTCAAATTATTCTTTAGCGCAACTTTATGCCTAATATCCACCGCACTTTATGCAAACTGGCAACCAGTAGGAAAAGCAGATTATAACTGGGGACCTTTCCATGTTTATACTGTATCGCTCTATAGTGAAAATGGCGAATACAAAGAAAACCAAACGCCCGTTATGCTCAGTGTAGATTATGCTAAACAAGTGGAAGGCAAAAATTTCGCCATTACCTTAATCAAAGAAATGGATGCCTTGCATATTGATAATAGCAAAAAAGAAAAATGGCTTAAGGAATTACAACAAACTCTCCCTGATTTTTCGCCTAATGATCGCCTAAGTTATATTGTGTTAGAGAATAAGGGATATTTTGTCTTAAATGACCAAGTTCTTGAGCATCAATTTGATACCGAATTTAACCGCGCTTTTATGGATTTATGGCTTTCAGGCAAGACCTCATTTGCCGGATTAAAAGAACCTTTAATGGGAAAAATAAACACAGATGCAACTCAGCCAACACCTAAACAGCCTGAAAGCGTCCCAATGCAAGAAGATGATGCAAGTCCACAGATTCCACCAAGTTATGAATTGGAGTTGAAGAAAGAGACAGGGGCTTAACAGAATATAAAAAACGCACTTTAACCGAATAAAGCGCGTTTTTTATTTAACTATTATGGATAGTTTCTAATCAAAGCTAGAGAATAAATCGATTTTTTATAATCAGTATATCCATATTCTATATTACATTCTTTTTTAATGAAATGACACAACCCAAAATAACAATTAATGCTCCTACAGTCTGATAGATAGAAATTTCTTCTCCTAGAGTTAAATAACTAATTACTGCAGTAGATAAAGGAACTAGCAACTGAATAATATTAAATACAACAACACCTTGTTTCTGTA
>NZ_CAMEFX010000083.1 GCF_945915845.1 uncultured Actinobacillus sp. | reverse complement strand
CGCAATCGTCAACCCCGACTGTTTATATTCATGGGATTCATGGCTTTCGATGCGGTCTTTGCCGGCTTCAATGGTGAGGCTTTCCCCAAAAATCGCAAGGGTGTTGTCTTGTTGGGCGATTAAGTCTGTGCCTAACACATTGGCGTGTTTGCCCGCTTGAATGCTGACATTACCACTGAGTGAACCAATGGCACTGCGTGCGTCAGATTGTGTCCAGCCTTCGGTGTCAAAGGTATGTTTTTCGGATTTTGAACCAAAGGTAATGCCTGCGCTGCCACCGGTAAACACCCCAGAGGTTTTCTTGGTTTCGCGGTATTCGTCTTTAAAATGATTGGTGCCGGCTAAAATATTGATATTTTCTACCGCGCTTAGGGATACATCCTTATCCGCAACCATTTGCACCGCCGTGGCATGAAGATTTTTACCTGCCATTACCTGAATCTGTTCGCCAGATAATTGGCTTCCTACCAGCGTTTCCGCCGCTTGATGTAAATCTGTGGTTTTAATGGTTTTGGCCAGGCTGCCACTTTTATATCGATGATGCTCTTCAAGATTTGCGCTTGTGGTTGCCGTACCTAATGTGATGTTGTTTTCAGCAAGGAGAGCGAGGCGTTTTTCTGCTTCAAGTTGCGCCGCTTCGCTTTGAATGGAAGCGCCTGATAGCACCACATCGCCCTTACCTTGTACGCGGCTGATTGCAATGCCTTGTTGGCTTTCGTGGCGATAATGGTCACCACTGCCTAGGTTTTCACTGTGTGCCGTAGAAAGTGCGGTTAAATTTAAAGCGTTTTGGGCATTCAAGTAAGTGACGCCTGAGCCATCATTGATGATGTCTGCACCGGCAATGGTGAGATTCCCGGCGGCAATTTGTAACGTGCCATTTTCACCTTTGACATGTAGCAAGCCTTTGCGGTCAAGATGGGTGTCTTTGTAAGCATACCCATTAAGATTGACGTCATCGGTGCGTAAGGTGCTTTGGTGGGTCAAATTGCCTGTGACATTGAGCAATAGGGCATTTTCGGCGGTAATGTTGCCGGTGTTGTTCATATCGCCGTTGATGTTGGCGCTGAATATTTTGGCGGAAAGATTGCCACTGTTGGAAAGACGGTTGGCATTAAACAACGCCACATCACGTCCGGCAATCGTGCCTTGGTTGATGAGTTCTTGGGTTTTTAAGTCAAGGTTTTGAGCCGAAATCAACGCACCGTTAGCCTGTAAATCCCCCTCTTTGATGACTGCATACACTTTGGGCACCAGCACCTTTTGTTGGCTACCATCTTCTAGGGTCACGGTTTCTTCTTCCAGCCAAACAATATCAGAAGTTAGGCTTGCCACTTGACTTGGTGACAGAGAAACGCCGGGGCGTAAATTAAATTTTTGTGCAAAGGTGATACCGGCATCCATCAAGCCACGATATTGGCTGTCAAAATCCGTGTAGTCGCCCACAAAGTTTCTGCCCGTTAAGCGGTTGATTTGCTCTCGCACCAAACGCTGTTCATAATAGCCATCACCTAAACGTTTATGCACGTTTTCGTGGTCATGGCGTAGGGCGTTGTACATATAATCGGAGCTGAGCCAACGTTTTTGGTTGGTAAAAGCAGGGTCGGTTTCAATTAACACATGGCTGTCGGCTTGTGGATTAATACGATATAGGCTTTGGGTTGGCAGGCGAGTATCAGCCTTTATCGAACGCACTTCAAGTCCATCTTGGCGTGTAGAAACCTTAATGTCGTTATAAGCAGAAAGTGCGGTTAAATTGACGTTATTTTCCGGTGTCGTCACATGGTTAACGGCTTTTGTGTTGACATAATTCGGCTGCGCCTGTGGATTTTTGTGGGTCTCTACCACAAAAATATTCATGTCTTTGTGCTCGGTTTTGATGCGTTTTAATGGGCCATGACTATTGTATTTGCGTTGAAAATAGCGTTTAAACCCACCGCGCCATTTGGTGTAGGTAAAGTCGCGATTGCCTTGTTCAATGGTTTGGAAAATCGCATCCACATCATCGCGATTTGTTAGTTGGGTTAACTCGCCCGTTAAATTTCCACCGGAAATCACCGCACTTTTATCGTTGAGAAAACGCTTGGTGCGATAAGTGATATCTCCACCCGCTAAGATTTGTGCCGGTAAGCTGGTTTGGGTGACATTTTCACGCGTAATTTCACGATTAACGTTTAATTCCCAGAAGTCACTGTATACTGTGCCAATAATTCTGTTATTTTGTGCTTCAATGGCTTCTGATAATGCTTTATAGGTATCCGCATATTTGTTTGTCCATGTGATATATGGCGCGAGCAAGGTATAATCTTGGCGTTCTTGTGGTGTCGGGTTAGTCGGTAAACCTGACTTGGCGATTTCTTGTTCACGAGCATCAAGCTCAGCGTCCGTTAAATGCTCTTCTGTTTTCGCTATGCGAGCTAATGCCGCCGCCATCTCCGGGGTTAATGGCGGCATATCTTCTGCTGGTGGGGTGATATGGAAATAATTCCAAACCGCACTGTCTTTGGTATAAATGCCGGCTTTGCTTAAGTTGCAATGTCCTTGACTATCACAAGAAATATCATTTGGCATGGCCAGTGCTGTAGTACCGGTCAATTTCGTGTCTTTGCCAACAACCGGATAATCTTTATCTGCATAGGCATGAGCATATTTCCATGTACGACTAAAGCTAAATTTTTTGAGTTGTGAGGTTGGAATGGCGGTAACATTGCCGTCATTATAAACTGCCTCACCTGTTGGAATAATATACGATTTATTCACCGTTTTATTGCTGGTTTCTTGTATTTCTGAGCGATAGTGAATATTGTTGTTTTCAATGTCATCAACATTTAATGCTATATGCTTGTCGGCTTCCACAATACTACTGTTGTTGCGAAATACCGCAGCATTACCGGTGGCTTGATGATTAGCATCCAACCGGCGACCAAATTGAATATCGCCACCGCTATAAATAAAAGCGCCGCCTTTTTTATTTGGATTGTAATCGTCCGTTTGGTTCAGGATTTCGCGCGCGCCCAAATCCAAGCGTTGGCGTGCTGCAATGGTCGCAGAAGAGACTTTGCCGGCAAGGGTTTCATCTTTATTTTGGATGCGGTCGGCTT
>NZ_CAMEFX010000082.1 GCF_945915845.1 uncultured Actinobacillus sp. | reverse complement strand
CCAACATTCCGGTGGGAATCATCGCCCAGTCCAGATTAAACAAGAACATGGTCAAAATCCCCAGGACTGCACCAATACCAACACCTATACTGGCGACAATCATAAGCTCAATTAAGGTCATTCCACGATAAACACTTGGTGCTTTATTCAAGCGTTCGGGAATAAACAAAATCTCTACATTGGACGACTGTTCTTGCATCATATTTCCTATAAAATATCTTTTGCTTTATTAAGCAACCAAATTGCCACAACAAGAAGAAGCACACCCACTAAACAGATAGCCCCCAAATCACCCCAGGTCTTTTTCCCAGCACGCACTTCACCAAAGGTTTCGATTGCGGCAAACGCAACTTTGATAAAGGCGTAAGCTGAAACCAGCAATCCAGCAAATACAATTGCATCATAGGCATAGTCTTGCATCATTTTAAGAATGCCGTCATTCCCCGAGCTTCTTGATGGAGCGTCCATTTTTGGCATATCCGCTTGAGCAGGTTGTGGTAACAACACACCAGTACTTAAGGTGCCTAATAACACTGCCGCCGTTGCGATTTTTTCACCAACTTGATGCCCAAATTGGTTCACTCGTTCTTTAACATTGTTTAAAGTTGTTTTCATAATGGATCCTTGAGTAAAGATAAAACTAAGGTTGTAGAAACATGTAAGTCATAATGCAGAAGAGTATTAATGTGCGAGCCAAGAGCCAAATGAACGTTGATGCTTTACCGCCGTGACGGAACTCATCAAATCCTTGCAAAAGAATGTACACGATCACCAGTAATAAAACGACAAAGAAGATGGAAGCCGCAAAACCATAAAAGGTGACAGGTGCGGAACTTGAACCTGCTGCCGCTTCAAAGGCTGCTGCAACATCCTGAGCACTGTTTGCCATGATTAATTTCTCACTTTGTCATATTCACCCGATAACGTACGAAGTTGACGCGGATCACGCGGTTGCGCACGTTCAGAATTAATGTATTGATTAATCCCTTGGGAAATCGTCTGAATATCTTGACGAGCCTTGCGGTAATCAAAATAAACACGTGTTTTAAGATGAGAAAGTGCTTGTGATTCTGCACGAGCTAATGCTTGCTTGGCTGAATCCAATTGTCTTATCGCTTGCTCTAATTCAGATTGCTCTGTCGCAAAGGATAAGGTCGGTGATAACGCAACAAATAAAACTGTTGCAGTTAAAAGGCTACGCATAAGAATTCTCCACGAAAATGAAATACATTGACTACGGGAAAATAATGCAAGATTGATGGTTGAAATTTAATAGAAAATTGTATTTGAACTTGAGAGAGTTTTTTTAGAAAGTCTTACAAAGATATTTTCAATTAATTATTGCGGCTATTTTTAGTTGTTGGATAATAAGGTTATCCTTTATGCTATCGTTGATAGCAAGGAAAGTGACCTGAGTCTGAAAGGTTACAGTTTTACTGCGGTAAAAATGACTCACACCCTTAACACAGTCTAGGTCTTGAGATTGTGGTTTGCGCAAGCAAATTGACCAATCCCTTAGCCACATATTGGCAAAAAAACTCTTGGCTTTCTGTAAAAGAGTGCTCTTTTGAGTTGAAAGCATATAAAACGTTATTCACACCTTAACAGGGAAATCCTTATTCCCTGTGGGCGTAAGCGATTTCCCATATTTTATATGGAGATGCTTATGCGAATTTCACTTCAATTAGCCTGTTTAGCGGGTTATATCTCAAAAAATGGTGCTATCCCACAAGAGTTAATCCGTTCCATTAAAAATGCGGCGGTGACAATTTGGGAACAATCACCAAAAGATAAAGCAGTACGCTTTATTCATAAAATGCCGACACCTAATGGGCAATATTTTCGTTTCTTTAACGTTAGTCAAAAAAATGAAAATGAATTAGTCATTTCACTCTAAAGGTGGTGATTTAATGCCTATAAAGAATCTAATCCTAAAATTTAACACACACATTGTCAGTGTTATATCAGAAGATCTGAGGAAAGTCGGTACTTATGTACTAGGTATCGGTCTCGCCGCAATTATCATACCTAATGATGGTATTGAAATCTTGGTGGCGACATTGTTGATTTTATTCGGTTTACATCTTTGGATCGCTGGAATATCATTAGCATACCTGGCAACAAACTTTAACAAGGAGTAACTTATGCATCCAATTATTTATATTGTTGGTACGCTCGCATTACTCGCGACTATTTTTTGTGGTCTTTTATATTGGGCATATTGGGATTTACTCTTCCCAAAAGATCAAGATAAAACACATAAATAGTACTTTTCACTTATTCAAATCGTCACCGCTATAAACGTGATGATTTCTACATTAACCCCATGGGGAAACATTATCCCCAGTGGGCATAGTGTTTCCCCTTTTTTACATAATTTGGAGAAATACTATGGATATTCCTTAGTGATATTTCTCTTTTTTGGGGAGATATATCATGAATATTCTACCTGACTCCGTTTATCAAGGGAAAAGCGCATTACATCACTTCAATTTAGAATTAATGGAATCGCTTTCTTTGATAACAATTTTTACTTATCCAAAACGTGATTTAAGCCAACCTCGACCTATCGGTGGCAGTTGCCCTATAGCTTACGCACTTAAACACTTGGAAAATTTAAACCTAACAGTAGAACAACGTATAGTGTTTTTTCGCTACGTATCTCAATGTATTCATTATTTTAATCAGTGTCTCAAAAGAGATTGCCATATTGATTACATTATACCGATGCCATCATCATGCGAGTTAACACAGCATGTTGCCATACTATTAAGTCGTTGTTTTCAACGTCCTATGATTTCAATATTTGAAAAAACAAATATTTCAATGAAATCTATTCCGTTAGAGCAACGTAATCAATTTAATCCACTAATTTTAAATGCAGCCAATTCTTCTGACTTCACAGGTAAAACAGTGTTATTAGTTGATGATCTGGTTGCAACTGGAAGTACATTAACAAATGCAAATCATTTAATGAAAATGCATTTTAATGACATACAGACCATCGCATTCAGTTTATTTAAAACTGAATGCTAAGTTTCTTTCACTTCACTACAAACTGAAAATATTTTCAGTTTTGTCGTCCCATGGGGAATACATTCCCAATGGGATGTGTTCTCCATTTTACTTACGGAGAA
>NZ_CAMEFX010000081.1 GCF_945915845.1 uncultured Actinobacillus sp. | reverse complement strand
GTTTATCGTAAACGGGAAGAAGCTGTTTAGATACACCGCGAGTAATCGGATAAAGTCGAGTGCCTGAGCCGCCTGCAAGAATAATACCTTTCATATTAGCCTACTTATTTGTACCTAAACGTTCTAAATTATAAGAACCATCTAATACACGGCTCCACCATTTTTTGTTATTTAAGTACCATTCCACTGTTTTACGAATACCGGTTTCAAAAGTTTCCTGTGGTTTCCAGCCTAATTCATTGCCGATTTTGGTCGCATCAATGGCATAACGCACATCATGCCCTGGGCGATCAGTCACATAAGTGATTAAATCTTCGTATTTTGCTACACCAGCCGGTTTATTTGGCACTAACTCTTCCAATAACCCACAAATTGTACGAACCACTTCGATATTTGCTTTTTCATTATGTCCGCCAATATTATAGGTTTCGCCCACAACACCTTCCGTAACCACTTTATATAGCGCACGAGCGTGATCTTCCACAAATAACCAATCACGAATTTGCATACCATTGCCATACACTGGCAATTTTTTCCCTTCTAATGCATTTAAAATCATTAATGGAATGAGCTTTTCAGGGAAATGGAACGGACCATAGTTATTTGAACAATTTGTTACAATGGTTGGTAATCCATAAGTACGCAACCAAGCACGAACCAAGTGATCGCTTGATGCTTTTGAAGCGGAATAAGGGCTAGATGGCGCATAAGGCGTAGTTTCAGTAAAAAGATCGTCTGTACCTTCTAAATCACCATAAACCTCATCAGTTGAAATATGATGGAAACGGAAAGCGGATTTTCTTTCTTCAGGTAAGTTATTCCAATAACCACGAGCCACTTCTAATAAAGTGTAAGTACCAACAATATTCGTCTCAATAAACGCAGCCGGCCCGTCAATAGAACGATCTACATGGCTTTCTGCAGCAAGATGCATAACCGCATCAGGCTGATACTGATTAAATACATGTTCTAGTGCTACTTTATCGCAAATATCAACTTGTGCAAAAGTATAACGTGGATTATTTGCAACGGATTCAAGAGATTCTAAATTACCTGCGTAGGTTAATTTATCTACGTTAATAACAGAATCTTGAGTGTCGTTAATGATATGACGAACGACTGCTGAACCGATAAAACCGGCTCCGCCTGTGACTAAAATTTTTCTTGTCATTTTATTTTTCTCTATATAATCATTATTTTTTTAATTTTTTATATAACTTATTTAAGTGATACTAATTTATATAAAAGCTAACTTAATTGTGCAACTCGCCAAATTGTTTTAGCTTGATTTGCAAGCCATCTTTGCCAAGAGGATATTGTTTGAGGAGTCCATTCAGTATATTGTTCTGCTAATTTATGAGTTAATGCAAAATGACTTTCTTTAAGAACATTCCTCTTCTGAGAATATTCAGCAACGCCTAAATCTCTATTGGCATTAGATTGTAATAAAGTCATATTTCCCAAACGATAAGTTAATGCATTCATTTCTTCATAGCTAAAATCCCCCCAATTATCGGGTGCATTTTGCGGTAAGATATGTTCAATATTAAAAGTATCACTTGAGAAATCTACTTCTATACTATTTGAAATATAGCGTTCAATTTCACATAAAATGAAACGTACTAATTGAGTGCTTCTAGAGTCTGTCGTTTTAATAACTTTTTCTGCAAAATCTCTGCTGAAACGTTGATCGTCAATATAAACTGATTTTAGCAAGCCTAATGCTTGATTTGAATTAGTAATTTTTTTCTTATTTATATGTTCAACAACATTATTATAAGCTCGTTCTAATTCAGCTGGGCTGTATGTACCTATCGTATTATATCTAAAAGAAATGACCATAATAGCATAAAGCAATTTAGTAAAATTCTCTCTATCAAATTCGCGTTTTGCACTTAGTAATAAGGAAAATGGCTGACGAACTCGGAAAAGTTTCAATATATTTACCAAGCGCTTATCTTCTAGCGACCAATCAGAAATATCAGGGGAAGATAAAGACAAATAGGTATCTAAATCCTCTTCCATTCCTCTCAATAATGCAAAAACAGCTGCTCTATCTCGAATACTATTTCGAATCACTTTGAACAACTCTGTATGTCGAGTGAATTTATTCCGGCTATTCCAATAAATACGCAAAAAATCAGGAAATTTTTCTGACTGAAGACGATTGACTATATTTTCCCAACGCTCTTCTAAATTTCTTAATTCGTGGGTATTTTCTTGATTTTTATCTAAAATAGAAAAAAGATAATTTTTTAATAAATCAGTTGAAGAAAGACGAACACCACGAGAATTAAGTGTTTCAAATACTTTATAAGCATTTAGTTCATCAGAAACAGTAATCACCGTAAAAAATAAGTTATCGCTAATATATTCAACTAATTGTGCTAGCCGAACACCTTCATTACCCTCTTCTTGTTTTAAATATTGATCTACCTTTTGATAAAACCAATCAAATGCTTTACGCAATAGGTGTTCTGAGGCTCTAAGCCCCCTTTGCGGTAATTTCGCTAATGGAACCAAATAATTCTGAAAATAATCATTATTATTACGGTTCAAGGTTAATTTAGGGCGAGAAACTAATGTAACAGGATCAAGGTGACCTATATAGGTTTGACGAATTTGCTCTAGACGTTTTGTATTAGCAGTAGCATCAATATCTTCATTAATTAAATCTTGCAGTTTTTTCAAAACCGCTAAAATTATTAATGTTGCTGTTGTTAAACGTTGTTGCCCATCAATCACATCAAATGATTTATCGTCCGTAGATTGAAGAACCAAATATCCCATATAATGAGCAGAATCTGTTGGGTCTTCAATAATCCCCATAATATCCACCCATAAATCTTCCCATTGTTCAGCATCCCAACTGTAATCACGCTGAAAACGAGGAATTTTATAAGTTAAGCCATTTCCAATAAGCTTTCTTAATGTATTATTCTCTGTTTTAAAATTTGTCGCTGTCATATTACATATACTCGAAGTTATTGATTATTACGAAGCGCCATCACGCTTTAAAACAACGCCGATTGTTTTTAACAATATCACAATATCATTCCATAAAGACCAATTTTTAATATACCACGAATCAATATTTAGACGCTCATCAAATGAAACATCACTACGCCCACTTACTTGCCATAATCCTGTAATTCCTGGCTTTGTTGCTAAAATAATATCGGCAAATTTCCCCATTTTCTTTTTTTCAGTAATCATATATGGGCGATTTCCAACCAAGCTCATCTCGCCTTTTAACACATTGAAAAGTTGAGGTAACTCATCTAAAGATGTTTTACGAAGAAAATGCCCAA
>NZ_CAMEFX010000080.1 GCF_945915845.1 uncultured Actinobacillus sp. | reverse complement strand
CTTATGAAGTTTACTTCAAAAAATCGTTGCACTTGGTTTGACAATTCAAGGTGAATAAAATGCGTCCACTGATTTTTTCCACGGCACTGGCACCATTTAATGTGGCTTGGACGCATTTCCTTTTTGAACAATTGCCGTCTTTTGCTGCACGCCGCCAACATCTAAATCAATTAAGCGAGCAATTACGTGAGCAATTAGCTCAAATGATGCCATCAACTATGCCGAGCCAAAGCTATATTGTGCCTTATATTTTAGGGGATAATCATCGTACACTCAGTGTGGCACAACATTTGCAGCAGCAAGGCTATTACTGTTTACCAATTCGTCCCCCTACAGTACCGAAAGGAACATCACGCATTCGTTTATCACTCACTGCTGATATGAAGGAAACTGAATTGGCTCAATTTTTGGATTGCCTACGCAAGGGAATAAAATGAAAACACATTTAATCATGCCTCAGTCAACACCGGCAACACATTTGCTTGTTTATTTTGCAGGTTGGGGAACACCGATCTCTGCGGTGTCGCATTTGACCTTGCCTGAAGATCATGATTTATTGATTTGTTATGATTACCAAGATCTTCAGTTGGACTTTGATTTTTCGCCTTACCGTCAAATTCGTCTTGTCGCTTGGTCAATGGGCGTTTGGGTGGCAAATCAAGTCATGTCAGGCATTCCATTGATTTCTGCGGTGGCGGTGAATGGCACCGGTTTACCTTGTCACGATCAATTTGGTATCCCATGCGAGATCTTTGAAGGCACATTGACAGGGTTAAATGAAGAAAATCGACTGAAATTTGAACGACGGATCTGTGGGGATAAGTCAACTTTTTCCTATTATCAATCTTTACCTGAACAACGTGATTTTCAAGAAATTCATGCAGAATTGACCGCGCTTTATCAAATGATTCAGATAAATAATACACAAAATATTTTGTGGACAAGGGCTTGGATTTCAGTGCAAGATCGTATTTTTCCTATGGAAAATCAACAGGCTTATTGGCAACAGACTTCGATTCCTGTTCAACAGATTAAGGGGGCGCATTACGTCTTTTTATCATTTTCTCATTGGGCCGAATTATGGAGCAGTGAAACATGATTGGTAAAACGCAAATAAAAAAGTGTTTTACACAGGCTCAGCCCTTTTATGAGCAACAGGCGTTGGCTCAGCGCGAAATTATTCGACAGCTCACCGCACTTTTAACTGGTCATCAGCGAAATTTTCATCATTGCTTAGAAATCGGTTGCGGTAGTGGGCAGCTAACACGTGAACTAGCTCAACATGTCTCTATTCAGCGTTGGGATTTGAATGACTTATGCGAACAACACAGTGTGATTTCGCAAATTTTGCCTGCCCAATCCTTTCGATTTATTCAAGGGGACGCGGAACAACTTTGTTTGCCAAGGCAATATGATTTAATTGCGACTGCATCTACGGTGCAATGGTTTGAAAATAAGCCTCAGTTTTTAGCCCGTTGCGCCGCGCATTTGTTGCCGAGAGGGCTATTGTTATTTAGTACTTTTGCACCGGAGAATTTATTAGAAATTAAGCAACTTACGCAAGTTGGCTTGGATTATCCTACAGTGATGCAATGGCAACAATGGCTCTGTGATGATTTTGAGATATTGCATTTGTCTAGTGATAAAATTGTATTGGAGTTTGATAGCCCGAAAGCCGTTTTATTGCACCTTAAGCAAACAGGTGTAACCGCAACGCATCAAACAATCTGGACAAAAAAGAAGTTACAGGATTTTTATCAAAACTATGAAAAAAATTACCGCACTTCATCAGGAAAAGTGCGGTTAACTTATGCACCAATTTTAGGTTTGGCAAAGAGAAAATAACCATGGGACAAGTGATTTTTGTATCGGGTATTGATACCGATGTAGGCAAAACAGTCGCGACAGGTTGGTATGCGAAAAAACTGATGCAACAAGGTTTTTCCGTGATAACACAAAAGATGATTCAAACAGGATGTGAGGGTATTGCCTCCGATTTGTTGGTACATCGCAACATGCAGGGCATTTCTCTTTTGGAAGAAGATTATCAAGGAGTTACTTGCCCTTATGTTTTTTCTTATCCTTGTTCACCACATTTGGCGGCGAAACTGGAACAGCGCGAAATTGAACCGCAAAAAATTCAAGTCGCAACAGCCTATTTAGCACAAAAATATGATTACGTTTTGCTGGAGGGGGCAGGTGGGTTACTGGTTCCTTATAATGAGAGCCAAACAAGTTTAGACTACGTACAACAACAGGGCTATCCTGTGATTTTAGTTACATCAGGGAAGCTTGGGAGTATCAATCATACATTATTGAGTTTAGAAGTCTGTCGAGCCCGCCAACTTTCTGTTTATTCAGTGATTTATAACCAATATCCTCAGGTTGATGAGAAGATTGAAAAAGAAACGCAGCGATATTTACAACAATATTTAGCCCGGCATTTTCCTACAACGGCTTTTGAACTATTGGATGTCTTGGAAAAATAAATTTTGAGTATTATGGATTTTTTCAGAGGAAAATGATAATTTTCCTTTGACTAATTCTTTCTCAAAAGGTAATATGCACGCCCTATGCAAAAGGTAAAACTACCCCTAACTGTTGACCCGGTTAAAGACGCACAACGCCGATTAGATTATGACGGATATTACGCCATTAATCAGCTGGAGCGTTTGTCTGAGTCAGTAGTCAAAGTGCTCAGCGATGCACAGGTAACAGTATCGTTTTTCGTTGATCCGCAAAAATTAGTGGTGTTTAAAGGTAAAGCCAGCATTGATGTTGAATTAGAATGTCAACGCTGTAATCAACCCTTTAAACAAACCTTGGAATGTGAATTTACTTACAGTCCAATTTCTAATTTAGATAAGATCGATGAATTGCCAGAGATTTATGAACCCATTGAATTCAATGAATTCGGGGAAATAGATTTGATTGGTACGATTGAAGACGAACTGATTTTATGTCTGCCGATTGTGCCGATGCATTCATCTGAACACTGTGAAGTGTCCACGCAGGAACAGGTCTTCGGGCAACTGCCTGAAGAATTGGCTAAAAAACCAAACCCGTTCGCTGTATTAGCTAATTTAAAAAAGAACTAACTTAGGAGTATAGCCAATGGCTGTTCAACAAAACAAAAAATCTCGTTCACGTCGTGATATGCGCCGTTCACATGATGCGTTAACCACTGCTGCAGTATCAGTAGATAAAGCAAGCGGCGAAACTCATTTACGTCACCATGTAACTGCTGATGGTTACTATCGTGGTCGTAAAGTAATCAACAAGTAATCCTTTTTATAAGGTATTCACTTGAGCCGTCTAACCCTTGCGTTAGATGTGATGGGCGGGGACATTGGTCCCCGTATTACTATCCC
>NZ_CAMEFX010000079.1 GCF_945915845.1 uncultured Actinobacillus sp. | reverse complement strand
GGCTTTTTTAGGCGACAACGCAGCTTTTTATTGAAAGATAAACAGACCCTAAAAAAACTCGGTAATCTCCAACCCGATAGCGGTATTCATACTGATGATTGGTCAGTGCTTTGATATTTGTGCAATCAGGGAATAACTTAAGTGTTTCACATTTTTCAATAATGTGAGCTTTAGTGGGGATTTTCCTTAATTGTTTTAATGCTTTGGGTTGGTAGATGATTTCTTTCATAAATCAAACGAGTTAATTATTTATAAGTTTATGATATAGGTTTTATAAGTTTTTGCAAGCATTTTTACCCTACAAAATTTCCAAATGATTTCAATGGATTAAACGTAGGGGCGAAATATCTTTCGCCTCAAAACATTCGTGATAAATCAGGGCGAAAAATATTTCGCCCCTACCATGTTGTTTTTTCATCCATCCTACGCCGTTTTTGCGCTCTCGGACAGGGATAAACCCTGTCCCTACGACCTATGACGATGACACCGACAACACCTATGACGTAATCGATTAGACATGAAACGTAGGGGCGAAATATCTTTCGCCCCAAACAATCGTGATAAATCAAGGGCGAAAAATATTTCGCCCCTACCATGTTGTTTTTTCATCCATCCTACGCCGTTTTTGCGCTCTCGGACAGGGATAAACCCTGTCCCTACGACCTATGACGATGACACCGACAACATCTATGACGTAATCGATTAGACATGAAACGTAGGGGCTAATTACATTAGCCCCTACAAAAATCAATTTTATTTTTCAATGATTTCAATGGATTAACCGTAGGGGCGAAATATCTTTCGCCCAAAACATTTGTGATAAATCAGGGCGAAAAATATTTCGCCCCTACAGCCCCAAAACAATTGTGATAAATCAGGGCGAAATATCTTTCGCCCCGTTGCACCATAAAATCTGCTACATCAACCCAACTCCGCCCTCAATTTCTTCGTCACGTCCACCATCACTTGCAACTGCTCAATGGTTTCTTTCCAGCCTCGGGTTTTTAAGCCACAGTCCGGGTTTACCCATAAGCGTTCTTTTGGTACGACTTTCAAGGCTTTACGCAACAAGTGTTCGATCTCTTCCGCTTTTGGTACGCGAGGGCTGTGAATGTCGTACACACCCGGGCCGATGTCGTTCGGGTATTTGAAATCGGCAAAGGCGGTAAGTAGTTCCATATCGGAGCGTGAGGTTTCAATGGTAATCACGTCCGCATCTAAGCCGGCAATCGCTGGCAAAATGTCGTTAAATTCGGAATAACACATATGGGTGTGGATTTGGGTGTCATCTTGCACGCCCATATAGCTTAAACGGAAGGCTTCGCCCGCCCATTGCAAATAAGCGTCCCAATCTGACCGCTTGAGTGGCAAGCCTTCACGGATTGCAGGCTCATCAATTTGGATCACTTTGATCCCTGCCGCCTCTAAATCCAACACTTCGTCCGATAAGGCTACGCCGATTTGTTTGCACACCGTTGAACGTGGAATATCGTTACGCACGAATGACCATTGTAAAATCGTTACCGGCCCTGTCAGCATTCCTTTCATCACTTTGTTGGTAAGGCTTTGGGCATATTGCGACCAACGCACCGTCATCGGTTCAGGGCGAGCCACATCGCCATAAATCACTGGCGGTTTGACACAGCGTGAGCCGTAACTTTGCACCCAACCGAATTTGGTAAAGGCAAAGCCGTCAAGCAATTCGCCGAAATATTCCACCATATCGTTACGTTCCGCTTCGCCGTGAACCAGCACATCTAAATCTAACTCTTCTTGGCGGCGAACCACATATTCAATTTCTTTTTTCATCGCCGCTTCATAATCCGCAAGGCTTAACTCGCCTTTTTTGAAACTCGCACGAGCGTGGCGGATTTCGCTGGTTTGTGGGAATGAACCGATATTTGTCGTTGGTAAAAGCGGTAAGTTTAGCCACGCATTTTGCTTCGCAATACGCGCTGCAAATGGCGATTTACGGCGATCTGCCCCTTCAGGTAAGTTAGCTAAACGAGCCGCCACTTCTGCACGGTGGATCTCTTTTGATGTCGCACGCGCATCCGCTGCCGCTTGGCTTGCCGCTAATTGTGCTTGTACCGCTGTTCGACCTTGTTCAAGTGCGGTCTTAATTACCGACAATTCTTCAACTTTTTGTAGTGCAAAAGCAAGCCATTGATAAAGTTCAGGTTTATTCGCTTGTAGTTGCGTTTCCACCGCTAAATCAAAAGGCGTATGCAACAAAGAACAGCTTGGGGCAATCCACAAACGTTCGCCAAGTTTGGCTTTTAATGGCTCAAGCACGTCCAGCACTTGATTTAAGTTTGCACGCCAAATGTTACGCCCGTCAATCACGCCTGCCGAAAGCACTTTGCGGTAATCGTCAAATGCCGTAAGTTGTTCAGGTGCGCGTACTAAATCCAAATGCAAGCCGTCCACCGCTAAGCCTTTGAGCAATTCTGCGTGTTCTGCCACTGAGCCAAAATAGGTGGCTAATAACAATTTCGCATTCACTTGGCTTAATTCCGCATAGACCGCCTGATAAGCCGCCAGCCACTCCGCCGGTAAATCTAAGGCTAAAGCCGGCTCGTCAATTTGGATCCATTCCACGCCTTCCGCCGCAAGTGCGGTTAAAATTTCACGGTAAACAGGCACAAGTTTGTTTAATAACTCAAAACGATTGAAGGCTTCGCCCTTCTCTTTGCCTAACCAAAGGAAAGTTAAAGGCCCGACAATCACTGGTTTGACATTTAAGCCCAAGGCTTTTGCTTCACGGATTTGATTAACATAGTGAGCAGGGTTGGCTTTAAATTCGGTATTTTTGTGGAACTCAGGCACGAGATAGTGGTAGTTGGTATCAAACCATTTGGTCATCTCAATGGCAAATTGATCTTTGTTACCACGCGCCAGTTGGAAGTATTGAGAAAGGGTTAAATTTTGGCTGTCAAACCCAAAACGCGCAGGAATTGCTCCCGTTGCTACTTGTAGATCTAAAATATGATCGTAAAAGGTAAAATCGCCCACCGCTACGAAATCAGCGTTTGCTGCCGCTTGATGTCGCCAGTTTTTTTCACGCAAGGCTTTGGCTAAATCTAATAAATCTTGTTCTGCAATTTCCCCACGCCAGTAACGTTCTTGTGCAAATTTTAATTCACGTTTCGCCCCAACGCGTGGAAAGCCTAAGATGTGGTATGTTGTCATAATGTTCTCCTTCAATAGATTTGATATTTCTTTCATTTGGACGTTTAGCCGTCTAAATGATGTTTTTTATCATCTACAAAAATAGAACATTATGCAACTTCATAAAATTCAAGTTAATTATGAATTAAATTAATATTTGAGTGTATTCAGGGCGAAAAATATTTCGCCCCTACCATGTTGTTTTTTCATCCATCCTACGCCGTTTTTGCGCTCTCGGACAGGGATAAACCCTGTCCCTACGACCTATGACGATGACACCGACAACACCTATGACGTAATCGATTAGATATGAACTGTAGGGACGCCACGCTTGGCGTCCAT
>NZ_CAMEFX010000078.1 GCF_945915845.1 uncultured Actinobacillus sp. | reverse complement strand
GCCTTGTTGAGCTTCAAACAATCATAAACTTTTATAAACTTCTCATCTTAGTAAATTCAAGATTTTGTTTAGCTTGCTTGCAGTTTACGTTCTCTGAACGATCACCTTTCGAAATGGATAACGCGGCGGTATCAACTTCGTCACTGCCACGTGGTATCACCACTTCAATTTGATATGACGTACCTTTATCAACAAGTTCCAATGTGCTTGTTGAGAAACCAGACCCCACTGCAACCGCCGTTCCTTCTCTTGCCATCACATCTTTAATCGCATTTTTAAAGGTTGTGCTGCCATAAGTAAATTCATAGTTATTACCAACTTTTTTCACCAACACGGATGAGCCATTTTCCGTTTTACATGAAAAAATTGTGGAATTCGCTGCACTTGCTGAAACAGACATTGCAGCTAACACTAAGGCGGTCATAAGTTTACGCATAATAAATCTCCTTAAATAGATGGTTAACTTTCGGTATTATACCTTAACTTTTACCAAGAATATAATCTGCTTCTTGATTTCTTCGTTTGGCATTAATGCCACCGTTATTCGTTTGACGATTTCTCACCGCATTGGCTAAACCTGTCATATCGCCTGTTTTAGAAGCATTAATGGCTGCGTCTCTGACATCATCCGTTAAACTTCCATAGTTATAAGCGTATGACGTTAACGCTGCCTGCACATTGGCAGGTAATGCATCCCATGAAGCGGATGACACTTGTTTTCTTGCTGTATTGGCAAACTCTTGAGTACGGCGTGCCAAATCACGTTCCGCATCTTCTCGCGTTATCACTGTATCTTTAGTGACCTTAACCACGGTACCATCAGCTTTGGTAATAGTATCAGAACCAAAGCCTGTCCGATAAGCGTTCTTATCCCAATAAGCACTTGAACGGAAACCTTCAAAGTTTTTCAATAATGCCGTGGCTTGATCAGACGCAGTCCCACTTAACGGTGGGATGGAACCGTAACTGCCTGAACCTGAAATTCCTGTCCCACTACCCGAACCGCCCGGGGTTGGTGTGGCGTTATATGAGCCATAGAAGCCATTTAACCCACTTTCTTCTGTTGGCACATTCATGTTGATATATCGTTCAACAGGGGCTAAGTTTGAACCACTGACACTACCCTGCGATTTTGTTTTTTCGCCCCAGATACGCGTATCACTGTTATCTTTTGCGTTACTGGTTAATGCACGTTGTTGCTCAACCGTGCGGTTATTTAAAATGGCGATAATCGTATTTTGGTTAATGGAACGTTGCAAGTCCATTTCCATTTTCACTTGGTTAATCTCGCGATCTAATGTCGCTAAATTACGCTCTAATTCTTCCATCGCATCGGTATTTTGTGTCACGTTAGGTTCGCGCATCCCGGCTAATAGCATACGTCTTGCCATTAATGCTTTTTCAAGGTTACGTGAAATCGCCACTTCGTTCGACAAACGAGTCGCTAAAATGACAGCGTCAGGATCTTCTTTTAATGATTCAATCACTGTACGCGTAATAGGGACAGTGGTAGAGCCTAATGTTGCTAATTGTTCATTGGTGACCGATGGTGAATTTAAAACATCTTGGAAATTTGCCATCAATTTAATGGTTTCTTTCTCAATTTTCGGCGCAAGCCCCGTCCCGGCTTTTGCTTCGATGGCAGGTGTACCGCAGTCTGCACAAGTAGACAATGATTTATCACCTAAGACATCTCTCACCCAAGCTGCGGCGTCTTCAGGTTTTTTCCATTCAGAGCAAAGCATGCCATCGCAAGCTTGCGATGAAATACTGCTTTTATCCGTTGCCTTACGTCCTAATAGAACGTTATAACCTGCAAGTACAGAGTCATAAATGACTTCAATTCGTCCTTGATTTTGCCCACCTTTCTTTTCACCGCCAACCCATTGAACACCGTTTTTACCGCCATCTTTCTCCATTTGCTTTTTTGCCATTTTAGGGTCGGTCGATACACTTACGATGTCTTTGTAGTTTTCAAGCTTCGCTAAATCTGTCCATTTATTCCCCATGACACGATCGGCCAATTGAGCACTCATCGTTTCACAGTCGGTTTTAAGCTTATTAAAATCAAGGGAGGCTTGATACATCCCATTGGTTAAAATGTCATACAACTGCGGATTGGCACGTTGAATAATCATTGCAGGCAAGCTCGCTACCGCGCCTTGTGCGGATTCAATCACATTCCCAAATAAATCTTTAAATCCTTCTGTTATGCCATTTAATTGATTTTTAACACTCGTTTTTAAATCAAAATTACCGCACATTAAATTACTCGACCACCCAATACCGATACTATAGGTATTGGGTGCTTTATTGGCAGTCGGCGGCATAATCGCTGCACCGCCCCCGATGGAATAAAATAAATTATCGGATAACACAGAGCCTTGCAGATAATTAGCTGAAACAGAATGTGATGTTAACCCACTCATACCTAATAAAATACTCAAAGTAAGCGGTGTTAATTTTTGTCGATACGATTTTTTTGACAATTCAATCTTCATAAAACTCTCCCTTAAAAGACTAATAACTCATCCAATCCGTGCTACCTAGAAATGTTTGCCCACGGCGTTTACAACAGGCATAAGGTCGCCACAATGCCCAACTGTAATTTCCTTGTTCAGATAATTTACTCGAATAACTATCCGCGGCTTGACCATCAGGGAAAATCGAACAAGATTGTGACATTGCAGGACTTAACATTTGCCATTTATGGGTTTTCTTATCCCCTTCTTTCACTTCTTTCGGTGGCCAGTATCCATCTGAATTCCCTTTTGTAGCAGGGTAATACACATGCAATTGTCCTGAGCGACTAACAATGTCTGCTACACGTTGTACAATTAACCCTGCCGCTTTGTAATCATGAACTTGCGTCACACTGCCTGAACGCGGATAAATATTTCCCCATAAATCACCATTGGCACGCACTTCGCGCATACCTGGTGTTAAGGCTTCAGGGTAAAGCATTTCAGGAACACCTTGATTCCATGCAAGATAATCTAAGGCACTTAAAAAATAAGGTTGAAACGGTGTTGTTTGTGATTCACAGGAATAACCCATACTGCTAATCATATTCAAAAATAAACCACCAGGATGACCAATCGCTTCTGCATTTTTAAAACGATATTGACTGTAATTTTTAACTGGACTTTGTGCTCGTCCGCCTTGTGCGCCTTGATTCATCCAGTTCATTTCCGTCCAAGGACTTTGTCCTATATGGTTATAGCTCGAAACGACCATCTCAGGGATAAAATGATGAACTTTCACGGATGTTCGGACAGTGCAACCAAATTTAGTGCAAAACAACCAATAACACATTCCGACAAGCTTATAATCCGCGCAACTTGGAGATGCGCTAGATGTTAAAATAGTCGCGGTATTAATCTGATTTGCCACAACGTTGCTAGAATAGATCAGTGGCAACATCCCCATCGTGCCACTTAAAAAGATGGTAAAAATTTTAGTTCTATTCATTTTTTCCCTTTATATGATGTGCTTTTCGATAAAGATGGATAGCTTGCTCAACATCACTTGTGCCATACACAATTTCCGTTTTCGTGTTGTCTGATGAAATAAATGCAACTGCAGGGACTTTCATCACCCCATTTTTCCAACCACTCACAACGCCCTGATAGGCTTCTGCCAATTGACTTTCGATTTGTTTCCACCGGGGGGAATTTAACCATTCTTTCGCTTGTTTTTCTGCACTTTCCAAAGAAGTACCTAAATGACGACTAATGTCGTTTTCAATCATTTCAACCTTATCAAGGTAATGACTTTCATCGGCTAGATGTGCGCCTTTGATGGGATAAGCTGTAATGGAATACGCGATGACTTGAGTGTTTTCAATGGGCGATGTTGCTTGTGCATAAGGCATTGCTCCTAATACACATAAGCCTATGAGTTGGAAGCTAAGTTGAGAATGTTGATGTTGTATTTTCATAATTTCAATCAAGATTAATGGTATTTTAATGACACATTAAAAACT
>NZ_CAMEFX010000077.1 GCF_945915845.1 uncultured Actinobacillus sp. | reverse complement strand
GTCGTTGTGTGGGGCGTATTATAGGGATTTAAAAATCCTTTGCAAGTACTTTTTTTTGAAAAAGTTGAAATTAATTCACAAACGCTGTTTTATTCAGCAATTTGAATATTTATTCGCTAGTTTTGCTAATAATTTCTGATGTATCCCCCCAAAACTGCCATTCGACATCACAAGAATATGATCTTTAGGTTCAGCTTCTTTTACTATCATATCAGCCAACTTATCAATATCCCCCGTCCAACTTGTGGGTTGAATACAATTTGCAGCGATTTCAGCCACTTCCCAAGGAATATTATCCGGTTGCAACAAAAAGACATGATCTGCTCGGACTAAGGCAGGTGCGATTTCATCTTTATGATGCCCCATTTTCATCGTATTAGAACGAGGCTCGAGTACCGCTAAAATACGAACACCGCCCCCAATTTTATCTCTAAGTGCGGTTAAAGTTGCTTGAATTTCTGCGGGGTGATGAGCGAAATCATCATAAACCGTAATACCATTCACTTCACCTTTTACTTCCAAACGGCGTTTGGCATTAATGAAAGTAGAAAGTGCTTTTGCCGCATTTTCAATAGAAATACCTACATGATGTGCCGCAGCAATAGCCATCAGTGCATTGTGCATATTATGCTGACCAACAATGTTCCAATGCACTTCCGCTACTTTCGAACCTTGGTGATACACAGCAAATTGACTGCAATCATTAGTAATGCGTTCTGCAAACCATTCTTTTTCTTCACCTAAAAATTGGGTCTCGGACCAGCATCCCATTTCAAGGGTTTCTTTGGCAGTTATTTCAGCATCAGCCGACAAAATCAAACCACTTTGTGGCATAGTGCGAATCATATGATGAAACTGACGCTGAATAGCGCGAATATCATCAAAAATATCTGCATGATCAAAGCCAATATTATTAATTATTAATGTTTTAGGATTGTAATGAACGAATTTTGACCGTTTATCAAAAAAGGCTGTATCATACTCATCCGCCTCAATCACAAAATAGGGGCTATTACCTAAACGAGATGACACACCAAAATTTCCTGAAATTCCGCCAATTAAGAACCCCGGTTCTAAACCATTTTGTTCTAAAATCCAGGTTAACATCCCCGTTGTGGTCGTTTTCCCATGCGTCCCGGATACGGCTAAAACCCAACGATGGCGTAATAAATTATCGTGTAACCATTGTGGTCCGGATGTATAAGGTAAGTTATTTTCAAGCACGTATTCCACACAAGGATTACCACGTTTCATCGCATTACCCACTATCACCATATCAGGTGCAGGCTGTAATTGGGCTACATCAAAATTAGGGATAATCTCAATGCCACTTTCTTCTAAAAATGTAGACATTGGAGGATACACATTTGTATCTGAACCCGTAACATGATAGCCAAGCTGTTTAGCGAGTATGGCAACGCCACCCATAAATGTGCCACAAATACCTAAAATATGAATATGTTTATTGTTCATGTTCTTCTCTTTTAGTTGCTTCCGAATAATAAATTATGCGATCTCGATCACATTGTTTAAATCTGGCGATTTGCTAAGAAATACGAACCGTTATAATAATCTAAGTTATGTATTCAAGTCTATCGCAGAATAAGTGCGGTCATAATCTCTTCAGTTTTAGCTATTTTTTAGGAGCCATAAGATGAAAACCCTAGATGAATTCATTGTAGAAAAACAAATGGAATTTCCCCATGCAAAAGGTGCTTTAACCGGCATTCTCTCATCAATTCGATTAGTCGCCAAAATTATTCATCGCGACATTAACAGAGCGGGATTAACCACTGATATTTTAGGTTTAGCCGGCAATGAAAACATACAAGGTGAAAACCAAATGAAGTTAGATGTGTTTGCCAATGAAACCATGAAACGTGCATTAATGGCTCGAGAAGAAGTTGCCGGTTTTGCATCGGAAGAAGAAGACACATTCATTGCTTTTGACACAGAACGAGGCCGCAACGCCAAATATGTTATATTAACAGACCCCCTTGATGGCTCATCAAATATCGATGTTAATGTTGCCGTAGGGACAATTTTCTCCATTTATCGCCGAGTCTCACCTATCGGAACCCCAGTCACCTTAGAAGATTTTATCCAACCCGGACATAGACAAGTAGCGGCAGGTTATGTGGTATATGGTTCTTCCACAATGCTAGTTTACACCACAGGAAATGGCGTACATGGTTTTACTTATGATCCCTCGCTCGGTGTATTTTGTCTGTCTCACGAAAATATGCAAATTCCCCCAAAAGGAAAAATTTACTCTATCAATGAAGGGCAATATCTCAAGTTCCCAATGGGCGTAAAAAAATATATTAAATATTGCCAAGAAGAAGATGCCTCCACACAGCGTCCTTATACATCACGATACATAGGTTCTCTCGTTTCAGATTTCCACCGCAATATGCTCAAAGGTGGAATTTATATCTACCCCAGCGCAACTACCTATCCTAATGGCAAATTACGCTTATTGTATGAAGGAAACCCAATGGCATTTTTGGCAGAACAGGCAGGCGGCATTGCAACGGATGGCTATCAACGTATTTTAGACATTATACCCACAGAGCTTCATCAACGCGTTCCGCTCTTTGTCGGTTCAAAAGAAATGGTGAAGAAAGCGCAAAGCTTTATGGATGAGTTTAAAAATTCCTAAATCCAATATAATTTCATTGACTGCAAAGAAGCAATTACCTATTATTCACACAAATTATCAGGCCAACACTATAGGGTCTGTTTATCTTTCAATAAAAAGCTGCGTTGTCGCCTAAAAAAGCCATCGGCTAGGCGTAAAACGCAGTTAATAGCAGGACTATTTACAAGTTTTACAACAACGACGATGGCTTTTTTAGGCACAACCCGAAGGGGCGGGCTTCTTTTTTGCCCACTCTGTGTTAAAAAAACTTTGTTTAGAATGACTAAACGGCAGTTTTTTTGCCTTGATTGGGCAAAAAATAAGCTCCGCCGCAGCCTTTTATTGAAAGATAAACAGACCCTAATGTTGGCTCTTTTCTTACAAACTAAGGAGTTAACATGAATAAAAAAGTCAGTTTAGCATTACTATTAGCTGCATCAACACTCTTCATGGGGTGCGACAAAGTCAAAGTCGTTGAAAAAAATACCACTGCGCCCCAAAATCAACAAACATCAACTCAACAAACGCAAGCAAACACCCAAGGTCAACCTTTACCGGCAATGCAACCATCTCAGCCTGAACCGTCACAACAAGAGCTTATGCTGAAAATCTTTAATCAATCGGTGAACATTGCGGCTATCTCACGCAGTATTGCACAAGATAATAAAAAAAATGACGGTGTACTAATTGGCTATAAAATTGAAAATAAAGGTCAAAAAGCCATTGCTTCTGTCGCATGGCGTTCAGTATTTACGCTAAATAATCAAGTGGTTCATACAACAAATGTCGGCATAAATTTGGCACAACAACCCATCCAACCCGGTGCAACTATAGAAGCGAAAGCATTAGATTTATTCAAAGCCATGCCAAAACAAACACAAGATATTTTCAAAAATCCGAACCAATCTCTTAATATCTTATTTGTTGCACGCGAGATTACCTTTTCAGATGGTTCAAAAGTCGTCATTTCAGAGTAATTATCTCTACTTTTAATCCGCTTCTCATAAAACAAAATAGTGGCAAATATGGCTAATTATCCCTGCAACTATTTTGTTGGTGTAATAGACAAATTTGTTGCTAAAAAGTGGCTTAAAGCCTTATAGTATAAGGCTTTAAGCCACTTTTTTGAAATATGAACAAAAAACTGCCCATTTTGCCAAAGTCTGAAAATAAAGAAACATGGTACATCAAATAATATTCAACGATATTTTTGTCATAAATGCCATAAAACCTTTTCCTTCAAAAATAAATTAGACCCAATTAAAATTTGGACTGATTACACATCTGGAAAACAAACCTATCAACAACTTGCCGTTAAATATCATTGTTCAGTCAGAACGATTCAAAGATATATTGATAAAGCTCCTAAAACATCTTTAAAACTGCCTTTAAATCGACATCTGAATATCATTATGGATACAACATTCTTCGGGCGTTATTTTGGTGTATTAGTGCTGTAAACACCCCATAATTAAAACAACTCAAAAATAGACATTATTATTTGTTCTA
>NZ_CAMEFX010000076.1 GCF_945915845.1 uncultured Actinobacillus sp. | reverse complement strand
CAGCTTGGTTTGATTATTGGGGACACGATGTCGATCACGACTGGCCTTGGTGGCGCGTCCAGATGCCTTATTTCTTAGGTAAATTAGAAGAGCAAGGGATTATCTAACTAAAGTCAGATACCGACAACGCCTACGGTATAATCGATTATCTCCTATAGAGTAGCTTTAGCACTCATAATTAATGATTTGACATAGTAAATAAAAGAGTTGGTAATAATTATTCTTCTAATTATTACCAACTCTCTTTATAAGAAATCCTTTTCTAACATAATCTTATGCCACTTCATTAACCGTTATAAATAGATAACTTATATTTCGGTTCTTTCTCCAACAAATTTGTTGTTTTCTCATTATTGTTATATTCTATTTTTGCATTTCCTAAATTAATCGTTAAAATGCCATAGTTACTATTTTTAATTTTGTAGGTTTCATTTGAAAGGTTTAGTTATCCGAATATTTGCAGCAGTTGCGTTACTGTTATGGGCGATTGATATGGTTTTCCCATGGCAACAATTAATGCGCTCTGAAGAAAATCATTATACGGTCTTGAAAGAGCGTGGCTCCTTAATTGTCGGTACGTTAAATAACCCTGTTTCTTATTTTATTAATGCGGAAGGACAGGCTGGGTTGGAATACGATCTTAGTAAAGCCTTTGCGGATTATTTAGCGGTTGAATTAAAAATCGAAGTCTTTGAAAATATCGAAGATCTCTTTGCCGCATTAGAAGCACATCAAATCGATGTCGCTGCCGCCAATTTACTTTATCACCCGAAAAAATTAGAACAATTTCAATTAGGCCCTGCTTATTATTCTGCATCTTGGCAACTCGTTTATCGGAAAGGTGAAACGCGCCCAACTTCATTAGCCCAATTAAAAGGGAAATTAGCGGTCACGAATCATCCTCAATTACTAGAAATTCTCGCTGAACAGAGAGAAAAATTACCAAATCTCACCTGGACATTACAAAATCGCCGTACGCCGGAAAGTTTATTATTGCAAGTCGCGGATGGAAAGATTGACTATACCATCGCTAATTCTATTGATGTGTCCGCGGCTCAACAAGTTAGACCTGAATTAGCGGTTGCTTTTGACGTGACCGATGAAGCCAGTGTGCATTGGTATCTTCCCAATAGTTCTTATAATGATTTACAAGCTGCGCTGCTTGATTTTATGAACAGTGCCATTGAAAATGGACTCATCGCGCGCATAGAAGAAAAATACTTTAATCATTTCCGTAAATTTGATTATGTGGATATGCGTTCCTACACGCAAGCCATTGAAAAAGTCCTACCGAAATACGCACCGTTATTTGAAAAATATCAAGGCGATTTAGATTGGCGTTTATTGGCTGCAGTGGCTTATCAAGAATCGCACTGGGATGAAAATGCCACTTCGCCAACAGGAGTTCGTGGCATGATGATGCTTACAAGAGCGACTGCTGATAGGATGAAAATTACAGATCGTACGGATGCTGAACAAAGTATCAAAGCAGGAGCAGAATATTTACATTGGCTGATATCTCAAGTTCCGGACAGTATTCCGCAAGAAGATCGCATTTGGTTTGCATTGGCTGGTTATAATATGGGACTAGGTCATATGTTAGACGCTCGCCGATTGACCAAAAATCTAGGGGGAGATCCGGATAACTGGCTTGATGTGAAAAAAAATCTACCGCTGTTAGCAGAAAAACGGCATTATACAAACTTAAAATATGGTTATGCGCGTGGTTATGAAGCCTTTCAATACGTAGAAAATATTCGTCGTTATATGAACAGCATGATGAATTACCACCGTGTCCAGATAGAGCAAGAAAATCAGTCTGCTGATATTGAAAGTAACGAATCCGAAACAATAATAAATCAAGAAAACGATAAATAAGGAGATCCTATGGCAACCCGAAGAATGCATTTAAAGAAAAGCCGAAAACCATTAAGTCTCGCTAGAGCAAGACGAACACAGCGATTAAAAAACTTACGTCGTCATAAAAATAAAATTTCCGAACGAAAAAGTTTACATTTCTTTCTTTTACAAAATGATATTGCTTAAGTTCGTACAAGCTACAGTGCTAAACGAAAGCATGTAGCTTGTCTTATATTAAAAAATATTCTAAATTCTGACCGCACTTTATGAGAAAAACAGCTGCATCATATAATTAATCCCCGCCCCCCATAAGACTAACCAAAGAAAAACACTTCCTCCTAGGATCAAGGGTTTTATTCCAGCCTGTCTCACAGCTTTAACCTGAGTCGTTAATCCCATAGCTGCCATTGCCATCATTAATGCTAATACGGAGCCCTGACGCAACACATTCACATTAGATTCTGAGATCCAACCTGTAGAATTAATTAAAGATGCAATAATAAAGAGAAGAGCAAACCAAGGTATTGTAAATTTTTGCTGACTCTTTTGAGATTTTTGTAAATATAACGACAAGCAAATCAAAAATGGAGCCAACATCATCACTCGGATCATCTTACTGATCACCGCTGTATCCGCTAAAGACGAATTAAGCATTTTACCTGCACTATAAACCTGTGCTACTTCATGCACAGTAGAACCAATATAAATACCAAACTGCTGCTCCGTTAATGGCATTACACCATATAACCACGGATATAAGAACATAGCTATCGTGCCAAAAATTACAATTAACGCAACTGCAACTGCAACCTTGTGCGAATCAGCCTTCACCACAGATTGAGCACCTAAAATTGCCGCAACCCCGCAAATACTACAGCCAGTTGCGGTAAGATAAACTACTTGTTTATCTAGTTTCAATAGACGAATGCCTAAAAAACATGTGATACAAAAAGTTGAAATAAGCAATATCGTATCAGTAAACATAGCATTCACACCTACCTGACTAATATCTTGTAAAGTTAAATTGAACCCATAAAGTACAATCCCTATTCTCAATAACACGCTTTTACTAAAGGCCACGCCCGGATGAATATACATTTCAACTTTGTTATAGAGTGTATTGCCGAATAAACACCCCAACAATATGACTAAGACTAAAGGGCTGAGATGATAATCTATTGCCCACTGTGTTTGCGCTAAAAACATTGCAACCGCCGTAATCATGCCTACAAAAATCACTCCTAAAATATTATGTTTCATATTTTTCCTTTATTTATATTTTTTGGTAAAATAACTGAAATACTTAAATAAGTAAAATTGAGATTTTTGATATACTTAATCAATTTTATTAATAAGGATATGTAATGCGGCTAACTCTAAAACAACTCTCCGTTTTTATTACGGTTTACCGATTCGGCAAAACTACTCAAGCCGGGGAAGAACTCTCATTGTCACAACCTGCAATTAGTAGTGCGTTAAGCGAATTAGAAAAGCTATTAGAAATTCAACTATTTGAACGGAATGGTAAAAGGCTTATTGCGACTAAAGCAGCCGATAAACTTTACCCACAAGCAATGAGCTTAATCAGTCAGGCAAAGGCAATAGAAAAAATATTTCTTATAGAAAAAGTACAGCTACATATTGGGGCTAGCACGACTGTTGGAAATTACCTATTACCCAAACTGATTTCAGACTTTATGAAAGCCAATTCTCATATTGAAATTATTTTACATGTACATAACACGAAAGAAATTTGTGAAGGAGTACGAAATTTTAATTATGATGCGGGCTTTATTGAAGGTGACAACTTATTTGATGAATTAATAGCAGAGGCCTGGCAACAAGATGAATTAATGCTATTTTGTTCAGCAAATACTCGTTTTCTACAAACTAAACAGAATAAGATCACATTAGAACACTTGCAAAAATTGCCGTTAGTATTACGCGAGCAAGGTTCTGGTACGCGTGAAACGATTGAACGGTTAATTTTATTCAAATTATCTAATTATAATGCCATGCAGCTCTATCATTCTGAAGCTATTCGCCAAGCTGTCATTCATGATTTTGGTATTGGTTGTCTATCAAAATATGTATTGGATGATGCATATGAATTAGGAAAAATCCGTTATTTATCACTGACCGGACACAAATTAATGCGAACATTATGGCTAATTACACACCATAATAAACATATTTCAGAACCATTAGCTCAGTTTCTAGAATTCTGTCGAAAAAATAAATAATCATTCTTCTCATTCATACCTTAAGTATGATTAAAGTCATACAGCTTAACACAAGCACCTATCAAAAGAACAATCGACATTTTTATATGATTTTACTTGTATTTACCCATTAATTCTGTATAATTTCCGCCCTGCAGTCACATTTTATTTTTCGTTCCTTGCTTCCGCAGATTAGTGGCTGGATCAACAGTCGGAGGCTGATT
>NZ_CAMEFX010000075.1 GCF_945915845.1 uncultured Actinobacillus sp. | reverse complement strand
TATACTATAAGGCTTTAAGCCACTTTTTAGCAACAAATTTGTCTATTACACCTAAAAACTCCCTTATACTTGATGACTTAGGAGTTATTTATCTTTCAATAAAAAACTAAGATGCATTATAAAATTTATAGGCTTCGTCCATATTATCAAATTTATGCATCATCCCATTATCAAGTACCATCGCATTATCGCAATATTCTTTAATTGCGGCAGGACTATGAGAAACAAGGATAATAGAGCGATCTTTACGCTTTTCAAACAACTCATATTTGCATTTTGCCGTGAAGCGATTATCCCCTACTGCAATCACCTCATCAATCAAATAGCAATCAAATTCCACAGAAAGAGAAATAGCAAAGGCAAGGCGAGCTTTCATACCTGATGAATATTTTTTCACTGGTTCATATAAATAATCACCCAACTCGGAAAATTCTTCGGTAAAATTTTTCATATATTCAAGATCCGTACCATAAATCCGGCTGATAAAACGCAAATTATCCATTCCCGTTAAGCTCCCCTGAAATGCCCCACTAAAAGCCAAGGGCCAAGAAATGCTCATTTGCCGATCAATTACACCGCTTGTTGGCGGCTCAACACCGCTCATTAAACGGATAAGGGTCGATTTTCCCGAACCATTACGCCCCAAAATCCCTATTTTCTCGCCTTTTTTAAGCTCAAAATTAATATCTTGTAACACCGTTTTCCAACCGTTACGGGTATAATAACGTTTGCTGACATTTTTTACGCTAATCATTGTGGCTCAATTCCCTTACTAAAATTCTTCACCATTATTAAACCCACTAATAACATCGCCAAATCACAAACAATCAAGAAACCAATATTTTCATAGGTGGTAACTGATTCGCCAAAATATCCGTGACGGAACATTTCCGTACCGCTAATCATCGGCACCCATTGCAGAACCTCTTTAGCTTGCTGCGGAAGTGTGTGTAATAAAAAGAATGCGCCGGATAACGGCATAAACACAAAACTCAACGTTCCCCAAATTTTATCAAAAGCTTCATATTTTTGGGCAATAGCACAAATAATTAACCCTAAGCCAACTGCAAAGATTGCCATTAATAACCACGCCATCACCATATACAATGTATCTTGCGGCATATCAATCCAGCCTATTGCTACAAATGCGAGCATAATAAAAATTTGCGCAGTGGTTGCACCGGCTATTTCTAATAACATACGGGCAAAAATGGTATCTAAGGGCCTAACATTACGATGATAAAGCAGACTTAAATTGGCTGAAACGGCACCAATGGCACGCCCTGAAGCATTGCGCCACATCATCATTAACGGGTAACCGGTAATGGCAAAAGCAACGATATTTAGCGTAGAAACCTGATTGGCTCGAACAAATGTCCAGAGCAACGTAATCAATAGCGTCATCATTAACGGCTCAACAAAAAGCCATAAAAAACCAATATTATTACGTCCATATCGCGTAATAATTTCACGCATCAATAGAGCATAAATTACCCTACCTTGAATAACACGCGAACGTTTAAATGTTGTTTTATTGCCATATCGCATTAGTTTTTATGCTCTCTTATACTTGCAATTAACAAACTCAATACACCGTATAACATTAATCCAATAATAAATGTGGATAAAATATTGTATAACCGATGAGGTTCTGCCGCCCAATCCGGTTGGCTAGGTTGATTAACTACTTCCAAGTAAAGTTGTTGGCGATCAGATTCACTACGTGTATTTTGCAAAGACGTCATTGCCGCCGCTAATTGTTGCGTTGCCAGTTCGTTTGCTAAAACTAATCGCTGATAATCCGCACTTTGCGTCGCAGCAGAATTGCCACGTCCCGATAAAAGTTTAGATTGTTCATTAATTTCTTTTTTCAAACTTTTTTGACGCATCAATAATGCTTCGACTTGTGGATTATCCGGCGTCATAGACTGTAATTGCGCAAGCTGCGTTTCCACTCGAACTAACTCAGCTTTTAAGGTTGAAATCAAGGTTAACTGCACACTAGATTGTGCCGGCAAATCAAAAATATTATTTTTAATTCGATATTCCGTTAAAGCTGCCCCAGCTTCTTTCACATTATGCTCAGCATTCGCTACTGCCTGCTCCGCATATTCCACCGTATCTTTTCGAGCGCGCTCATTTAAACGGTTAATTAATTGTTCACCTAAATTTAACAACTTCTGATTAATCGCCTGTCCTTCTGAAGAATCGAAAGCACGCACACGTAATGTCGTAATACCTGAAACGGAATCCAAATCTACGCTAATCCGATCTTTAAAATAGCGATAAAATTCTTCTTCTGAACCACTTAAACCAAAAGTATTAAAACGGCTAAAAAAATCCCCTTTAGTGGAATAGAAATCCTTCACAGGAATTTCTTCTTCAAGTTGAGAAAGTGCGGTGCGAGATTGAATATATTCGCGAACCGTATAAGCATCATCTTGTGAACGTGAAAAACCGGTTCCCTGTAGTAGCGCACCAAAACCTGTTAAAGACGCTTGATTTTTCGGTGAACGCACGACAAAACTCGACTCAGAAATATACACATCTGACGCGAACAATCCAAAATAAATGGTTGAAAATAGTGTTGGCAAAAACAGCGTCAACCACAATAAAGGATTTCGCATTTTAGATGTTTTTTTCTTATTATTTATTGCTAAATTTTCCATAAAACATCCTTAATATGCACGAATCGTATTCGTTGTACTGGTGACAGGCGAAGTGATAGAGAAGATCATTCTCAAGAATTTTTGGAATTCTGCCAATGGTGCATTTGATACATAGACAATATCTTTATCTTGCATTGGGAAACGTTGCAATAAAAACAAAGACTGAGGATCTAATAAATCTGCACGATAAACCGTTGGCACATCCATTCCTACACCATACCCCTTCGCTTGCCAATTTTTCTGTTGATTTTCGTTAAGCTGCTCATAAGGCACATAACGGAAAACAAAAATACCGCGAGGGTCAGAACGTGTATCAATCAAGCCCCCCATTTTACCAATGGCTTCAGCCAACGTAATCCCCTTGCTAGAAAACCGCACTTGTTGATTATTCCCCACCGCACCTAAACCGGTAAAACTATATGGCGTATTCAATAACGACACCACATCGCCGGCACGTAAGAAAATATTTTGTCGAGGATCGGCAATTAATGTCACATAGGCCAAGGTTTTCACCTGATTACCACGCGTTAATTGCACCGTGACATCATCAATATTTTCCTGCGATCCCCCCACTGCAGCAACCGCATCTAATACACGCTCATTGCTTGCTGTTAACGGCATCCGCATTGCACTTCCCTGACGCACAACAGTAACATCTGCAGAATTATTATTCGCAAGCTTAACCAACACTTGCGGCTGATTGGCTTTACGTTTCAGCGCGCCCACAATCTGGCCTTGAATTTGCTCAGGCGATTTACCTACCACCGAAATATTCCCCACAAAAGGCACACTCACCGTACCGTTTTGGTTAACCATTTGTGGCGGCAATTGGGTTAAATGTCCACTCCCCTGTCCATCTGCACTAAAAGTTCCCCCAAACAAAACCGCAGGCGGAGCTTCCCAAATAGAAATTTCTAACACATCGCCCGCATTCACTGTTCCGCTATAACCCGCTCCACTATTTAATACATCAAATCCCGAAAATAATTGCTGCCCTTGGGTTTGATAAAGGCGTTGGACCAAATTATTATCTAACTCAATCACATTGACATCAGGAAGGGCTTTATTGTCATTCACCGACACGACTTTACTGTAACTCGGACCAGAGGTAGGCAGACTATCACACCCTGCCACCATAAGACTCAACGCCAATAAAGATAACGTTGAATAGGGATTTTTCATATTTTTTTCCTTTTTACGATATTATGTAGTAGTTGCACAAAGCTGGAATGGCGATTGGTGTGCTTGTCGAACCACGGTTGGTGAGCTTGTCGAACCACGGTTGGTGAGCTTGTCGAACCATAAAACATTTCAGCGTTTACTGCACAAGATAACAATTAATCCAATGACAAGTCAAATCATCCCCCCTAAACTATTTGCACAGCCTATTATTTTAAAGTATGCTTTAACACAATATTAGTCACAAAAATCTATAAGGAGTAACGTATGACAGCTTTAACACATCACCGTTGCATTAAAAATTTCCTGCTAGGTTTTAGCTCTATTCTTAGCATTATTCCCGTAACATCCACAACCCCATTCCGCCCAATTAATGCTGAAGAAGCAGCAACAAAACTTATTCGTTCTTCGTGGGAAAATGTTGGAAAACATTTAAATCAAACTCGAACAATAGGTAATGCATAATGAATGCAAAATCAAAACCAGTAAAACCGCAAGAAATTATTGAAGCGGTAAAACGCAATCCGATGATTCTTGAAGAACCTGAATTAAAAGCAGTAATGGTACACCATCAGAAAATCCATTCTGGTCCATTACCTCCCGCTGAAGATATCATGTTGTATAATCAACACATACCAAATGGCGGAGATCGCCTAATGGCAATGGCTGAAAAATCACTCTCTATCGCAGAAAAAGCACAAGAAGCTGAAATCAACCTACGCAAAGGCGAACAAGATATTCAAAAGCGTGGACAATGGTTAGCTATTACAGTTGTTCTATTATTTTCTGCTTTATCCGCATATATTGCACATCTAGGTGATACAAAAACAGCAGCACTACTAATGGGAGCCGGATTAGTTAGTATTGTTGGTGCTTTCCTATATGCTAACAAAAAATAATCTTTAAAGGTTATTTCTATTTTCTCAGACACTGAGCGTTATAACACATATTAATATCCCAGCATGGAAGAACCATACTGGGTTACGCATAAACCAGCCCCTTTGGGGCTGAGAATTAGAGTGGCAAAGCCACTCAACTATGCGTAACCTAGTACGCATTTTGCGTGCTAGGTATAAA
>NZ_CAMEFX010000074.1 GCF_945915845.1 uncultured Actinobacillus sp. | reverse complement strand
ATAAAGGTGATCAGCACATACAGTGACGCTTCCACATAATCACGCACATGATAATAAATGTACGCGCTCCAATTAGACTCCGTTGGATGCGCAAGCCACGCTTGAATCCCTGTTTTAACAAATAACCAATGGTGAAGTGACGAGATTGCCCATTCGGCAAAATGAACAGGCTGGCTATAAATCAAACTTTGTTGAAAGTCCGTAGAAAACCAACTAAATTCATCCATCATCACTTGTTTACTGTGCATTGCGCCTTCTGCTGTCCAAAAGAATGCAATACCTATCCATTCAACGATAATACTAAAAAGAAGCGATCCTAATAAAATCCCGATTAACGAAAAGGGATTTAATTTAGATGAGCTTCGTTTTGCCTGTTGTACTTGTGGTGTTTCTTCTGTTGCCATAATTTGATTACCTACTTAATGTTATACTGGCATCGTTGTTTGAGAGAGTGATTCAAAGGCATCGACTACTTCTTTATTCGGTTGATAAGCATTCACCCCCTCCCACCAAGTTTCAGTGGTTCGGTAATTTTCACGCATAGATTGAGCCAATTGTTGGAGATTAGCAGGCATCATATCGTCCTTATCTTCAATGGGTAATGGCATTCTAATTTTCCATAACTGACTCCCTTCAATCAGCGCAAAGGCTTGACCTTTGGGTAAGTTTGTAATATCGGCTGGCGAAAGCATCGGTTTTTGTTTTGCGGTTACACGGTCACCTGTGTTAGAACCAAAGTCTTTATCTGAATTTGGGTCATTGCTGTCCGTCACACTTGAAATCGCCATGCTTTCTAAAATAGTCACTTCATGTAAATTTTTCGTTAAGACTTCCGCTGTCGCTTGCTCTTTCACACGTAACATAACCATTGAGTTAAAGTTACCCACAATCTGACCTGCCTTAGCCGCATCACCAATTCGTGCTTTAATATCAGAAATCGTCTGTGTATAAGCCGTAACCTGCACGCCTGCACCGCCGCCTTTATTGATGAGCGGAATAAACTCATCCCCAATCAACTCATTGAATTCATCACAGTGGACGTTGATAGAGATTTTACTTGGTTTGGCATTCGGTGATTGTGGTAAGCCATCATCAATACCAAATTTATAAATATGCCCTGCCATCGAAACCAAATCCGCAAACATTGAATTTCCTACTGCAGCCGCCACGGTTAAATCGGATAAGGCATCCAAGCCGATATAAACAATCCCACGCTTACGAATAACTTCTTCCCAGTCAAAAATAGGACGTGGATCAAGAATATCAGAGTAATCAGGTGACAAAAGCTCAGCGATTTTTCCTGATGTCAGTTTTTCTAATAGTGGTAATAATGAGGCAACAATCTTATCAAAGTAAGTTTTATCATATCGCACTGCACTGCATAAACCATCAAGGACAGGGTCAAAGACTTGATTATCTCGAATATACTGATCGACTGCGACAACCATTTCATTACGCCCTTTCATGGCAAGGGATAAGTTTTTTTGATCGATTTTTGTGGATGCTTCCGCAATCATTGCCCAAATTTTCTTATCTTGACGGTCAAAATAGAATTCCGCGTAATCTAAGAATAACGAATCAATACTACGAACATATCGCGCGATTTGCTCATAATTAGGACGGCGACCCAGTTCCACTAAAGCGCGGGCAATAATATTGACAAATCGCCAAGCAAATTCTTTAAATGCCGCGCTATTGCCTGAACCGCTTAGCTGTCCAGAAATACGTCCTGCCACTTCCGTGATCTTGTTAAAACGTCCAACCGCGTTGTAGCGTGCAGAAATATCAGGCCAACCTAAATGGAACACATAAAACTCGTTGTCGCGTCCGGCGCGTTTCGCTTCGGCGTACATCCGCTTCAGAATATCAGCATCCCCTTTAGGGTCGAAGAAAACAACCACTTCACGCTCATTAAAGGTTTTACCACGATGAATATCTTGTGTGACCAACAACTCAGCTAATCGCGTTTTTCCTACACGTGTTGTGCCTAAGACCAACATATGCCCCACACGGCTACTGAGTGGTACGGTCACATTAACTTCATCAAGTTCAATACCATGAATAGCAGGAATCCCTTCTACCGGTGGTAAAGGACGAAATGGATTAAAGGGGCTGTCTTTTGATGTTAATTTCGCAATAAAGCTATTTTCATATTTCTTTTCAAATTCACGAACAGCCACAAAACATTTTGATGGGCGAATATACTTTTCTGCATTTTGTTGAAAACAATCATGCAACCGCTGAGTATGCTTTTGTCCCCACTGAAAGCCTTTCCCAAGGAACAAAAATTTTTTCCCCACAGGAATTTGTTTACTGGTTAGCGCGTAGGTTGGTAAGCGTTTCAAATTGCGGTGATATTTCACAATTTTCCAGCCTTCTAAGCCACGTTTAATCCCTAACCATGCAAACCCACAGGCTAAGCCCAATCCCACCGTAGGTTGCAAGGCAATTGCCCATGGCATTAACGTACAAAAAATAATGGCAACAATACAAATTGCCGTGGTATAAAACTCAACGGGGGGACGCAGCAAGGCTTCCATTAAATACTTATTACTCATTGATAAATACCTTCCGATGTTAATAATAAGGGATAATGCTGAATCCCCAGCCGTTCACTTAAGCTGTCCGCCGGGGCCGGCATGAATGTAAGCTCAGGTAAAATATCGCGTAACGCTTGTAATTCTGCTTCAGTCTTTACATTAATGACCAAACCTGTTGCTTGTAGTTTAATCAGTTTGTCGCGATTGGCATTCAACCAATCCATGGATACATCATCATAGCCGACAAGAAAAAAGGGGTATATGCCGGGTAAATTCATCGCTTGGGCATTGACTTTACCGACTGAAAATTTATGAGAAACCACAGGAAGCAATTGCGCTTCAGAAAGTTGACTCGGTACGGCATTATGATGCTTTGGAGCTTCAGGCGAATGTACAGGCTGAATAGGTTCATAAAAACGAACCGCACTTTCTCCCCCTAAATCTGCAATGACTGTCGGTTGTGCGATGGCAGATAGGCTACACAGGCTCATAATAAGCGAGAGTAGAGACGTTTTTCGATTTTTGTTTTGATGTTTCATTGATTCTATTTCACGATGAGATTAATTAAACGTAGATACAATATTGACCATTAATTGTTTTTTGAGACAGATAATGGTGTAACCCAGGTAATATTCTCTGCCGTTGTGACAGGTTGAATCCAATTCACAGGGCTATCTGATACCAAACGAACACCGGGTGATGTGACTGATACACTTCGAGATGGGCGTATTTTAGATGTCGTAGTCATTGACTTTTTACTGTCCTGCAACTGAATTCGCGCGGTTTCAATGGCATTGTCCAAACCTGATGGTGAATGATCGATACCACGGATTTGCTTTAAGTTTGCGCGAATCCCTGACTTATACTTTTCGGCAGGTTGACCACCTGCCGGATGATGATAGCACCCGGTCGCGGCAATCCAGTTTTGATGCTTTTGATGACATTCACTGAGAATAATGGATGCCGCATGCAAATTGGTGTAGGGTTCAAATCCATCACAGGTTGAACGGAAGAAGCGTTTTCCATTCCAACCTACATTCACTTGCGCAATGCCAATATCAATATTTTTTAAGGGATAACGTTTGGCAAAGCGATGAAAGGCTTGGCACGCTTCTAACTTACTGGCATATTGGTAGCCTTTTCCTGCCACATTGATCGACCATGGCCAAGGTTTAACATTCGCTGAAGCAAGCTTGGTTTTACTCTCATTCATGGCAACCGCATATAAAATAGTCGGGGGGACTTGATGTGTCTGCGCAATTTCTCTAAACGCAGGCGGTACTGTATGCGTTCTTGCCCCAACATCCTGCCCCAAAATACAAATACCCAATCCCACAAGTCCCTGTAGCAGTGTTCGATAGTTTAATAGCGCAGTATTTTCCATTGATTGTCTCCGCTAATTTGAAAGGCAACAGGCATCTTACCTTGCCCATATTTCAGCCAATAACCTGAATCATGGTTTAAGGTAATTTGGCGATGACGAACCTTCTCAATATCAATTTGATATTTCACCGCCCAATCACGAATTTTATTGTCATCTTTCATTGAATCCAAGAAGTAAATATCAATCGGTTTATCGCCAACAATATTCAATAAGCGTCCAACATTCTTATTACACTCATCACAATCCAGTTTAGTAAAATAAATCACGCGACTGACGGCAGAAACAGGTGTGCCGGCATTACCGTCATTAGAGAATGGCAATTGGTTAGGGTAGAGCCGTTCAAACGCGCGGTTATAGGCAATTTGGAAAGCGATTTCTTTTTCTACACGTTGATATTCTTTTTTAGCCAATAATTCCGCGAAATGAGCACGCTCTTGCTCTGTTTTTGCTTCAATACCGAGCATCGTTAATGGATCGAGATTAGGCGTCCAAATGCCACGAGAACCTGCTTTCAGTTGCTGATATTGAGACCATTCTTCTTGCGTTAATCCCCAGTCAAGCCAAGGACTTTCGGATAGTTTAAGTTGATTGGTTGTATTCTGTCCCAAGGCTTTTTCAACAGTATTTTTCTGCTGTTCAGCTTGCTGAAGTGACGGTAAATTTGCACTATTTATCGTTTGATTAGGAACAGCATAGACAGACGAAATAGCCAGTGCTGTAGTAATTAGAATTGTGATACGAGATTTCATTATTTTCTCCATTTCATTGACTGTTGATGCAACAATTTTTCAGACTATGCCAAAAGGCAAAAAAAAATTTAATGAAAAACTAAATTGAGAAATAAAACAATTTCCCCCAAAAAAAAATCTGTCATTAAAAAAGCGACAAAAACAAAAAAAGGCCATCATGACGATGACCACATTGAGGTTGGTATTTCTTATTGTTATAAGGCGGAGTTGCTTTCTACTTGTACAGGCGGTGTCATTTTCTTCGGAATGTCGAATCGGCGTTCAAAACAAACATCTCGTGTTTCGTAATTCACCTTCAAGGTATAAGCTTCACCTACGAGCATTTCTAACGCATCACGTAATTTCATCGGACCAAAGCTATAATGCACTTTCGGCAATGGACGATTGAATAAACCGCTAACGCTACTCTCAGGAGAAGCACATAAACTAAAACCGGTATGTTTTAAAGCGGCTTCAATCCCTTGACGCACATTTTGTGAATAGGAAATATTTTTACCTTTACC
>NZ_CAMEFX010000073.1 GCF_945915845.1 uncultured Actinobacillus sp. | reverse complement strand
CTTCAACAGTTGGGTTACCACGAGAGTCGATGATTTCACGACCAATTACTTTAACGATTTTTGCCATTTTATTTTCCTTCTATGGTTAATCTAAAATAGGTTTTTAAACGTGCGATATAGTAAAGCTATTTTGCCCGTTTGTCTTGTAAAAAATGACTTTTTTTTGATTTTGATCTATACAAAAGAAGAAAAAGCAATCTTTATGTAAAAAATGTAATTTCAAAAAATTACAAAAGTCTTGCTTAAAGTTATGCTTGAGCTTAGAATACTGATTATGTAATTTATTTAAGGCACAATTTTATGTTGTTGAGTGATATTTCTGAGATCAATAGCGGACAAGCCCAGTTTCGTATTTCTGAGGTGAGTGATCCCATCGCTCCTGTTTATACTTATTATGGCCAAGCAAATTTAGAACAAGATCTCTATTTGTCGGATAGCTCAGCAGGACTTTCTAAACAAATCAAAACTCTGGATAAAATAACCAGTTTACTTTCCAAAGGGGATGTGGTCTTTAGTCTGATTTCAGGTAAAGCTACGATTGTTAGCGAACGACATCAAGGTTTTTTATATACTCAAAATTACGTCAAATTAACGCCAAACAATCAAATCGCATCAAGTTATTTAGTTTATTTATTAAATGAGAATCCCCTTATTCAAAAGCAACTAAGCAGTGGTTTGCAAGGTTCTCAAGTGTTGAAATATACGACTAAGCAACTGAAATTATTAAAATTGCCGAATTTACCCGGTCTATCTGAACAACGGTTAATTGGCGAAACCTACCTAAAGCAACAAAAATTAACCTATCTCAAACAACGCGTCGCGAATTTAGAAAAATTACTTGTGTTACACCAATTACAAAAGCGAGTACAACATGACTGAAAAAATGCCCGAATTGAAATTTGAAAAAACCTTAATTGAATATCTTTGTACCGGAACGATTACGGCTACGGATAATATGGTCGGTGAGCCGCCTGCGGATTATGTTGTGCGTACCAAACTGTGGCAATATGAGCCAACCATTAAAACTACTGAAGATTTATGGGCGAATTTCAAGAGAATTTTAGAAAAGCTCAACCAAAAAACCTTAGATCGCCCTTTAAGTGCGGCGGAATTTGCCCAAGTTAAACGGACTATTTCTAATTTATCCACCCCTTATGCCGCAGGGCAGTTTCTGTATGGTACAAACGGTGTATCACAAATTGAAATTGATTTAGATGATGATCGTCATGTGTTTTTAACCGTATTTGATCAAAAGCAAATCGGGGCAGGCGATACGGTGTATCAAATTGTCAATCAAATTAAACGTCCTGCGATTATTGCAGGAAAAGAAAATCGACAATTTGATACCACATTATTGATTAACGGCTTGCCCATTATTCAAATTGAAGAAAAGAAAGAAACCCATGATATTAACGAAGCCTTAAATCAGATGCACCAATATATCGCGGAAAATCAATACAGCGATATTTTTTCTACGTTACAAATTCTGATCGCGATTACGCCGAACAATGTGAAATATATGGCGAATACCACAGCGGATCGCTTTAATAAGGATTTTGCTTTCAACTGGCAACGCCAATCCGACAACAAACCCGTTTATCATTGGAAAGCCTTTGCCGATTCCATGTTGAGTATTCCTATGGCACATCAAATGGCGACCAACTATATGATTTTGGACGGTACGCCGAATAAGCAAGCCTTAAAAGTCATGCGTCCTTATCAAGTTTATGCTACGCGTCGCGTCATGGATAAACTTAAGCAGGCGGATTTCGATCAAGCGTTGAATAAACTCGGTTATATTTGGCATACCACAGGTTCAGGCAAAACCATCACGAGTTTTAAAACCGCTTGGCTGGCAAGTCGTTCGCCGAAAGTGGATAAAGTGGTATTTCTAGTGGATCGTATTGCACTGACTAACCAAACCACCGAAAACTATCGAGCTTATGATCCTGATGCCACAGAAGATAGCCTAGGTAGCGTACTGGATACCAACAACACCACAGATTTAAACCGCAAATTACACAGCAAAGGTAGCCAAATTATTATTACCTCCGTGCAAAAACTGGATACCTTGGTGAAACGTGCCTCTTTCAAAGCCCCCGAGAAAAACATCGTGTTTATTGTGGACGAAGCGCATCGTTCCACGGGGAGTGAAAATTTTTCCGCGATTCAAAAAGCCTTTAAACATTCCGCGTGGATTGGTTACACCGGCACGCCAATGTTTGATGACACCACAAAAGGCTTGCGAACCGAAGATATTTTCGGTGAACTTTTGCATGCCTACACCATTCGAGAGGCGATTGCCGATCGTAATGTGTTGGGTTTTAAAGTGGATTTCGAAACCACAATTAGCGAAAAAAGCATGAAAGAAGATCATCTGCCGAAATTCTATCGCCTGAAATATCCCCATTGGACAGAAGAACAAATTGCCTTGAAAATTGCCAATCTCACACAACAAGATATGGACGACAGCATTGAACCCAGTTTTTATGACGAAAATGAAGAACACGTCAAGTTAGTGGTGGAAGATATTTTCAAGCATTGGAAAAATCGTTCAAATTGGGATAACAAACTCCATCGCGGACGATATAACGCGTTACTGACCACACACGTGGGCGGCGGCAAAGCCAGTACGCCAATGGCAATGATGTATTTCCGCGAGTTCCAACGCATCAATAAAGTGCGGTCAGAAAATGGCGAGTTTTTGCTAAAAGTTGCGGTGACCTTTAGCCAAAATACCAGCAATAACGACACAATGCTTGAAACCAACCAAGGATTATTCGAGGCAATTCAACATTACAATAGCGAATTTGGCACCAACTTCACCATGTCTGATGTATCGGCTTATACTCAAGATGTCACCAGCCGTTTAAATCGCACCGCGGTAGATAAACAATATTTAGACCTTGTGATTGTAGTGGATCAGCTGTTGACAGGATTTGACGCCCCTGAATTAAATACGCTCTATGTTGACCGCACTTTAAAAGGTGCGGGGCTTATTCAAGCCTATTCCAGAACCAATCGCGTGGCGGATATGCGCGAAAAACCTTGGGGGCGTATTATCAATTACCGCTGGCCGGCTCATAATGAAAAGTTAATGAATGAGGCATTGTCCATTTACGCCAACAAAGATTCTGCCAAGTTATCTGACGAAGAACGAAAAATCACGAATGTTAAGGACAATATTACCGCCCCTAAATACGAAGAATTGCTCAAAGAGACAAAACGTGTTGTGGAAGATCTGCGTGAAATGACGGATAACTTTAGTCAACTACCGCCATCTGAAACAAAAAAATGGGAAATGTTGGAACAATTACGCACCTATACCGCTAATATTGCCAAAATCAAGCAATATTCTGTGGAAGATGAAAATGGTGAAATCATCGGCTTTGATTATGACAATCCGGACAAACTCATTCACGAACTTGGCATGACCAGTGAAGAAGAAAGTATGCTCACCAACACATTGACCAACGAACTCAAACGGCATTTGGCAAAAAGCCGAAATGTTCCGGTGATACAAATTGAGCTACAAATGACCCACGTCAAAGATGTGGAAATTAATTACGATTACTTAACCGAATTAATTTCCACCTTGTTGGCACAAGTACAAGCAGGCGAAACGGAAAAAGCCAAAGAAACGGAAAAAGAATTGGAAAAATTTGCCAACGGCTTAGAAGATCGCAGTTTTGCACAACGTATCAGCCGTGCGGCTAAAGCGATTCTAAAAGGCGTTTTTAAACTAAAAGATGTATTTAAAAAAGACGGTATTTCTATTGTTGAACAAGCCAATAACGCCAGTCAAGATCAACAATTTTTGGATTTCCGTCTCCAATGGGGATTAACGGAGGTGATCACCAACGCCCAACTTCGTCAACTTTTTGCGAAACATCAATTCCAACAAAAAGATTTAGATGATAATGATCAGCTTACAGATTTAATCAAACAAGCCGGTCTCACTTATCCCGAACTTGCGCAAAATGATGAGGTAAAAAAACTGACAAAAATGAAATACCGCAATCAGTTACGTAATGCCATTTACGAACTTGCGGATGAGTTTGTGGGGGAAAACTAACATGGTTGGTGAAATGAAAGTGATTAAAGAATGGAAAGATTATAGTGAATTGCTGGATTTACTCACAACGCGAGGAATGCAACTAGATAATAAAGCACGTGTTTTGCATTATTTACAACATATTGGTTATTATCGTTTGAGTGGCTATTGGTATCCATTTAGACAGAAAGATGAAATACAATCTCAATATAAAGCAAAATTGGTATTGTTAGACGATTTTAAGCCAAACACCTACTTTTCCACGGTTCTAAATTTATATATTTTTGACAAAAAGTTACGTCTACTCGCATTAGATGCATTAGAGCGTATTGAAATGGCAGTTAGAAATGATGTGGTACATTTATTGGGGAAATTACATCCACTAGCACACATTGAGCCTTATCACATAGATCCAGATACAGGAAAAGAAGTTTGTTATTTACATCCTAATTTTGTTGCAAAAGGGGATAAATATTCCAAATGGAAAGATAAGCATAATCAGCTTATTGAACGGGCTAAAAAACGAGATGCTATTAAGCATTACAATGAACAATATGCTGGTGTATTGCCTATTTGGGTTTCTGCGGAAGTTTGGGATTTTGGCTTGTTATCTCAGTTATTTTCAGGGTTACGGTATAACGATAAAAATACGATTGCCTTAAAATATGGCGTTAAGGACGGAAAAACATTTGAACAATGGTTAAAGAGTTTAAACTTTATTCGTAATGTTTGTGCTCATCATAGTCGTTTGTGGAATTTAAATATCGTTAATACATCGGCACCACTAGATGATCTGAGTTCAATAAATCAATATCGTATTTTTATGTATTTGTGTATGATGCAAAAGTTATTGGCAACAATTAACCCTAAATCCACTTGGAATCAGCGATTATATCAATTACTAAACACATTCCCTGAACCTAAAAATAAGGCTGTTTCAGTACATGATATGGGATTACCAAAAAACTGGGAAGAACTAGAAATTTGGAAACGTATCAAAGATAAGAAATGAGAACTGACGCGTGCAAAAGCAGAGGCGCCAGTCATATTGGTGCTGATAATATCACATCTTGTATTTTTTGCAAAGGATAGAAAAACAAAATGAATAACGAAAAAAGACTTGTACCGAAATTAAGATTCCCCGAATTTACTCACGCTTGGGAACAG
>NZ_CAMEFX010000072.1 GCF_945915845.1 uncultured Actinobacillus sp. | reverse complement strand
ATGGACGCCAAGCGTGGCGTCCCTACAGTTCATATCTAATCGATTACGTCATAGGCGTTGTCGGTGTAATCGTCATACGTCGTAGGGACAGGGTTTATCCCTGTCCGAGAACGCAAAAACGGCGCAGGATGGATGAAAAAACAACATGGTAGGGGCAAAATATTTTTTGCCCGTACAATGTGTATTATTCCAACAACGTAGCTTTTTATTGAAAGATAAATAGACTCTAGACTCGTATAAGAAAATAGATGATAATTTGTGCTTAAATGTGTAGTGATATAAATAATAAAGCGAAAGATGATTTATTCGAACTATCGTTTGAATGTTAATGTTTTAGACTTAAGCGTTGATGAATACCTAATGATATTTACTGAACCAACACGAGAAGTCCATATTATCGGTTATTTCCCTGATATAAACGAATTTTTAACAGCAGGTGAAATTTGGTTATATCGCGGTAAACATCAATATAATTATGGCTTAGATCATATATGGGCAGGTCGTAAGTTAGAACTTCAAAAACGTGGTGTTTTTACAGTTAGACAACTTATTAATTTCCTGATTAAGCTCGTGGATAAACGCACGCCAATCTATCCTGAACCGGTTCACTATAAGGCGGCTGTTATTAAATCATCAAGAGGTGCGGTTATCGTTGAAAATATCGATGATACTTACAGTACGATAACCCTTTTACTTGCAACACCGGCCAGACCATTGCCGGTACAAAACCGTTGGGGAAATAAAAATATAGGAACAATTAAAAGGGATTGTAAAACCTTATAAATGTCTATATTATATAGTTACTGCAAGAGATAATAGGAATTGCAAGCGACTTAGAAAAGCAATGTTCTATCTAAAGCAGGGCGTTATCGCTTGACGCTGAAGCCAGTGTTCGAATGAACCAACGTAAGGTTAAAACTGTGGTTTCTGCGGTTCTTACGGTAAAACCGTCTCGGCTGGCATTATTTTAAGAGAAAAGGCAATGATTTTGTTAATCGTTGCCTTTTTGTTTATTACGCCCTATTCGGGGCAAATGTAATTTGCCCCGATAAAAACATTTTTTTCAATGATTTCAATGGATTAATCGTAGGGGCGAAAAATATTTCGCCCCAAATAAAAATCCCACATCATACGTGGGATTTCAGACTGATGACAACCTCAAATAAATAACGGTATTAGTAGGGACGCCACGCTTGGCGTCCATTACAAAGGCGAAGTGTGATTTATGTTGATGGACGCCAAGCGTGGCGTCCCTACAGTTCATATCTAATCGATTACGTTATAGGTGTTGTCGGTGTAATCGCCATATGCCGTAGGGACAGGGTTTATCCCTGTCCGAAAACGTAAAAACGGCGTAGGATATTACTGAAATTTGTAGCCTGTTCGTTGGATCATATCTTTAATATCATCTGTTGCATTAATGACAGACAGCTGAACATTTGGATGTTCATTTTGGTACACCCGGAAAATCTGATCGGCAAAACCTTGCCCAATACTTGTTACATCTTGGAAATCCAAAATGACTTTTTGGAAATGTTCAAAACGTGCAACAAGTCGTTTAGCTTGTGAACGCGACATTAAAAATTCACCTTCGTGTTTTGCTAAATTGACAGGCACCACTGTCGTTGCAAATGCATATTCATCCGGCATGGCAAACTGATCGAATACATCTTTGGTGCGTTTGGTTGATGAATGAGATAACTCAAACATAACCTTTGTGCCGTCAATGTATTCAATATCGTGTTCGTACATAATATCCATGACACCTGCATTATGTACAAATGCCCAACCTTTTGAGTTGATACAGAAGAAGTCAAACACTTTAGAAGAAAAGAAAATGCCTTCTCCGCTATGATTGGCTTTATCTGTCGTTAATTTACCTTTCGATAATTCAAAAATAGATTGGCGAATATCTACCAGATCGAACGCTTTCTGAATTTTCTCAAAGATACCTAATCCGTTATCTGTAATACTCACAAACGTTGAAATGGGTGTTTGGCGAATTTCAACGGTAATTTCTGTTCCACAAGAATGATCGATTGCATTATTGAACATTTCAGTAAAACCGTACTGAAAAATTTCAAGTACATTTGGGTTTAATCCTTTTAGTTTTGGATCTAGCGTTTGAGTATAAACACGAAACTCATCAAGATTATCTGATAAGTTAAAAGTAAAACATTCAACTTGTTCAACTAATTCATAACGTGTAGAACGCCCACGCCCTGAAACAGTTAATAAATTTTCATCTACCCAGCCCTTTAACTTTCTTGATGCACTTTGGCGAGTGATAGAGAGGGTTTCCGCAATCGCTTCTGCTGTTTGTGTTGGGTTATTTTTTACAATTTCGAGTAATTTACATAAAATATCATTCATAATAATCGCTCTATAGGTCACTTAATTTTATGTTTATAGTAACATGTAAATACATTAAATGTAACTTTTTATTTGATTATAGGTAACATAACGCGCCTATTTCTATGGGGGGTTGTGTGGGGCAACCTATTTTGGCCCTGATGTGCCTGTGATTGTTTTGGGGCGAAAGATATTTCGCCCGTACAGTTCATGTCTAATCGATTACGTCATAGGCGTTGTCGGTGTCATCGCCATACATCGTAGGGACAGGGTTTATCCCTGTCCGAGAACGCAAAAACGGCGCAGGATGGATGAAAAAACAACATGTAGGGGCAAAATATTTTTTGCCCTGATGTGCCTGTGATTGATTGGGGGCGAAAAATATTTCGCTCGTACAGTATTTGAAAGCCATTGGTTAGGCTGTGTTTCCATATTTAAAACTGTGATAAAATCCACCGCACTTTTATTGCCAACGGCAGAATTCTATTTAGATTAACGAGAAAACCATGTTAAAAATGACACAAAATTCCTTGCTTACTCAAAGCAATCTCGATCTTAGCGATCTTCAAAATACCTTTGATTTAATGTCACATCGCCACATTGATTATGCCGATCTCTATTTCCAACTTAGCCAAGATGAAAACTGGGTATTAGAAGATGGCATCATTAAAGAGGGCGGTTTTCATATTGACCGTGGTGTGGGTGTGCGCGCGGTGTCAGGCGAGAAAACAGGTTTTGCTTATTCCGATCAAATTAATTTGGCGAATTTGCAACAATGTGCTAATGCGGTGAAAGGGATCGCTACGCCAAGCCAAGGGACGATTTTGAAGCCGTTGCGTTTTAATGAAGTGAATGTGGTGCAACGCTATGCCGTGATTAATCCGTTAGACACGCTTTCAAAAGCCCAAAAGATTGATTTGTTGCGTTTGGTGGATGCCACAGCGCGTGCGGAAAGCCCTTATGTGACGAAAGTGACGGCAAATTTGACCGCACTTTATGAAGAAATGCTTGTGGCGGCTACTGATGGCACGTTAGCTGCTGATATTCGCCCCTTAATTCGCTTGTCGATTTCGGTATTGGTGGAAAAAGATGGTAAGCGTGAACGTGGCTCGTCAGGTGTGGGCGGTCGTATGAGCTTGGCATGGTTTTTTGAAGATTTCCAAGGGGAAATGCGTGCGAAATATTTTGCGAAAGAAGCGGTTCGTCAGGCATTGGTGAATGTTAGCGCAGTTGCAGCACCTTCAGGTTTAATGCCTGTGGTGTTAGGCGCCGGTTGGCCCGGGGTGTTGTTGCATGAAGCTGTTGGCCATGGTTTAGAAGGGGATTTTAATCGTAAAGAAAGCTCTCTATTTACGGGTAAAATTGGGGAACTCGTCACATCACCGTTATGTACTATTGTAGATGATGGCACATTACCAAACCGCCGCGGTTCGATTACTGTGGATGACGAAGGTACGCCAAGTCAATGTAACGTGTTGATAAAAGATGGTATTTTGCAAGGTTATATGCAAGACAAAATGAATGCTCGTTTAATGGGCATGAAGCCTACAGGAAATGGTCGCCGTGAAAGTTATGCTCATCTGCCAATGCCGCGTATGACAAATACTTATATGCTAGCTGGCGAAAGTCAGTTTGATGATATTATTGCCTCTGTAGAATATGGTATTTTTGCACCGCACTTTGGGGGTGGGCAAGTGGATATTACTTCGGGGAAATTTACCTTTTCTATGTCCGAAGCCTATTTGATTGAAAAAGGAAAAATCACCAAACCTGTTAAAGGGGCGACCATGATTGGGAATGGTATTGAAGTGATGCAGCAAATTTCAATGGTGGGCGATCAGATGGAGATTGATCACGGTATTGGCGTGTGTGGTAAAGATGGACAAAGTGTCCCGGTTGGGGTTGGTCAGCCAGTGTGCAAAATCGGAAAAATTACGGTGGGTGGCACGGATTAAATGAATTTTTATGCAAAATAATTGCATAATAAATCAAAAAGGACTATCCTAGGTTCTAATCTAATTTAACAAATAAGGAATAACACAATGACACAATATACTCGCGAAACATTTAATGAAGTGATGATCCAAAATTATAACCCTGCAAATTTTATTCCTGTTAAGGGAAAAGGTAGCCGAGTATGGGATCAGGAAGGGCGTGAGTATATTGATTTTACTAGTGGTATTGCGGTAAATGCCTTGGGGCATTGTCATGATGATGTGGTGGCCGTGCTGAAAGAGCAAGGTGAAAAATTATGGCATTCAAGCAACTGGTTTACCAGCGAAACGACGCTTGCGTTAGGTGATAAGCTGGTAAAAAATACCTTTGCTGAGCGTGTGATGTTTGCAAATTCCGGCGCAGAAGCCAATGAGGCAGCATTAAAATTAGCGCGCCGTTATGCGGTGGAGCATTTTGGCGCACAAAAATATAATATTATTTCCTTTAAACAAAGTTTCCACGGACGCACATTATTTACCGTAAGTGTAGGGGGGCAGCCTAAATATTCTGACGGTTTTGGCCCTAAACCTGCAGGAATTATTCATGTGCCATTTAATGATTTGGACGCGGTTAAGGCGGTGATTGATGATCATACTTGTGCCGTTATTGTTGAGCCGGTGCAAGGTGAAAGTGGTGTGATTCCTGCAACTAAAGCTTTTTTACAGGGATTGCGTGAACTTTGTGATCAATATAATGCTTTGCTGATTTTTGATGAAGTGCAAACCGGGGTAGGGCGTACCGGGGCGTTGTATGCCTATCAAAAATATGGTGTGATACCCGATATTTTGACTTCAGCAAAAGCGTTGGCAAATGGTTTTCCAATTAGTGCAATGATGACAACCACTGAAATTGCAAAAAGTTTTGCGCCGGGTGTACATGGTACGACTTTTGGAGGAAACCCTTTGGCTTGTGCAGTGGGGGCGAAAGTGGTGGATATTATTGCAGATGAAAAATTCTCGGCAAATGTGAATGCTTCGGGAGAATTTTTTAAAGCACAATTACGTCAGTTAAATGAAAAATTGAACTTATTTGTTGATATTCGTGGTGAAGGCCTGTTAATTGGTGCGGAGCTTATTGAGAAGTATCATGCTAAAGCCGGTGAATTTGTCGCGGCTTGTGCAGAAAACGGTTTGATGATTTTAGTCGCAGGCCCGAATGTGTTACGTTTTGCCCCGGCATTAAATATTACGGAAGCCGAAATTTTAGATGGTATGGCACGTTTGGAAAAGGCACTGAGTCAGTTTGTATAAGCAAATTTTCGCGATGAAAAATATCATAGAAAGGTGGTGGGGAACTGCCTTTTTTATTTCTATGTAAACGATTGCCTGGCTTATCCGACCTGGCATCTTCTATTATTAAAATTCTTGTCAAATAACCCGTTTTTTAATTATAATTGGCTGTGCTGGCTGTGCTGGCTGTGCTGGCTGTGCTGGCTGTGCTGGCTGTGCT
>NZ_CAMEFX010000071.1 GCF_945915845.1 uncultured Actinobacillus sp. | reverse complement strand
TTTTACTGCTCCCCACCGATTTTGCAGATTTCACTGTCGAATCCACCGCTTGTATCGCTGCCGCAACGGCACCGGTTAAAGCTATCGTGACGCCTTTTTGCTCCATCGTGTATTTATAATTACTTTCATAATCCGAACGGGCGGCGGTAATATCGGCGGATTTGGCGAGAATATCGACATCGCCATTGACCGCAGTGACAACACTGCCTGTTTGTTGGTAATGATTGTCTGCTTGAAGGGTTGTGTTGCCTTTTAAGCTCCCCACTTGGCTACTTGCCGCGCTTTCTTGCGTGCGGTCTTGTTCTACTTTTTCTTTTTTCGAGCCTACACTAAAACCAAATCCACCACTGCCCATTAAGCCTGATTTGCTCCTTTTCTCAAAATCTTCTTCAAAAACACGATTTTCCGCTGCTTGAATGCTGATATTTTTTGCCTTAGCAACAAGATGGTTTTCTGCTACTACATTTGAACCCTGAACACTCACATTGCCGTTATTGGCTTGTAATACGACATTGTTACCATCAATGGCAGAGCCTTGCGCGCTATCATAACGGTGGTCATGTTTAGTCACCGAGGTGATAGTTTGCAAGGTGCCGTGGTGGGTGCTTTTTGCGCCGAAAGAGAGTTGCTCTTGGTTGCGGCCTTCTTGGATTTGTACATCGCCATTTGTTGAGCTAAGGGTAACCGTACCGTTGTCACTGTGTATGCCGGCTTGACGAAGTGCGGTGAGGTTTTCGCTTAGAATGTTCACGTCATTTTTTGCCGTCAGTTGACTGCCCACTTCTTGGGTTTGGTCTAGGCGATAATAGTTATCCCCATCTCCATTATAATGTTGTTTGTTGTGGGTGGTGACTATGCCAAGTTCAACCTGATTGCCTTGAATATGAATGATATCAGCGCTGAGATTGGCGGCTTTGACAGTGACATCTTTCGGGCTGTAAATCGTTAATTTTCCGCCGACATCAATGTCAGCTTGGCGGTCGATAGCGGTATGCGCAAAGGCATTTCCTGAACTATCCGTATTGGCACTACTACTTGTTTGACTGGCGATGTCCACACCTTGACCACCAAGCAATGTAGCAGAATCCAAGGCTTGAATTTTACCGCCGAGATTGACTAATCGTTGCTCTGCATTCAAATTAACCCTATTGCCTAATACGATGCCATGGTTTTGGATATTTTTCGCGGAAAGTGCGGTGAGATTTCCTCCTGCAATGGTGCCGCTATTTTGAATATCGCCATTGATGTCACCAACAATCTCGCGTGCCGAAATTAATGCGCCTTGTGGGGTGACATCCAGATTGCGCGCCACAAGATACACTTGCGGTGTTAAGACTGTTAAGGTTTTGCCGCTTGGTAAGCGCACTTCTTTGTTCACAAACCATACCATATCCGAAGTGAGTTCCGCCATTTGTTGTGCGGTTAATCCCACGCCAAGGCTAAGATTAAATTTATTGGCATAATAAATTCCACTATCCATCAAGGCTTTGTATTGTTCGAAGTCCGAGCTGTAGTTATCTAAAAAACGGCGTCCTGTGAGCTGGTTGATTTGTTCATTGACCAAGCGTTGTTCATAAAAACCGTCCCCCAAGCGTTTTTGGACATAGTTATGATCGTGACGCAGGGCGTTAAACATATAGTCTGAACTTAACCATTGTTTGCGGTCGGTAAATGTTGGATCGGTTTCCACTAAATAGCCGTTTGGTGCATCAGGGTTAATTTTATACAGGCTAGCTTGCGGTAGCCTTATATCGGCTAAATGGGTTTTAATCACAGGCTGCATATTCTGATCTAAATTGGCAGGATGAAGCGCTGAAACTTGCCCGGAAATGACCGCACTTGCTGCAGAATTTGATGTGGCAATAGTTTTTAATGTAATGGTATTAGCCTTTGATTGGCTAGCAATTTGAGTGTCGGTGCCGGTAATTTTATTGCCGATTTCATTTAACACCTTATTAAAGGCGAAATATTGTGTGGGATGTACGTCATTGATCTCGCCCGATTCTGTGCCATAAACCGCCCAACGTTTTTTACCTCTCGCCCCATAACGGCTATGTTTTTTTCCAAAACCTTTCCATTCACCTGTATCTTTAATATCGATCGTGCCAAGGATATCAATATTTTTTAAGGTAATATTGCCCGCTGTTAAATTCTTATTATTTTCGTTGTGGGTAAAAATGCGGTCACCCAATAATAGGGTTTTTCCTACGGAAAGGTTAGAACCATTATTTTCTAAATCGGCACCCGAAAGTGATAAATTTCCCCCAATTAAAATATTAGCCGGATCACGATATTCAATGGTGCTTGTCACGGTGTGGCGATTATAATCCCAATTTATCCAATAACGGGATGCAATTCTCGTGCCGTTGTTCAAAATGAAGTAGGAGTTAGAATCGTGTTTATCGTTATTTTTCAGTTCAAAACGGCCTTCACTGCCATCTTTATTGAGTAATGCATAGCGTGTTGAACTTTTTGCCGGCGCATATTCAATAATATGCTCATCGGTGTGATATTCCCCGAGTTTTAAATGGAGATCGTGATTTAATAATCGTTGGGTTTTAATCTCCCCATTTCCCAAGGCTTCAATGGTTGCACTGCCGTTATCGATGAATTTTGCATAGCCTTGTGCTTGGTTGTTTTCATCTAATTGCCCACCGATAGCCATATCACCAAGGCTGAATATGAGGCTATGATCTCGATTGACTAAGGTGCCTACGCCTAAATCTAAGCGATCTCGTGCGGCAATGGTGGCGGATGTTTCATCTTGATTGAGATTCTTAAGATGATTGGCTTGAATGGCTAAATGATCACCGTAAATTCGCCCCGTTCCTAAATTCTCTAATGTATGAGTTTTGATGATATTTTCCTGACCATCTAACAATCCATAGTTGGTAAGCGTGGCAGCATTGATCAAGGTACGGTTTGAGGAAATCTCTGTATGGGCAGGATTGAGGATATGATTCGCCGTAAAAGCCGCTTGGTTGCCAACCACTTGCTTGACGTTGTTGGTGAAATCGCCTTGTGTGCTAAAAGTGAGATTATTCCCCACTTCAAAGGCTTGGTTTAAGGTAAAACTGTCTTTTAAATCAATGGATAAATCGCCTGCGGTTTTTATTGTGCCTTCCACCTCTAAGCCTTTCGCCGTTAAATCAATCGTATTTTGACCTTGAATCAATCCATTTTGGTTATTGACCATCAGATCGCCATTGTTTTTGATTGAAATGGCATTGGCAGATAGCAGTTCACCCTGTTGGTTATCAATACGTTGGCCGGCGGTAATGGATGTTGTGTCTGCGCTATAAATTCCGCCGTTTTGATTATTCAAGGTTGCAGTTTTGATAGTCAGATTGTTGCCTTGTACCCCTTGTGTTGGCTCGTCTTCTGTCGCTTTTGTCTCTTGGTTATCAAGTTGTTGCGTCAAGATAGAAAGGTTATCTCCGTAAATGAATGAACCTAAGCGAGAGACTGCTCGGTTATCAATTTGTTGGGAAATAATTTTGCCAAGATGTGAAACAATATAACCTGCTCGGTTATCTAAGGCATATTGGTTTGTATTAACAATAAGCGTGTTATCCGCACGAATCAAACCTTGCTGATTATTAATATTTCCTGCATTTATTTCTGCTAGTTTTTTTGCAAAAATTGTCCCTTTTTGATTGTTAAGTGTATGGTTGGCTATATCAATAACAAGGGTATTTAATGACGTAATATTTCCTTGTTGATTTTCTATACCTAACGTTTGCAATGATAATGTATTTTTAGCTGAAATATAGCCTTGTTGATTATTCAATATCGTTGGGGTAGTCAGTGCTAAGTCCCCATTCAAAGAGACTATCGTACCTGCTTGGTTATCAAGATGTGTTGCATGAAGTTGTCCATCTTGCCCGATAAGTATTTCACCAGACTGATTTTTTAACCGTTCAGCTTGGATATTGGCATTGCTACCCGATATAATATGTCCCTGCTGATTGACAAGATCATTTGATTGAATTGTCAGATTACCTAACGCCACAATACCTTTGTCTTGTGCTTCGGTTAAAGTTTGTTGGTTGGACAGTCTTTGCCCTTGCGTATTAATGTTGACATTTTGATGGGACTGAATGAGTCCTGCATCATTGACCAATTCTCCAGAAGTTAGACGTAAATCTTGTTTTGATGCGAGTATACCTTGGCTGGAATCTACTTTTCTGTTGTTTGCATTAATCGTTAGTTGACCTTCAGCCAAAAAACGCCCTTGTTGGTTGTTGAGCCCTGTGGCATTTACCGTTAAATCCCCTTGAGTTTTAAATGTACCGCCCTGATTTTGCAGTGTATCGAGAACATCGAGTGTTAATGTATCCTTACCCGTCTGCTCCCAAACCGCATTTTGCGTGTTAAGTGCGGTTTGTTTTGTCGTGATTTTTTCTGCTTTGATTGTGCTGTTTTGCGTTTGCAGTGTTTTCGGGGTTGCGAGGGTTAAATCACGGTGGGCTACAATCGTAGCGTTGTTCGCTTGAATGTCGCCTTGCATGGCTTTGGCTTCAATGGTATGTGCAGATGTTTGGCTGTTATCTAAGTTAATCTCTTGCCCATTGACCTGAATTTTACCCGAAGCGAGGTTTTTGCCTTGTAAGGTGGTTTTGCCTGTAGTGCTTACAGTGAGATTTTTACCTTGCGTTGAATGTTGTTCAAGGGTTCGCGTTTCGCCATTTGGTGTGTCTTTAATCTCTACGCCTGCGGCAATCAAGGATGATGTTGATGCGGTAACAGTTGGGGCTTGGTAGTGAATATTACCCTTGGCGACCGTTTCGCCTTGTTGGTGAATGCCTTGTTTTGCTGTTTGATGAATATTGCCTGAGCGTGCGACAACAGAGCCATTTTGCTGAATGTCAGCCGGTGTATTAAGTGTAATGTCGTTTTGACGGTTCTCGACTTTGCCTGTGTTTTCAATGCCTTGTTTACCGGTTAGTTGGATGTTTTGGTTGGCATTGACCGTGCCTTTATTGACGATACGACCTTGGCTGTCAATATACACTTCACCTGCACTCGCCCCAATATGCCCGGCATTACGCACGCCTAACCCTTGTTCGGTGCCGATAAGATAGATTTTTCCGGCATACATACCGCCTAATTCGCTTACGTCAACGGCGTATTTTTCGCTTTGTTGGGAGGGAGTAGTAGAGGGTTTGGTATGGGTGATGATGAGATGGTCATTATCATTTTTAGTCGCGGCAGTTTCAGTGCGTTGAACACGGTTTTCGCCTGTCACCACCGTTAATTTTTTGTTCGACCAAATGCCTGCGTTGATTTCTGTTTCACGTGCGATGATTTCCGTGTAATCCACGCGGCTGTTGTCCAACCCTTTACCCGATACCTTAACTTTGCCTTTTTCTACGTCAAAACCGGTGACTTGCCCGTCTTTGATTTTTGGGTTACCTGTGGTCAACGTGGCGCGCCCTGAGTTAATCACACCACAGCCGTCGCAATGAATACCGCTGGGGTTGGCAATAATCACATCCGCTTTTTTGCCCGCCACTTCCACATAACCGCGCAATTGGCTTGGGTTGGCTGAATTCACTTCATTTAAAATCACACGCGCTTCACCGCGCGCCAAATAAGGGTTACCTGTGACCAAACCGCCTTGCTGGGTTTGCACGGTGGTGCGGCTGTTGTTTAAAATCGCGCCTTTTTCTGCCACGTCAAATTGCGCATATTTATTGTGAGAAAGCCTCTTACTGTTCGGGGTTTGGATATTGACTTGCGGAATGCCGTTGGCGGTGGAGAGAATAATCGGTTGTTGATTGACCGGCGCAGTTTTATCGGCACGAATTTCAAGGTTTGCCAGCGCGACTTGAGGTACCACCAACGACACAAAACCCAACGCACAAAACAAGCTAAAACTTAAGGAAGAGAGTGTTAAAACAGAACCAAAACGCACCGCACTTTTTACCGCATCCCCATCCCCAACTGGTGATGATTTATCCGCCGTTTTAGCCAATTCTGACGTCACCACCCAACGCAACAAAGTGCGGTTGAAAATCACGCGGAATTTGGTTTTGTTCATAGGGGGCTCCTTATTTTATTGATTTTAAGTTGAAAATTATGTGCCTATAAATAGTTAAAACGAATACCCAACATTAAATGCCGTATAAAGGTTAGACGTTCTAAATCCATCGGGTTTGCTGATTG
>NZ_CAMEFX010000070.1 GCF_945915845.1 uncultured Actinobacillus sp. | reverse complement strand
CCGCAGAGCGGCTCAGATTAAGTAACCCTATACGGCTCGTATAGGGTTTGTCATCGGTTTGAACGTGCTTAGGCGCAGTTTATTTATTTAGGAAAGAAACTTATGTCAACCATCACTCCAACTACCCCAAAATCCATTCTTCCCATCTACGATTTGATCAGCAAAATCCCTGGGGGGATTATGGTGATTCCGCTGATTTTTGGTTCCGTGGTCGGAACATTTTTCCCTGAATTATTAGAATTGGGCGCATTTACCACCGCACTTTTTAAGTCTTCTGCGTTGCCGTTGATTGCCTTGTTGATTTTTTCCACGGGGATGCAAATCTCGTTGCGTAGTTCGGGCGCAGTGTTGGCTTATACGGGGGTAGTTTTGTTGTGTAAGACCCTGATTCCTATGAGTTTGGTGATTTTGCTTGGCTTGTTTGTGGGTAATGACGGCGTGATTGGGATTTCGTTGCTGGCCATGCTTGCGGTAGTGTCGAATTCTAGTGGGGGCATTTGGTTAGCGTTTACGGGGAAATATGGCGATTATCGCGACCAAGGGGCGTATATTGCTTCGGCGGTCAATGATGGGGCCTTTTTTGTGTTGCTGTTTTTAAGTGCTTCGGGGTTTGCGGATATTCCGCTGGGATTGATGATGGCGGCGATTATTCCGTTGCTGGCGGGAATGGTGATTGGTAATTTAGATCCAAAATGGGCGAATTTGATGAAACCTACCAGTGCGATCGTTATTCCTTTTTTCGCGTTCTCTTTGGGCACAGGCATTAATTTGACGGTTATCGTCACAGGCGGGGCAAGCGGTATTTTGCTGGGTGTAGTCGCTTCCTTAGTGACGGGTTTGTTTGTGTTTATTGGTTACAAAGCGCTGTTAAGACGTGGCAATCAATCCGGAATTGGGTTTGCCGCAGGCACCACAGCAGCGAATTCTATTATCACGCCTGAAATTGTGGCGCAGGCGGATCCCACTTTTGCGCCTTTTGTGCAAACGGCAACGGCACAAATCGCAGCTTCGGTTTTAATTTCCGCCATTATTGCGCCCTTAGTGGCTGCTTGGGTGTTAAAACGTCAAGGCGGTATGCCGAAAACCAAGATTACGCGTTACTAAACAACTTCCACATCAAACACGCACTTGCATTTTTTGTTTAAGCACACAAAAGTGCGGTGATTTTCAGCTTGTTTTTTTAATGCCGCCCACAGCTTTCCGCAGGTTGGGCAAGGCTGTCGTTGGGGTTTGACAGGCAAGGTAAATTTGCATTGCGGAAAGCGGTTGCAACCATAAAAAATCTTGCCTGCACGCCCACGGCGCGGAACAAGCTCACCCTTGTTGCAATCAGGACAAGGAATGGCTTCAGGGGTTTCTTCGGGGGTGGTTTCTTGTTCGTGAAAAATAAAATGGCAGTCAGGATAACCGCTACAACCGATAAACATGCCAAAGCTGCCTTGTTTGAGTTGCAACGCCCGACCACATTCAGGACAAACTTCATCCAATTCTTTTAACACCTTGCTTTCAAAAGTCGTATGCAAGGGTTTGAGATAATCGCATTGGGGAAACGCCGAACACCCTAAAAACAAGCCCTTTTTGCCATAACGAATTTGTAGCAACGCACCGCATTGAGGACAGATTTCTTGTTGTTTGGTATGTTGAAAAAGTGATTGGTTCATAGCATGCTCCCAATGAGTAACCGGTGTGAGTGCGATTGCAACGCAACGGGCAATGAGCCAAACGCTCGCTCCCTATACAGATTTTACCCATTTTCATTTATACTACACAACCTAATTTACCGGAAAAAAACAACCACCCACTATGCTAGAACTTTCCCAAAATCCTTATTCCTTTACCGCACTTTTGTTTGCGTTGCTTTGTTTAATTTTAGTGTTTGTACTGACGCGAAAAAATCGTGATGTGGCCGAGCTGACACAGGATTTACATAAAAACATTGCGGATTATAACCGGTTGGCAGAGAAGTTTGATGCTTTAAGTGCGGTGAAAAATCAGCAGGATTTGTCGCTAACACGGGTTCAAACCGCCAATGAATATTTAACCGCGGAAATTGCTGAGCGTGATCAAGCCTTAAACCAAGAACGCGCCGAATTAACCCAAACGCGCGAAAAATTAACCGCACTTGCGCAAGAACTGACTGCCTTTAAAATTACGTTGTCGGAAAAAGAAAAGCATTTTGCAGAACAACAACAGGCGTTTGCCCAATCAAAACAACAGCTAAGCACGGAATTTCAAAATCTTGCCAATCGCATTTTGGACGAAAAAGCACAATCTTTTCGTCAATCAAACCAAACGGCGTTGGATGCTTTATTGAAGCCATTTCGGGAACAAATTGACGGTTTTCAAAAGCGCGTCAATGAAATTCATTCCGAAAGTCTTAAAGGCAATGCGGGCTTAGAAGCGGAAATTAAAAAGGTGTTGGATATTGGGTTGACCATGTCGCAGGAAGCCAATAATTTAACCTCGGCACTGAAAGGCGAGAAGAAAACCTTGGGCAATTGGGGGGAAGTGCAACTGGAACGCGCCTTGCAATTGGCAGGCTTAATCAAAGGGGAACATTACGAAGCGCAAGCGCATTTTAAAGATGAGCAAGGTAAGCACAATTACCCGGATTTTGTGGTGCATTTGCCTGATAACAAACATTTGATTATTGACAGCAAAATGTCGCTGGTGGCTTATGAAAGTGCGGTGAATTCTGATGATGATTTACAGCGCGCGCAATTTATGAAAGAGCATATTAAAGCCATTCGACAACATATTAATGATTTATCACAAAAAGATTATAGTAATCTTATTGGAATGCGTAGCCCGAATTTTGTGTTGATGTTTGTAGCAGTAGAGCCTGCTTATATTGAAGCGATGAAAGAAGAAACTAGCCTGTTCAATTTTGGTTATGAAAAAAATGTCATTCTCGTCTCTCATACAACTTTAATGCCAATTTTACGTACGGTAGCAAATTTATGGCGTATTGAGCGTGGTAATGTGGAAGCGCGCGAGATCAGTACTCGTGCAGGGGAAATTTATAATCAAGTTTGCTTAGTGGCAGAACGCTTGGCAAAATTGGGGGCAACTTTAAGCACGGTTAGTACGCGTTATAACGAAACAGTAACGGCTCTTGTGGGGCAGCAAGGATTAGTCGGTAAAGTTGATCGCTTTAAAGATTTATCCGCCAAGGCAAACAAAAAGATGCCCACTGTAGAACTATTGCATTCAGATGTTGAAACCGAAAAATTATTATTAGTTAGGAAAGTAGAAAATGGAACAACCGATCTCGATTACACCGGAACAAGCCTGGGAAATGATGAATAATGGCGCGCATTTATTAGATGTGCGTGACGAACTTCGTTTTACCCAAAGCCATGCCAAAGGCGCATTTCATTTAACCAATCAAAGTTACGGACAATTTCAAAATAACGTAGATTTTGATGATCAAGTCATTGTGATGTGCTATCACGGCATTAGCAGTTTAAATGTAGGCACTTACTTGCTCGCCCAAGGCTATGACCACATTTATAGTGTGATTGGCGGCTTTGAAGGCTGGGTAAAATCAGGGTTACCCCTTGAAATTTAAATAAAATTTTCGTATTTTATCGTCCAAATTTAACGCACTTTTATATGGAAACACTATGGAAAAAACAGAAACCTCAACACGCTCTTCTCGCCACCGCCAACCGACTGTGATCAGCAAAATTATCTTTGCAAGCCGTTGGTTGCAATTGCCGATTTACCTTGGCTTAATTGTCGTTCAAGGCATTTACGCCTATAAATTTATGAAATCCCTATGGGCATTATTAACCGGCATTAATGAACTGGATAGCAATGCGATTATGCTTTCTGTGTTGAATTTAATTGATGTGGTTATGATTGCGAACTTGCTGGTCATGGTAATTATTGGCGGCTATGAGATTTTCGTGTCGAAATTAAATACGGAAAATCACCCCGATGAACCCGAATGGCTGGATCACGTGAATGCCTCTGTGTTGAAAGTGAAACTCTCAATGTCTATTATCAGTATTTCATCCATTCATATGCTACAAACCTTTGTGAACGCCGCCAATATGCCAGAGAAAACCATGATGTGGCAATTATTCTTACATTTAGGGTTCTTAGTTTCCGCCGTTGCAATGGCTTATACAGACAAGATCTTATATAGCACCAGTCATAAAACCCACTAATATCAAACGGACGCCAAATGGTGTCCGTTTTGTCACAAAATATCCCGTCATTTCACCGCACTTTTGCTTGTAAAAATCCTAAGCAGAGTCCAACAATTAAGCCTGAAATATGGGCGGCATTGCCCATTTTGATGCCAATTAATGGGCTGGCGAAGCCGAGTACGATCCCTACGATTAACATGGTAAAAAAGCCTTTGGGTAAGAGAGTTCCTTGTGTGGCACCAAACTTATCGACCGCAAAAACAAAGCCCATCACTGCATATACGACACCTGAAAGCCCAAAGAAAAGGGGGCCGCTTGCCCAATTTTGAGTAATGCCGCTAATCAGCGCAGCGATAAGAAATAATCCTATTAATTTTAGGCTGCCAAAATGGCGTTCAATCGCACCACCAAAAATCCACCACCAAGAAAGATTAAAGAGAATATGTAAGGGCGATAAATGTACAAAGGCGTGGGAGAAATAACGCCAATATTCCGTTTCATCTCCCCAATAAATAGGATAATGCGCGTACGCCATAATTTGTTGATCGTAGCCTAGTTCTTCCAAAAGAAAGATTGTCGCGCAAAGTGCGGTGATAAAAATAGTAAATTTTATATTATTCCAACGCGACCAATAATGGTGGGGATCGGGTTGCTCCTTAACCTTAACATATCGTAGTGTCCGCGTATCCCCATTTTCCCAACTCGCTTGTTGATAGCGTTCAGCAAAAGGATTTTGGATAAATAAATTCGCTTCTTCTGCGACTAGGGTAAATTGCGGTGATGTTTCATCAAAATCGCCACAAAACTCTGTCTCGCCACTAGAAAGTCGCTCTTCGCGTAAGCAAAGCTCTATATGATATTTTCCACGTAAATAATCACGAAATCTGATGGTAAGTTGGGGAATTTGACTTCTAATTACACATTGCATTTGATATAGTCCTGTTATTCGTCACATAGATATTTTAAACGATGGAGTAAAAATGGAACAAGCGCAATTACCAAAAGGCTTGAGTAGATTTAGTTGGGCGTTAGTGGGATTATGCTGCCCTATTTTATTATGGCCATTGGCATTGTTATTATCCCCAACATTGTTAGAGAACCCTCAGTTAAGCTCGAGCACCTCTCTTGCTTTTGCTTGCATTTTCTGGTTTTATCCTTTTTTGTTGGGTATTATCGCGAGAGTGCTCTTTAAGCTACATCAAAAACAACCGCACTTTGCTACTAAAATATTGGTGGGAGCTGTGATCATTTTTTGGACTTGTGTTGTCTATATTGTAGTAAATGGGTTGCAATAACCCTGTTTGAATGATGAATAGTTTTTTGTTCTTATTATAATCAGTATAATATGCCCTAATCTTAACATCTATTTTAGAGGTCTTATGTTAAAAAAACTTTCTCTTATTACTGTTTTCTCTGTACTTTCTGCATGTTCTTCCATCAGCAACTACGTTCCATTTATGGAAAATAGTAAGCCTGTGATTAATCTTGATTCAGACAAAATCGACCAAAAATCTTACGCCGTTGCTTATGCCTCTACCGTGCAAACTTACACGGGACAGGTGAAAGAAGATTATGACGTTAATTCTTTTACAAATGGCGTTAAACAATATTATGAGGGTGCTATTTTAGTGCCAATCGAACAAATCAAAGCCAAACTTGCTTCTGGCATTGATAGCAAAATTCATGCCTATTATAGCGGTGTGGTTTTTGCTGCCGACCTACAAGGCAATTTTAGCCGCTTAAGCACAACTTGTTGGTCGCAAATTAATCGTCCAAGTATGACGCAAGGGATTTATGATGCCATGATCGATTTGCAAAAAAATAAGGCGCGTAGCGAAGACGATGAATACATCAGCAAAGGTAACGAACAGTTACTCAATTCTTGCCAATAAAGCTTTCTATCAGCTAGGGATGGCCCTAGCTTTTTTTATTATCACAAGACAGCGCATGACTATAATAAAAAAGGCATATCCGAAGATATGCCTTTCTCTGCTTTAATTAAAAGCAAATTATTTGATGATTCGTGCTACAACGCCTGCACCTACTGTACGGCCACCTTCACGAATCGCAAAACGTAAACCTTGGTCCATCGCGATTGGGTGGATTAAGC
>NZ_CAMEFX010000069.1 GCF_945915845.1 uncultured Actinobacillus sp. | reverse complement strand
AATCAGACACACCAAGCGCCGTTTTCCATTTATTGACATTGTCGCCTGTGATATTGGTTGCATCCGCTTTCGCAAAAGTATCGCCCAATTTGTTAACCAAATCATCTTTCGTTACTTCCACTTCGTAAACGTCTTTATTGCCTGTCGTTTGTGCCGCTTTGGTGACTTTGGCTAAATTGTTGTCGCTGGCTTTGGCTTTGACTTCAATTAATCCTTTGATTTTATTTTCGCCGGCCTCGTTGATATTATCCAAGCTGATATAGGCTTTATTGTCTAACCGTGTGGCAAGATCGGTTGTGCCGGCAAGTTCTTTGATCTTGTTTTCATTTAAACTAAGGGTATATTTTTTGCCATTCACGCTATCATCGCGAGCCGCTTCGCTAACAGTAATGCCTGAATTTGTATCGGCGAACACTTTTTCAATGGAAACCGTATCAGTATCAATCGCCGCTTTCCATTTGGCTTTGTCGTCCTCGCTTAAATTCGAGGCGTCTTTATTGAGTTTTTTATTTAACTCAGGTTGAACCGCTTCGACCACTTTTTCCGCCGTTAAGCCCACAGTGTATTTTTTACCTTTTACTGCGCCCTCGGTGTAATCACCGTCTGATGTAACGGTTAAGATAGAATTTGCAGCATTTTCCACTTTATCCACTGATTGAGTGTTGGTGTCGATTTTTTCTTTCCATTTTGTGATGTCGGCTGCCTCTAAATTCGACGCATCTTTTTTCGCAAAGGTGTCTTTAATATTGTCTACAACATCATCTACAACATCACCTTTGCTCACACTGACTTTATAGATCATTTTGTCAGTAGTGCTGTCATCCGGCTCTACTATCGCTAAGTTGTCATCAACATCAGGGTCCGCCTTGACTTCAATCAATTCGTTAATCAAATTTTTAGCGGCTTGCTTATTGATATTGCTCAAATCAGTATTCATTTTTTTATCAAGATTATTGAGCTTATTTTTGATATCCGATGTTAAGCTAATAGTCAATTTATTTTCGCCGCCTTCTAAGTGAATACCGTCACCATTTTGGAATTTCAATTCACCGTTACTATTCAACGTCCAAGAACCAAATTCTCTTAAAGCACCATTGCCGTTATTGTCTGGTGAATAGAATTTAATTTGTCGAGAGTTATTCACTTTTTCCGCATCCAACGCAGTCTGTACTTTTTTCAAGGCTTCTTCTGTTGCGGCATTATTCGCATTATCGCCTTTGCCATAATCGCTCTCTAGCGTTGTGCGAGGTTTTAGATTTTTAACAACTTGACTGCGCATATCAATGCCGTTGTTACTTAATGCCGGCCCTGTAGTTCCTACCGTTAAGGTTGTGTTGACCGTTACATTATCGAATACCGGATCACTTTTCATCCCGAAGTAGAAGGTACCGTTAGAGCTATTACGAAGAATTTCGATATTATTGCCGGAATATTTGACGGTGTTGTTTGTCCAGTTTTTATTGGAAAGGAATTTCACTGCGCCATTTGTTGTACCGCTGGCGACACTATAACCGGTGCTGCTTTGAATAGCCGATCCTCTTATATCTCCGTCAGCGCTGTAAGTGGTATTCACGGCTAAACTATCTTTTACATCTTTCACCGCACTTTCTGTTGCTGCACGCCCTGCGTTAGTGCCTGTGCCGTAATCTGCAGCCGTTGTTGTACGGCTTTCTAAGCCGGTAAGTTGACCGCCGTTTGTGCCGCCAAGCAATTGAACAGGGCTTGATACGCCATTGGTGGTTAAGGTTAAACCTGTGCTGTTGAGTTTAAGATTGTTCGCATTGGCGTCCCCAAAGATTGCATCAGTTAAATCCGTTAAGTTTTTCGCCATTTGGATGCTCAAACCATCGCTTGCCGCGTTTTTGGTGACCTTGATATTTTTATCTGTGAAGTCTGTCGCTGTTGAACCGCCTTTAATGCTTAAAGTGGTGCCTAAGTTACGGCTTACCTCTTGATTATCATCACCACGGAATTTAAGCGGTTGCGACGTTGGGATTTTCGCGATTTCTTTCGCAGCTTCAGCTGCCGCTAAGCGTTTAACGTCCGCAATATTGGCGGCGTTGGTATCCGTTGTACCGCCTGAAACCAAATTCGTAATGGCTTTATTTTTCATATCCAAACCCGTGCCGCTAAGTTTCGGGCCGTTATTGCTAATGGATACGGAATCAAAGGTGGCGTTGGTTTTTAAGCCGATATGGAAATTCGCATTATCCTTGCGTAACACTTCGATATTCTCACCGGAATAACGATTATTATCGCCCCCCCAGTTTTCTGTACTGCCAAGCATAAAGGTTTTTGTTGCATTACTGCGCCAAGTATCACCGCTGGTATCTGCATTTACCCCGGTATCGTATTTCTCGCCTTTAAAGGTAAAGGTGCCTACGCTCGCATCAAGTTGCCCCTTATTAACCGCATCGGTTGCATCCGTACCCGCCAATAAACCGGAGATTTTTTTAGTGCCCATGGCAATGCCTGTGTTGCTAAGCACAGGGCCGTTGGTAATAGTGAGTTTTTCAAATTCCGGTTGTTTTTTAATACCGAATTGGAACTTGCCGTTGGCTTCGTGCAAGATTTCAATATTGGCACCGTCAAATGCAGAATCCCCAGTTCCCCAAGTTAACGTAGAAAGGAATTCAATATTTTTCGTGTCGCCACTTTTGACTTCATAGGATTTTAAATTGTCAGCTGTATTAATTGCACCACGACTCAATCCACCGTCCGCTTTGTAAGTCGTGCTAATTCGCGCTTTTTTCAATTGCGCAACGTTTACCGCATCAGTATCTTCCTTACCGGCGGCTACGTTGATAATTTGACGGGTTGCTGCAGAGTTACCCACAGAAACCGCGCTGTAACTCGGTTTCCAAGCAAGACTTGTTTCTGTAGATTGGCGGTCGGTTGCAATATCATAGCCTTTATAAGTATCGCCACCTTGACGATTTGCTTCAGAATCTGTCCCCAACGCCACGCCGCCCGCTTGTGTTGCACGGGCTTTCGGCCCAATGGCAACGCTTAAATCTGAGCTGGCATTTGCCAACGGCCCAAGAGCCGCCGAAAGAATGCCCGAACTACGCGCCCCCGTGCCTAATGCCGCCCCGGCAACACCGCTCGCTTGCGCGCCCGCACCAAGGGCAACGGCGCCGGCGGCGGTGGATTGGGTTTTCGTGTATGTATTGCCGAATGTAGTGCGTAACCCTGTAATACCTTGAATATTATCGTTAAACGGTAAGGTTCCCCCTATATCATCCGCACCAATGGCAACACTACCGCGCCCTTCTGCGCTGACTTCGTTACCTATTGCAGTCGCTTGTGCAGCGGCTTTTGTAGTGGAACCCACAGCCACGCCTTGACCGCCTGTGGCACTGGCATTTTCACCAATCACCACCGCACGACCTTTGTTGCTCTCTGTAGTGGACGTGGTGATATTGTTACCAATCACAATATCGCCCCCACCGCTTGCTGCGGTGTTGTTACCAATGGCAATACCATTTGCCGCCACAGCGGAAGCTTTCGGCCCAATAGCAATTGAATTGCCCCCTGTCGCGCCGTTATTGCCACGGTTGTCTGCCAAAGAGGAGTTTACGGAGAAATAACGCGCTTGTTTTAAGGCTAACGCATAGAGTTGTGAGCCGTTAATGGCTTCTGTTGACGTGGCGGAAACTTCGCCGGCGGCGAGATTGATGAGTTTGCGTTGACCACCGGCTGTGTTATTACCAATACTGACAAAACGACCTTGGTTGTTGCTTGTACTGATTGTGCCTACAAAGCCGCTGTAGGTAATCGCATCTACTGTCGCACTTGCGGTGGTGGCGAGCGTTGCGGAAGAGCCGGTATCATTAGAATTTGCCCCTAAAACGACCGCACCTTCTTTGTTTTCACCAATATCTGCGTTGTAACCTAAGGAAACGGCGTGTTTAGATTTTACATCCGATTGAGAACCGACAATAACCGAACCTGGTGCGCCGGTAATATTCGAGGTAAAACCGATAGCAATGGCTTGATCGGAGCCTTGGCTCTCTTTATCAAAAATTTTTGTGCCGTTACCAACAGCAATGGCACCTGTTGAGAGTTTTTCAACTTTGCTATCCACCCCCAAAGCCAAAGAGCGGTTAGCGTAGGCTTTGGCAATATCACCAATTGCCATCGAATATTCAACCTCCGGATATGAGGTAGTTCCATCTGCTGGAACGAGTGCAGGATCTGTACCCGCATAAGCAGAAGTACCAAAAGCTAAGTTACCATTTCCAAGAGACTTAGCCGTTTTACCAATGGCTATCCCACCGTTATTTTTTGATCTTGTATCCACTTTGGCATCACGACCAATCGCAATGGTATTTCCGCCTGTTGCATTTGCGCCAACACCAAGGGCGGTTGAGTTTTCTCTATTGGTAACCGCATCCTTACCAATTGCAACAGAATTAGAACCGTTAGCGAATGCATTTCTACCCAAGGCAGTTGCACTTTCCTTTGTAGAGGTGGCATTAGAACCTAATGCGGTTGCATCGCGTGCTGTTGCGTTCGCTTTAAAACCTAAAGCTGTGGTATTAAAATCGGTGGCCTTGCTGTCGTAACCAATTGAGATGGCTTCCCCTTGGGAAGCGGTTGCGTTTGTCCCTAATGCCACAGTAAAACCGGCGCCGGCTGTGGCATTAAAACCACCGGCAAAGGACGCATTGCCCGTTGCTTTCGCCATTGCCCCAATGGCGGTGGCAGCTTCTTTGTTGGCAAAAGCACGCGCACCTAATACTGTTGTCCAGTTATGCAAGGCTTGCGATTGCGAACCTATTGCAATAGAGGCCATATTCGTTGCAACAGTAGAGATGTAAAGTTTGCTATCTGTATCATTTGTTTTCTCACCATAAGGCACATTATTATCAGAAACTGTCCAGTTGCCGGTATATTGTTGTTTGATCCCTGTAATACCTTGAACCGTTTCAGAAATATCATCACGGCTACCAATATCATCGCTACCCAATGCTATTGAACCATGACCTAAAACAAGAACATCGTTACCAATACCGATTGCTTGAGCGGAAGAAACATTCACTCCAGAACCAATCGCAACACTTTGTGTCCCGGTGCTGGCATTGGCACGCTCACCAATAGCGACGGCATGAGTACTGGCTTTTGCATTCACCCCAATAGAAGTCGCATTCATACCATTCGTTGCGGCAGACCCACCAATGGCAACAGCGTTAGTACCACTGGCGTTGGCTTGTGAACCAATCGCAACGGTTGTTTGACTTGCAGCATTTGCCCCTTGACCAATAGCTACGGTAAACTGAGCATTTGTTTTAGCTTTATAAAGATTACCAGCACCAATGACAACTACTGTCGGGTCACTTGAATGAGTGCCTTCAACGTAAACTGTACTACCTGTATTATTATTCCAAGCATAAGCATCAAAAGAGAAAAATACCCCTAAAATCACCGCACTTAAAAGGCTTAATTTGAAAAATGGCGCATTTTCGCCTTGAGAGAATTGACGTTTATCTGTTTGAGAGGAAACCTTTCCGTGGCATTTTGCTAATTCTGATACGGCAGTCCAAGTTTGCGTTGAATGGTTCCAGATTACACGAAAGATTTTGTTCATAATACACCCCGATGTATAGTAAGAAAATCACACCGTAAGTCCCTAGATAAAATAAGGGAATACCACCATTTCTACCACACACATCAGAAATGATAGGCTCATAGGAAGTTACGGAAATTCATTTGCAAATGTTTAGTTTACCCCCCCCCTGAATACTTTTGCAACTAAATATGTACATAAAACAAGCATTTAAACGTGACATGGATCACAATTTCAGAAAAAAGTCAGCGAATCGGCGTTTTTTTTCGTGTCAGAGGCAAATGCCCCCCAAAAAATTAAATGTAGGGGCGAAATATCTTTCGCCCCAAAACATTCGTGATAAATCAGGGCGAAAAATATTTCGCCCCTACAGCCCCAAAACAATCGTGATAAATCAGGGCGAAAAATATTTCGCCCTAAATCATGCCGTAGGGACACACTGCGTGTGTCCGAAAAATATTAAAAAAATCAAAAGGGTGTGAAAATATTGGTAACGGACACACGCAGTGTGTCCCTACAAGAGTGACCAAGATTTTTCCAATGATTTCAATGGATTAACCGTAGGGGCGAAATATCTTTCGCCCCAAAACAATCGTGATAAATCAGGGGCGAAAAATATTTCGCCCCTACAGCCCCAAAATCATCTGTCAGTATTAAAAATCAAGCTGTTCGACGCGAAGCCCTAAGGCATTTGCCATTTTAATGCGTGTACTTTTACGCAAGGTTTGAGAATTTTCATGTTGTGAATAAGCCGCTTGAGAAATACCTAGTCGGCTGGCAACCTCTGCTTGGGTTAAGCCTAAATGTTCGCGCCAAGCTCTTAATGCAGAATAATCATTAAGTAAGGCTAATTTAGCCACCGCTTCCGGTATGCCGGTTTCAAGCGGATCGGCAATGTTGGCTTTTTGTTTTAGCCAATTAAAGGTCGGTAAAGGAATAACCGCAAAGGCAGGCGTGCCTTGTGCGTCATTGATATATTGGATATTAGTAAGTGCGTTCATCTCTTTTTTTAACCTCTTCGATAGACACAATGTTCATTGTATTGCCAACGATATTAGGGTCTGTTTATCTTTCAATAAAAGGCTGCGGCGGAGCTTATTTTTTGC
>NZ_CAMEFX010000068.1 GCF_945915845.1 uncultured Actinobacillus sp. | reverse complement strand
GCTGTGCTGGCTGTGCTGGCTGTGCTGGCTGTGCTGGCTGTGCTGGCTGTGCTGGCTGTGCTGGTGAAAGTGTTACTTATTCATGGTCTTAATGAAAAGTAATCTCATAAAAATAATTATAATTATATTCATGTTTTAAGTCCTTAGCCGCCAGATATCCCTAATCTGGCTTTTTTTTGCCGTATTTTCTATGATGTAGACCATATCATCTTTACATTTTCTTTACACAAATTGACGTTTTATTTTTGTTAAGTATTTTATTTCTCTACTAAAATGATTATTAAGGATATTATCTAGTTGACAGTGTTTAAAAGTTTCTTTACAATTCTTTACGTTTCTTGTTTTATTCAAGAAACAAAAAAATAATAATAACAATCTATATTTGTTAACCCCTTGATGCAGGCTCCCCTTAGGCCTGCTTTTTTCTTTTTAGCAGTTTGATTTCCTATTTTTTATTGCGTCCATTCAAAAATTCCTAGTTTCTTACCGCACTTTCCGATAAAATCCATTCAGCATTTCATTAACCTAGGAGCAACCTATGAACTATCCTAAAATTGCGCAGGAAGTGATTGAAAAATTGGGCGGTAAAGGAAATATCGCTAATTTAGCTCACTGTGCGACGCGTTTGCGTTTAACTATGGCTGATGAGTCAAAAATTGACAAAGCAGGTATTGAAGATATTGAAGGGGTAAAAGGACAATTTTCTACCTCCGGTCAATATCAAATTATTTTCGGCTCAGGAACGGTAAACAAAGTTTTTGCCGAAATGTCAAAAATTATGGGCGGTGAATCTTCGGAAAATACTGAAGAAGTCGCGGCTCAAGCACCGAAACAAAATATTGTTCAACGTTTAATTAAAGGTTTATCTGAAATTTTCGTGCCTATTATCCCTGCTATCGTGGCAGGCGGTTTATTAATGGGGATTGGAAATATCTTTACCGCAAAAGATTTATTTGAAGAGGGTAAATCTTTATTAGATCTTTATCCGCATTATCAAGATCTCGCTAATTTGATTGATACTTTCGCTAATGCGCCATTTGTATTCTTACCGGTGTTGCTTGGTTTTACTGCAACCAAAAAGTTTGGTGGTAACCCTTATTTAGGGGCGACTTTGGGAATGCTTTTAGTTCACCCGGCCTTAACCAATGCTTATGGTTATGCTGAGGCTTTAGCTAAAGGCAATCTACAATTATGGAACATTTTTGGTTTAGAAATTGAACGTGTAGGTTATCAAGGTACGGTAATCCCGGTTTTAATTGCCGCTTGGGTGTTAGCAACACTTGAGAAATTCTTTGTCAAAGTGGTGCCATCTGTACTCAATAACCTGATTACACCGTTATTCTCACTTTTCATTACCGGGTTCTTAGCGTTTACCGTTATTGGGCCATTTGGTCGTGAAGCAGGTGAATTATTAAGTGCAGGATTAACTTGGTTATATGACAGCCTTGGTTTTGTGGGCGGCGGTGTGTTTGGTGGATTGTATGCGCCAATTGTGATTACAGGTATGCACCAAACCTTTATCGCGATTGAAACCCAATTATTAGCAAGCACAGCAGCAACCTTTATTTTCCCAATTGCGGCAATGTCTAATATTGCGCAAGGGGCAGCTTGTTTAGCTGTTGCGGTATTAAATAAAGATGCAAAAACCCGTGGTTTGGCCATTCCATCAGGCATTTCAGCGTTATTAGGTATCACAGAGCCGGCCATGTTTGGTGTGAACTTACGTTATCGTTACCCATTCTATGCAGCAATGATTGGTTCAGGTTTAGCCGCGGCATTTATCGCATTCTTTAATGTAAAAGCGACCGCACTTGGTGCTGCCGGTCTTGTGGGCATTGCGTCTATTCGCGCAGGCGACTGGGGAATGTATAGCGTAGGTATGCTGATTTCTTTCGTTGTTGCATTTAGTGTGGCTATCGTATTAGGTTTACGCGAAAAAGCCAAAGCGTAATCCTGCGAAATAAAGAAAAATAAAACACCGCATGATAAAAAGTGCGGTGTTTTTTTATAAGGTTTATTCATCAAGGGAATAGAACGTTTTGCCGATTTCTATTTTTCCTAATCCACGACTTTCGCGCCATTGGTTGGCATCGCGTAAAGAATATACGCAACCGCAATATTCTTGTTTGTAAAATCGTTCTTCTTTACGCAAGCGATCCGAGCGTGCAGAGCCACCATCTTTGCGCCAGTTAAAATCCCAAAAAATAACATCCTCATAACGACTTGCCGCACGGCGTCCGCTGTCATAAACCTGTTCTTGATTTTTCCAACGAGAAATCCCAAGGCTTGTGGCAATGACTGGAAAACCATTTTCGTGGGCGTAAAGTGCGGTGCGTTCTAAGCGCATATCAAAGCATTTTGTACAACGCGCGCCACGTTCCGGTTCATGTTCCAAACCTTTAACACGTTCAAACCAGTCAGCACGATCGTAATCAGCATCGATAAACGGAATATTGTGTTTGTCCGCAAAGCGTTTATTTTCATCTTTGCGAATTAAATATTCTTTGTGTGGGTGAATATTGGGATTGTAAAAGAAAATAGTAAATTCCACATCAGATGCCATTACCGCGGCGATAATTTCCCCTGCACAAGGCGCACAACAAGTATGTAACAAGAGCTTTTTATGATTATTGGGCATAATCAATTTGGGGCGCACATAAGGCGCGTTGGGATCTTGTTTTTGTTTGCGTGGTTTTGATGGCTTTCTAAATTCTTCTTTGAAATTCACCGCGCTTTGGATGATTTCTGCCGTTGTTTTTTCAGTTTCAGTCATAAAGTTTCCATTAAATTAAATAAAAAAGGGCGTTTGTCACGCCCCAAACCGCTGACAAACCTAAATAATGTTGTAGGGGCGAAATATTTTTCGCCCCAAAATAATCATGATAAATCAGGGCGAAAGATGTTTCGCCCCTACAGTCATTTCATATTAAAATATTAACTAAAAAAGTTTGTCAGCAATCTGGGGCGTTTGTCACGTCCCAAAGATAAATGGTGGCTAATAGGTTCGATCAACCGATAAATATGCCAAGGAAATTAGGGCTTGTTTGTATTCATTGTCTGGCAAAATACGAATAGCATCCACGGCTTTTTGCGCTTCCGCTTTGGCTCGTGTCATCGCGTATTCAAGGGATTGATGCTCTGCCATAATCGCCAAAACATCATGAATAATTTCGCGTTTTCCGCCTTCTTCAATGGCTGAACGAATGAGTGCCGCTTGTTCCGGCGTGCCGTGGCGCATTGCATGAAGCAACGGTAAGGTTGGCTTACCTTCTGCTAAGTCATCCCCTACATTTTTACCCATAGTTTCCGCTTCTGCACTGTAATCTAAGACATCATCCACCAATTGGAACGCCGTCCCGAGATAACGACCGTATTCTTGTAATGCCCGTTCGATATTTTCATCCGCTTGTGCAACAATAGCTGCTGCTTGAGTGGATACTTCAAAAAGGCGTGCAGTTTTGCGATAAATGACTTTCATATAATTTTCTTCGGTCGTTTCAGGATCGTTCACATTCATCAACTGTTGAACTTCTCCTTCTGCTAACACGTTAGTCGCGTCAGCCATCACAGCGAGCATTTTGAGTGATTGCAATTTTGCCACTAATTGAAAGGCGCGCGTATAAATAAAATCGCCCACCAATACGCTGGCCGCATTGCCAAATTCTGCATTGGCAGTGGCACGCCCACGGCGCATATCAGATTCATCTACGACATCATCATGCAATAGACTGGCGGTGTGAATAAATTCAATAAACGCTGCACAGGTAGGCATTAAATCCCCTTGATAATTAATGGCGCGCGCAGCCAGTAAAGCAATAAGTGGGCGAATACGTTTCCCTCCACCTTGAATAATATAGAATCCAAGTTGATTGATTAACGCGACATCTGAGTTTAGTTGTGATAGAATTTCCGCGTTCACTTTTTGCATATCTGATTCAATCAGAGCTTGGATCGTTTTCATATCCATTAACGTTGTTTGTGTCATTTATGTAAATCCAATGTAGTGGTCTGAAAGTGCGGTCGATTTTACCTGAGTTTTTATTATTTCTAAAATAAAAGAGCGCAATTTTGTAAATTTTTTATTTTCTTGCAAATAATTGCTTGCCAAGGGTGGGATTTTTCCGTAGAATTTGCGACCTATTTATATGAATTTATACGCGCTAAGACGAAATGACGTTAAGCGCAAATGAGCGGAGTATTTATGTACGCAGTTTTCCAAAGTGGCGGTAAACAACACCGTGTAAGCGAAGGTCAAGTTGTTCGTTTAGAAAAACTTGAAGTAGCAGTAGGTTCTGCTGTTGAATTCGATTCAGTGTTGATGGTCGTTAACGGTGAAGATGTTAAAATCGGTGCACCAGTAGTTGCTGGCGCGAAAGTAGTGGCTGAAGTTGTAGAACAAGGTCGTGGCGAGAAAGTTAAAATCGTTAAGTTCCGTCGTCGTAAACACAGCCGTAAACAACAAGGTCATCGTCAGTGGTTCACAGCAGTGAAAATCACTGGGATTCAAGCATAATTTCAGAGGAGATCAAGTAGATGGCAACTAAAAAAGCTGGTGGTTCAACTCGTAACGGTCGTGATTCTGAAGCTAAACGCCTTGGTGTTAAACGTTTCGGTGGCGAATCTGTTTTAGCAGGTAGCATCATTGTTCGTCAACGTGGTACGAAATTCCACGCAGGTTCAAATGTAGGTATGGGTAAAGACCACACTTTATTTGCAACTGCTGACGGTAAAGTTAAATTTGAAGTGAAAGGCGAGAAAAGCCGTAAATACGTAAGTATTGTCACTGAATAATTGACTAAAGAATAAAACGCCCCACTGCTAATGTAGTGGGGCTTTTTTATTAAATATCCCGGTCGTTAGATAATAGCCTCCTGGCTTATTAATAATAAGCCCCTAAAAAAAGACGGAAAAAATGAAACAACAGCCTTTATTGGGTTTTCTTTTTGCATTGACAGCGGCTATGGCATGGGGATCTTTGCCGTTAGCACTTAAGCAAGTGGTCGCTATTATGGATGCCAAAACCATTGTATGGTATCGATTTGTCGTAGCTTCACTCTCTTTATTTTTACTACTTGCTTGCCGCCATAAATTGCCAAAACGTATGCAATTTAACCGCACTTATTTAATTTGGGCGGTAGTGGGTATATTGGGTTTAGCAGGAAACTTTTTCTTATTTAGTTCTTCGCTTAATTTTATTGAGCCCTCTATAGCCCAAATTTTTATCCATGTTTCTTCTTTTGGTATGCTGATTTTAGGGGTGTTACTGTTTAAGGAAGTTTTGGGTTTACATCAGAAATTAGGTCTTATTATTTTAATTATTGGACTGGGCTGCTTTTTTAATGATCGTTTTGAACTGTTTTTGAGTCTCAACACGAGTATTATTGGTATTCTCCTAAGTGTTTCTGCAGCATTAATTTGGGTACTTTATGGCTTAGCACAAAAAGTGATGTTACGTTCCTTTTCGTCTCAGCAAATTTTATTATTAATGTATTTAGGCTGTGCTTTTGTCTTCACACCTTTTGCAGAGTTTGCTCAAGTCTACGACCTTACTCCTTTTGCTTGGGGGTGCTTTATTTATTGTTGTTTAAACACCATGATCGGCTATGGTGCTTATGCGGAAGCGTTAAATCGTTGGGATGTTTCTAAAGTCAGTGTGGTATTAACATTGGTGCCTCTGTTAACAATAGTCTTTTCCCATATCGCACACTTTGTCGATCCTGAAGATTTTGCACATCCCCAGTTAAATTCTCTAAGTTATATTGGTGCCTTTGTGGTAGTATTAGGCGCGAGTTTGTCCGCGATTGGACATAAATTATTTAAAGGTAGAAAAGAATGAAATTTATTGATGAAGCCTTGATTCGAGTAGAAGCCGGTGACGGTGGTAGCGGTTGTGTGAGTTTCCGCCGCGAGAAATTTATCCCTAAAGGTGGACCGGATGGCGGTGATGGTGGTGACGGTGGTGATGTTTATTTAATCGCAGATGAGAACCTAAACACGCTCATTGATTACCGCTTTGAAAAACGTTTTGCTGCACAGCGCGGTGAAAATGGGCGTAGTTCAGATTGTACCGGTAAACGTGGCAAAGATATTACGCTGCGTGTACCTGTAGGAACACGCGCGATTGATAATGACACTAAAGAAATTTTAGGGGACTTAACCAAACACGGTGCCAAAATGCTGGTGGCAAAAGGCGGTTATCATGGTTTAGGCAATACGCGCTTTAAATCTTCCGTTAACCGTGCACCGCGTCAAAAAACTTTAGGCACACCGGGGGAAAAACGTGATTTACAACTGGAATTAATGTTATTGGCAGATGTGGGGATGTTAGGTTTGCCGAATGCCGGTAAGTCAACCTTTATTCGTGCTGTGTCAGCAGCCAAACCAAAGGTGGCGGATTATCCATTTACGACGATTGTACCAAGTTTAGGGGTGGCGCGCGTTGGTGCAGATCGTAGTTTTGTGATTGCAGATATTCCCGGTTTGATTGAACACGCATCTGAAGGTGCCGGTTTGGGTATTCGCTTTTTGAAACATTTAGAACGTTGCCGCGTATTAATTCATTTGGTGGATATTGCGCCTATTGATGAAAGTGACCCGGCGGATAATATTGCGATTATTGAAAATGAATTGTTCCAATATAGCGAAAAATTAGCGGATAAACCCCGTTGGTTGGTGTTCAATAAAATTGA
>NZ_CAMEFX010000067.1 GCF_945915845.1 uncultured Actinobacillus sp. | reverse complement strand
GCTAAAGGTGCTAAACAGTTAGTTGTACATGAAGCGTTAGACACGATATCTTGACCTGCATAAGCAGAGAAGTTAACACCACGAACGAACATTGGAGTTGAATCTTTAGATGGACCGGTCATTACTACTTTTTTCGCACCTGCAGTGATGTGTTTACGTGCAGTTTCGTCAGTTAAGAATAAACCTGTTGCTTCAACCGCAATATCAACACCGATAGCACCCCAGTTTAAGTTTGCTGGATCACGCTCAGCTGTTACACGGATTGTTTTACCGTTAACTACTAAGTTACCATCTTTTACTTCAACAGAGCCATCGAAACGACCGTGAGTTGAATCGTATTTTAACATGTATGCCATGTATTCAACATCGATTAAGTCGTTAATACCTACAACTTCGATGTCATCACGTTGTTGTGCTGCACGGAATACAATACGACCGATACGGCCGAAACCGTTGATACCAATTTTAATTGCCATAAGATTTTCACCTATATTTTAAGTTAAACAAAATTATCACGATTCAGTTGCCCATTCCTGAGCAAACTTAGTCGTCACTTTGCGATTATAGCACGGTTTCTTTTCAGAACAATCCAGACTATAAAAATAACTATAACAAATAAGTTTTATGTGATCTATGTCAAATTTTTAAAGGAAATTCAATTGTTCGAAAAAACACCGAAAAATTTCACCGCACTTTTCTTCAAATTTTGGCATAATAGCAATAAGAACAGTTTATCTGCTGAAAGGAAATTATTATGTCTCAAGGTAATTTATATATTTTGTCTGCACCTAGCGGAGCAGGTAAGTCATCATTAATCGCTGCATTGTTAGGAAAAAATACGGCGCAAAAAATGATGGTATCGGTTTCACATACAACGCGTCAACCGCGTCCGGGTGAAGAGAATGGGGTACATTATCATTTTGTCGATGTGGCAGAATTTGAATTGTTGATTGAACAAGGGGCATTTTTAGAATATGCCAAAGTATTTGGTGGAAATTATTATGGGACCTCTTTGCCTGCTATTGAAAAAAATCTTGCAGCAGGCATTGATGTATTTTTAGATATTGATTGGCAAGGTGCACAACAAATTCGTGAGAAAGTACCTAGTGTAAAAAGCATTTTTATTTTACCACCCTCTTTGGCAGAGCTTGAACAACGTTTGATTGGACGCGGACAAGATAGTGCGGAAGTCATTGCTGAGCGAATGTCAAAAGCAATGGATGAGATTTCTCATTATAATGAATATGATTATGTCATTGTGAATGATGATTTTGAGCAAGCCTTGGCTGACTTACAAAGTATTTTGCGCGCAGAAAAATTAACTTTAGCCTATCAGAAATCTCAAAATCGCACGTTAATTCAGGAATTACTGGCAAAATAACTTGGGTTTTAGTATCATAAACAACCCTTTTAAAAAAATAGACATCACTTGGAGTAAAAATATGGCTCGTGTAACAGTACAAGAAGCTGTTGAGAAAATTGGTAACCGTTTTGATTTAATTTTAACGGCCGCACGCCGTGCAAGACAATTGCAATTAAACCAGCGTGAACCTTTGGTGCCTGAAGAAAATGACAAACCAACGGTTATTGCATTACGTGAAATTGAAAAAGGTTTAATCAACAACGACATCATGAATATGCAAGAACGTCAAGATGTGTTAGCGCAAGAGAAAGTAGAAACAGATGCAGTTTCTTTATTAACTGAGCCAAGTTTAACAGAAGCTAGTTTTGTGGATGTTGAAGCTTAATTAAATCTGAATTTCTTATCGATTTGCACGCTCACGTTTAGTTATTGATTTTATAAAAAGGTATTGTTTATGGAACTCTTTGCCCCTTTAGATAAAATTATTCAGGCTTATTTGCCTAAAGAGCAAATTAAATTAGTTGAACGTGCATTTGTCATCGCTCGTGATGCCCACGATGGGCAATATCGTTCAAGTGGTGAACCCTATATTACTCATCCCGTAGCTGTTGCTGCAATTATTGCAGAAATGCGCCTTGATCATGAAGCGATAATGGCCGCTTTATTACATGATGTCATTGAGGATACACCTTACACAGAAGAACAATTAGCTGCTGAATTTGGTAGTCATGTGGCAGAAATCGTTGAAGGGGTTTCTAAACTTGATAAACTTAAATTTCGCACGCGCCAAGAAGCACAGGCTGAAAGTTTCCGTAAGATGATTTTGGCAATGACCAAAGATATTCGTGTAGTCTTGATTAAGCTTGCTGACCGAACCCATAATATGCGCACATTGGGGGCGTTGCGTCCCGATAAACGCCGCCGTATTGCGCAAGAAACCCTTGAAATTTATAGTCCATTAGCACATCGATTAGGGATTGAGCATATCAAAAATGAGCTTGAAGATCTTTGTTTCCAAGCGATGCATCCTCAGCGGTACGCGGTTATCAATCGAGTAATACAAGATGCGCGCGCTAAGGGCAAAGAATTAATTCAGCCAATTTTAGACAATCTTTCTGAATCGCTACACAAAGCTGGTATATCTGCTCGAGTTTATGGACGAGAAAAACCTGCATTTTACATTTATCAATCCATAAAAAATCATTCTCAAAAATTTCGCACCATTTTAGATATTTATAACTTCCGAGTTATCACTCATAACGTGGATGATTGTTATCGTGCATTAGGTTGTGTACATCATTTGTATAAACCTAGAGCAGGGCAAATCAAAGATTATATAGCCGTGCCCAAAACCAATGGTTATCAGGCTTTGCACACAGCGACTATTGGGGCAAAAGGTATTCCTGTTGCAGTGCAAATTCGTACAGAGGAAATGGATAAAATTGCCAAAATGGGCGTGACTGCACATTGGATGGTGAAACAAGATGGTAAAGCAGATAATACGACTGCGCAAATTAAAGCACAACGCTGGTTAGAAAATATTATCGAATTGCAACAAAGTGCGGGTAATTCTTTCGAGTTTATTGAAAGCGTTAAATCTGATTTGTTTAGTCATGAGATTTATGTGTTTACCCCTAAAGGGCGTATCATTGAGTTACCTGAAGGGGCGACAGCGATTGATTTTGCTTATGCAGTACATACAGATGTGGGGGATTCTTGCGCCGGAGCAATCGTTGACCGTGCGGATTATCCGTTAACGCGTCCGTTAGTATCGGGGCAAACGGTAGATATTGTGACTTCACCAAGTGCAAAACCAAGAGATAGTTGGTTAAAATCAGTGGTGACAGGACGAGCTAAATCGAAAATTCGTCAGGCATTAAAAAATCAAGAAGAACAGACTGCGCTTTCTATGCCAACTCGCATTTATCATTATGCAGATTGCTGCCATCCTATTGCTGGTGACAAAGTTCGTGCTTACGAATCAGCTTCTAATGAATGGATCGTTCATCATGCTAATTGTCAAGGTTTGGTTCGCCACCCTGAAAGTATTGAACTTCAAATTGAAAATGAAGGACAAGATTTTGAGGTTGAATTGCGCGTAGCGTTCCAGAATTCAGCGGACTTGGGCAGTTTATTAGTCGCTATTACTTCTGCGCATAGCAATATTCATTCCGTTTGGTCAGAAGATGAGGCGGAAAGTAGTTTAGCTATTTTATTGATTACAGCTAAAGACACTAAACATTTAACGGCAATTGTGCGTAAAATCCAAAGTTTGCCGAATGTCATTTCAGTGACGCGTAACGTGAATGCGTAATCTATGAGTCATTTACAATCCCTTGATGCTATGCCATTGACAACCTTGTCTGGTGTAGGTGCGGCTATGTCTGAAAAACTTAGCCGCATTGGCATTAATAATCTTCAAGATCTACTTTTTCATTTGCCAATACGCTACGAGGATCGTACACGTATTACCCCTATTGCAGATGTTCGTCCTGAACAGTATTCAACGATTGAAGGAACAGTACAAAGTTGTGAAGTCGCATTTGGTCGTCGTCCTATTTTGACTGTAAGCTTATCTGATGGTACCTCTAAAATTACTTTACGATTTTTTAATTTTAACGCAGGAATGCGTAATAGTTTTCAAGTTGGCGTACGTGTAAAAGCCTTTGGGGAAATAAAGCGCGGTCGGTTTATGGCAGAAATGCATCATCCTGAATATCAAATTATTCGTGATAATCAACCCATTCAATTAGAAGAGAGCTTAACGCCAATTTATGCGGCAACAGAAGGATTAAAACAAAACTCCTTACGTAAGCTCACCGATCAGGCATTGGCATTACTTGATAATATTCCGCTTGCAGAAATCTTACCACAAGAATTTAATCCGCATTCATTCAGCTTAAAAGAGGCAATTCACTTTTTACATCGACCACCACCAGATGTATCCCTAGATATGTTAGAAAAAGGTCAACACCCTGCTCAAGTGCGGTTAATTTTTGAAGAATTATTAGCGCATAATTTAGCTATGCAAAAAGTACGCTTAGGTGCACAACAACATTATGCATTACCACTGTTACCTAAAACGGACTTAAAACAGCGTTTTTTGGCAGCGTTGCCATTTCAGCCAACAAATGCACAGGCACGCGTAACAGCAGATATTGAGCAAGATTTGAAGCGTGAATATCCTATGATGCGCTTAGTTCAAGGGGATGTAGGATCGGGAAAAACTTTGGTGGCGGCTTTGGCAGCATTGTCAGCCATTGATAATGGCAAACAGGTTGCGCTAATGGCACCCACTGAAATTCTTGCTGAGCAACATGCTGAAAATTTCCGCCGTTGGTTTGAACCTTTAGGTGTTTCGGTAGGTTGGCTTGCCGGTAAAGTTAAAGGTAAAGCAAGACAGAAAGCGATGGAGGATATTCAAACCGGATCGGTACAAATGGTGGTGGGAACTCATGCATTATTTCAAGAAGACGTTGTTTTTTCGGATTTAGCCTTGGTTATTATTGATGAACAACACCGTTTTGGTGTACATCAACGGTTAATGTTACGAGAAAAAGGGGAGCAATCGGGTTATTATCCGCATCAATTAATTATGACCGCAACGCCTATTCCGAGAACTTTAGCAATGACAGTGTATGCGGATTTAGATACTTCTATTATAGATGAACTTCCCCCAGGGCGTACACCGATTACGACCGTTGTGATCTCAGAAGAACGTCGTGCGGAAATTGTATCGCGAGTACATCATGCTTGTACAAATGAAAAGCGACAAGCTTATTGGGTTTGCACATTAATTGATGAAAGTGAAGTATTAGAAGCTCAAGCGGCAGAAGCTATTTGGGAAGATCTAACCAAAACTTTACCGCACTTGCGTATTGGGCTAGTTCATGGGCGAATGAAACCTGCTGAAAAACAGGAAATTATGGCAAGTTTTAAAGCAGCAGAATTGGATGTATTGGTCGCGACAACGGTGATTGAAGTGGGAGTGGATGTACCCAATGCGAGTTTGATGATTATTGAAAATGCGGAGCGGCTAGGGTTATCTCAACTTCACCAATTACGAGGTCGTGTTGGACGAGGGAGTACGGCGTCATTTTGTGTGTTGATGTATAAACCGCCGCTAGGTAAAATTTCTCAAAAGCGTTTGCAAGTATTACGAGATAGTCAAGATGGATTTCTGATTTCAGAAAAAGATTTGGAAATTCGAGGCCCCGGTGAGGTGTTAGGTACCAAACAAACAGGTATTGCCGAATTTAAAGTCGCCAATTTAATGCGAGATCGCCGTATGATTCCAACGGTTCAACACTATGCAAAGGCATTGATCATGCAACATCCTGAACGAGCAGAAAGGCTGATTAAACGTTGGTTAAATAATAAAGAAATTTATAGTAATGCGTAGCCATTGCATCGTTATTATAAAGTGCGGTTCATTTTTAATGAGTTTTTTATTATATGACAGATAAAGCAACAATTTTATTTTTTGATTCGGGAGTAGGTGGATTTAGCGTTTATCGCGAAGTACTCGATTTGTTACCTCAACACCATTATTTATACGCATTTGATAATGAAATATTTCCTTATTCGGAAAAAGCAGAAGAATTAGTGATTCAGCGTACGGTTTCCGTATGTAAGAAAATCAATGAAACCTATCCTTTAGATCTTATTGTTATTGCATGTAATACTGCAAGTACTGTGGTTTTACCTGCATTACGTGAGATTTTTGATATTCCCATTGTTGGTACTGTACCGGCTATTAAACCTGCTGCTAAAATTTCTCAAACCAAGCATATTGGTTTATTAGCAACAAAGGGAACAGTAACACGCCCTTATGTGGAGCAATTAATTCAGCAATATGCGGTTGGCTGTCAGATAGAAAAATTAGGTTCAACGAAGTTAGTCGAGATTGCGCAAGATAAAATTCAGGGAGATTCAGTAGATTTAATTGCACTACGTAATGAACTGGAAGCATGGCATACCCTTGAAGACTTAGATACGGTAATATTGGGGTGTACACATTTCCCTTTGATCAGAGATGAAATACAGATCTGTTTACCACAAGTAAAACATTTTATTGATCCTGGACCGGCTATTGCGAAACGTGTGGCGTATTTGCTTGAAAATATGAAAGTGCAGTCAAAAAATGAAACAGAAAATTTAATTTTTTGCACGAAGCAATTTGATATTCAAACTAAGTTTATGCAAACCTTGAAAACTCGTTGGGGGTTTGAGCGGTTGATTGTGTTGAAATTAGATGAATAAAACAACAGTTTGTGCAGAAAATCAACATTTGAAAAATAATTTCAAATTTTAAAAAAAAAGTGCTTGCAAAGGATTTTGAAATCCCTATAATACGCCCCACACAACGA
>NZ_CAMEFX010000066.1 GCF_945915845.1 uncultured Actinobacillus sp. | reverse complement strand
GGGGGCAAGTTCAAGTTCCTTGTATTGAACGCAATGCGATTGCGGGGGTAAAAGCTATTAATGCCAGTCGGATGGCATTACGCCGTACTTCTAGTCCACGTGTTTCTTTGGATAAAGTGATTGAAACCATGTTTGAAACGGGTAAGGACATGAATACCAAGTACCGCGAAACTTCACAAGGTGGACTTGCCATTAAGGTAACCTGTAGTTAATCCGTCTTTATTTTTTAGATAAGCCAAAAGTCAAATTTTGGCTTATTTTTTTGTAGTGATTTTAATTTTAAATAGATATGGTAATCTATGGCGGATGGTAGCTATGAACCCCTTTCATAGCGAGATGAAATAATTTATAGCAAATTGTTATTGTCACGATGGCAGTTTGGTATTAGAGTATAGCAATCGTTTGCGCGATAGGCGTAATAAGGAAAAAAGATGAATCAACTTGAAATGAAGAAACTTGCTGCACGAGAAGCGTTGAAATTTGTTCAACCTGATACCATTGTTGGGGTGGGAAGCGGTTCAACGGTGAATTGTTTTATTGAAGCTTTGGGCACGATGCGTGATGAGATTAAAGGCGCAGTGGCTGCATCAAAAGCCTCAGAAGAATTATTACGTCAACAAGGTATAGAAGTGTTTAGTGCCAATGACGTTTCAAGTTTAGATATTTATGTGGACGGTGCGGATGAGATTAACCCACAAAAAATGATGATTAAGGGCGGCGGTGCGGCATTGACCCGTGAAAAAATCGTGGCGTCTTTGGCGAAAAAATTTATCTGTATCGTTGATAGCTCGAAATTAGTGGACGTATTAGGTTCAACATTCCCATTGCCTGTGGAGGTGATTCCAATGGCACGCTCACAAGTGGCGCGCAAATTGGTGGCATTAGGTGGTTCACCGGAATGGCGCGAAGGGGTGATTACTGATAATGGCAATGTGATTTTAGATGTACATAATTTCGCTATTATGAATCCCATCGAAATGGAAAAAGAATTAAATAATGTTGCAGGTGTAGTGACAAATGGTATTTTTGCACTCAATGCGGCACATACAGTGATTGTTGGAACCCCTGAAGGTGCGAAAGTTATTGAATAATGACCGCACTTTTCTTCCTAAACAATGCAAACATAAATTTAACAATACAATAAGGAAATCACAGAATGGCTAAAGTCTCTCTCGATAAATCAAAGATTAAATTTCTGTTACTCGAAGGCGTACACCAAAATGCATTAGATGTGTTACATAATGCAGGTTACACCAACATCGAATATCACAAAAAAGCCTTAGAGCCTGAAGAATTAAAAGAAGCGATTAAAGACGCTCATTTCGTTGGTTTGCGTTCGCGCACTAACTTAACGGCAGATATTTTAGAACATGCCAATAAATTAATTGCGGTAGGTTGCTTCTGTATCGGCACCAACCAAGTGGATTTGGTGGCAGCAAAAGAAAAAGGGATTCCTGTTTTTAATGCGCCTTACTCGAATACACGTTCTGTAGCGGAATTAGTGTTAGCCGAAATTATTTTGTTAATGCGTCAAATTCCAAAAGCCAATGCGGAAGTTCACCGTGGTGAATGGAATAAATCTGCTGTGGGTTCACACGAAGTGCGCGGTAAAAAATTAGGGATTGTGGGATATGGTCATATCGGCTCTCAATTAAGTATTATCGCAGAATCTTTGGGGATGAACGTCTATTTCTATGATGTTGAAACGAAATTACCATTAGGTAATGCACAACAAGTCAATACGTTGGAAGAATTATTGTGTTCTTGTGATGTGATTTCTTTACATGTACCGGAAAATCCATCCACTAAAAATTTAATGAGCGCAGAACGTATTGCACAATTAAAACAAGATAGCATTTTGGTGAATGCTGCACGTGGTACTGTGGTAGATATTGATGCTTTAGCGGCAGCATTAGACGCAGGTAAGATCCGTGGTGCAGCGGTAGACGTCTTCCCGGTAGAACCTGCTTCAGCCGATGAAGTATTTGAATCACCTTTACGCAAATTTGATAATGTCCTTTTAACACCGCATATCGGTGGTTCAACGGTAGAAGCGCAAGAAAATATTGGTACGGAAGTGGCGTTGAAATTTGTGAAATATTCAGACAACGGTTCAACACTTTCTGCGGTGAATTTCCCAGAAGTGTCCTTACCTGAACACGAAGGGGCGAAACGTTTATTGCATATTCACCATAACAAACCGGGTATTTTAAACAAAATCAACCAAGTATTTGTGAATGCCAATGTGAATATCGCCGCACAATTCCTACAAACGGATCCGTCAATCGGTTATGTAGTCATTGATGTGGAATCAGAAAATACCGATGAATTGCTTACTCAATTAAAAGAAATTGATGGCACAATCCGTGCGCGTTTGTTGTATTAATTTCTTATCTCTTCAAAGTGCGGTGAAATTTTACCGCACTTTTTCTTTCTTTTCTGTTCTATGCTAAAATCACGCCAATTTTTATTCACTTCATATAATCAATGAAAAAAATTCTTTCTATTTTTCTTATTTTACTTGTACTTTTGGTGGGCGCCGGCTTTTGGGGTTATCACCAACTACAACAATTTCTACAGCGACCTATCCCTGTGCAATCGGATCAATTATTGACTTTGGAACGGGGAACCACCGGCAAAAAATTAGCCACATTGTTAGAGCAAGAAAAATTGGTTGATGATGCCAAATGGTTGCCTTGGGCCTTAAAATTGCATCCCAATTTAAATAACGTCAAAGCGGGAACCTATTCCTTAAACGGCGTGAAAACGCTCAATGATTTGCTAGTACTGTTGAATAGCGGTAAGGAAGTGCAGTTTAGCCTTCGTTTTGGCGAAGGAGAAACTTGGAAATTAGTGAAAAAATCCTTGGAAAATGCACCGCACTTAAAACAGCAATTAGCCGGAAAAAGCGAAGCAGAGCTACTTAAACAATTCAACTTACCTGAAAACAACCAACACAAATTGGAAGGTTGGATTTATCCTGATACTTACCATTATGTGCCCAATTCTAGTGATGAAGAACTATTGAAACGTGCCGTGGTGAAAATGACGAAAACCTTAGATAAAGCTTGGGCTGAAAGGGATGCGGATTTGCCACTTGCCAATAAATATGAGATGCTGATTTTGGCTTCGATTGTGGAAAAGGAAAGTGGCGTTCAAGCGGAGCGTGGCAAAATTGCTTCGGTGTTTATTAATCGTTTGAAAACGAAAATGCGCTTGCAAACGGATCCTACGGTGATTTACGGTATGGGCGATGAGTATAATGGCAATATCCGTAAAAAAGATTTAGAGCAGGTTACGGCGTACAATACTTATACCATTGATGGATTGCCGCCGACACCGATTGCGAACCCAAGTGAAAGTGCGATTTTTGCAGTAGCGCATCCGGAAAAAACGGATTTTCTGTATTTTGTGGCAGATGGCACCGGTGGTCATAAGTTTAGCCGTACGTTGAGTGAACATAATCACGCGGTACAAGAATATTTACGTTGGTATCGACAAAATAAAAAATAATCCCAGTCATTGAGAACAGTATGAACGGAAAATTTATTGTTTTAGAAGGTTTAGAAGGTGCGGGAAAAACCACTGCACTGAATACAGTCGTCGCGCAACTGAAAGCGTTAGGGGTGACGGATTTAGTTTTTACGCGCGAACCGGGCGGCACGCCTTTGGCAGAAAAGTTGCGTAATTTAATTAAATATGAAACGGAAGAACCCGTAACCGATAAAGCGGAACTGTTAATGCTTTATGCAGCACGTATTCAGCTGATCGAAAATATTATCAAACCCGCACTGGCGCAAGGAAAATGGGTAATTGGTGATCGTCATGATTTGTCATCACAAGCTTATCAAGGCGGTGGGCGTCAGCTTGATAAGGCGTTTATGCAAATGCTTAAAGAGAGTGTATTGGGCGATTTTGAACCGGATTTTACCCTGTATTTGGATATCGATCCTGCCTTGGGATTAGCGCGTGCCCGTGGACGTGGCGAATTAGATCGCATTGAACAGGCAGGCTTAGACTTTTTTTACCGCACGCGAGCGCGCTATTTGGAATTGGTGAAAGACAACCCGAAAGCCGTTATTATCAATGCCGGTCAGGAACTTGAACGGGTCACCGCGGATATCCAAAGTGCGGTGCAAAAATTTGTGAATTCGGTAGGAAAAACAACTTCATTATGACCGCACTTTATCCTTGGCTTATGCCCACTTATGACAAAATTACGCAGGCTTTTTCCCAAGGTCATGGGCATCACGCGTTATTATTTAAGGCGGATTTGGGCTTAGGGGCGGAAAGCCTTGTGAATGCAGTCGCGGCATTTTTATTTTGCCAAGAAAGCCAAAAGCCTTGTGGGCATTGTCATCATTGCCATTTATTTAGCGCAGGTAATCACCCTGATTTTCATTTGTTAACTTCGATTGAAGATAAAGATATTGGCGTAGATCAGGTGCGTGACATCAATGAAAAAGTGAATCAGCATGCACAACAAGGTGGTAATAAGGTTGTGCTTGTACAGGGTGCGGAACGATTAACGGAAGCAGCAGCCAATGCGTTGTTAAAAACCTTAGAAGAACCGCGCCCGAATACCTATTTTTTACTACAAACAGATTTGTCTTCTTCATTAATTGCGACCATTTATAGCCGTTGCCAATCTTGGTTATTGAATGTGCCGACCTTAGGTGTTGCGCAGGCTTGGTTGCAGTCTCAACGCAATGATGAAATTGCAGAAATTCACACCGCGCTTCGTATTAATTATGGGCGGCCGTTATTGGCGTTAACCACGTTGGAACAGGGGCTGATTGAAAAACGCCGTGAATTTTTACGCGCCTTTTGGGTATTTTATTTACGCCGTTCGCCTTTGGAAGTGTTGCCGTTATTTGATAAAACTTTGGCTCATCAACAATTAGACTGGTTGAACAGCTTTTTATCCGATGCGTTAAAAGATAAATTAGGCATTAGAACCGGCTGGGTGTGCCAAGATTTGGCGAAAGCTGTACAACAATTTAGTGAAAAACAAACCGCACAAGGGTTATTAAAAGCGAATCAAATTATTCAAAAAGTGCGGTGGGATTTAGCACAGATTAATGGGGTAAACCAAGAATTGATCTTATTAGACGGATTAACGCAATTAGTAACGGAAGTGTTTGAGAGATAGGTCAATAGCCCTAGTGTATCATCATTCAATCCATTAAAATCTTTAGGTTATTTTTCAAAAAGGAGCAAGCCAATGACAGTAGAACGAACTTTATCTATCATCAAACCTGATGCCGTTGAGCGAAATTTGGTGGGGAAAATTTTAGCCCGTTTTGAAGAGCAAGGGTTTCAGATTATTGCCGCTAAAATGCTACGTTTAACACGTGCTCAAGCGGAAGGATTTTATGCAGAACATCAAGGCAAGGAATTTTTTGAGCCTTTGGTGGAATATATGATGTCAGCACCTATTTTGGTCTCTGTTCTTGAAAAAGAAAATGCCGTCAAAGATTACCGCACTTTGATAGGTACCACCAATCCGGAAGCTGCGGCAGAAGGCACGATTCGCAAGGATTTTGCTCAAAGCAAACAACGCAATTCAGTTCACGGTTCTGATAGTGTGGATAGTGCAGAGCGTGAAATTGCGTATTTCTTTGTTGAATCTGAAATTTGTCCGCGTTAAAATAAAAAGCATCTAGGGAATCCTCCTAGGTACTTAAGGTTAAATCTGCTTTACTGCCGTGTCACTGGTGATCGCCTAGACGATCACCGTTAAGTTGAAATGGGTGTTTACACAGAATTTGGGATAAGGCCTCCCCATTCTTTTTTACAAAAAACTTCTCCTAAAACACCATCTCATCTCTCACCACATAACCCGTTTTCCCATAACCCTTCCAAAAGTCTTGCACCGTTGTTTGCAACGTTTTTTTCAACAAAGCTAAAAACATTGACCCCGAAGGCATTACGCAATGATCCAAACGAAATGCCATTTCATTTGCATATGCCCACAAATGCACATTTTTTACCTGCGCAAGCTGAACCCACAAACTTCTGGTGCGGCTAAAAAAGTTTTCCGCCCAGTTATTATGATAACCCTTCGAATTTTTAAAAATCTTCTTAGAATGTACCGCACTTTCGTGTTCATAGCCCAAAGCGGCTAAATGTTTATAGGCGCGTGCGCCATCGGTGCAAATTGTGCTGCCTTGCGTCACATATTTTCTTACCAAATAAGAAATTGTTGCCTTATTTTCAGCATAAATCGGAAAAACCAAGGTTTGTTGTCGTTCATTATTGGTCATAACCAACAACTTACGCTTTTCTTTCACAAAAGATTTGGCGCGATAGTCCAACGTTTTCCCATATCGAGCATAATTTCCACGGCGCTTTTGCTCGTCTTGTTGATGTTTTATTTGCCATTTTTCCTGCTTTTTCTGCACATTTTGCTGCATATTGGGCGGAATTTCGGCTAAATAAAAGGTACGATCTTGATTATTGACCTTGTCTGCTTTTTGCTCTTTTAAGGTTTCAGCCTCCACCAAAACGTTCACTTCACAAGTATCAATATGCACTTCTCCGCTAATTTTTTGCGTTTCTAAATCCGGTTTTAAGCTCTCACGAATTTTATGACTTAACATAAACGCCGTACGATAATTCACCGCCAATTCTCGTGCTAAACGTTTTGAGGTAATACCTTGTTTGGCATTAATATAAAACACCAATGCTAACAAATAAGTACGCAACGGCAATTTATGGCTGGCAAACAGTGTGCCGGAAGTCAGGCTAAATTCCCGTTTGCAATCACGGCAACGCCATTTTTGACGGCTTTGAATAAAATAAGGTTGAGTGCGTTGGCAATGTGGGCAACAAATTTTTTCCGCCGACCCCCAACGCATTTCCACCATTAACGAAAAGATTTCTTGATCAGAAAGAC
>NZ_CAMEFX010000065.1 GCF_945915845.1 uncultured Actinobacillus sp. | reverse complement strand
ATGGCTTTTTTAGGCGACAACGCAGCTTTTTATTGAAAGATAAACAGACCCTAAACCAAAGAAACTTGAACGCGTCTTCCTGTTTTGGACACAAAAGAAACAAGTGCATCAAGGGTAAATTTATCGGTTTTATGATTGACGATGTCTGAAATACGTGGACGGCTAACACCTAAAATGCTTGCTGCTTCAGCTTGTTTTAAGTGGTTTTCTTTGATCCACTCACTCATCGCATTCATTAACACCAATTTATTCTGTATAAGTTGTTCGCTAGCAGATTTTAATTGTTGTGCTTCTTGTGGTGCAAAACCTAAATCAGCAAAAACATTGCCGTTAGCTTCTGTGGTATGGCGAATTTGAGTATCAATCATTTTACTTGCTCCTGTAATGCTTTTACGGCTACATAGCGAGCCTTGATAATTTCTAAATCTTTTGGGGAGGTTTTCTGTGTTTTCTTTTGGAAACTATGCAAGCAATAAATGGCATCAGCAAATTTCGCCACATAGACCAAACGGAACGCGCCTGATATATCTCTCACACGAATTTCCATTACACCGGAACCGAGATTTTGCATTGCTTTAAAATCTCGTGGCAATAAACCTTGTTAAACAAGATCTAAGTCGAAACCCAGTTCACGCTTAATGTTATCGGGAAACTCTCGAATATCATCGAGAGTGGAGCCAACCCAATGGATAGGCTTTCGGTTATTTTGTGTATTCATAATGTATAAAATTTTATACAAATTATTTCTTTTGGCAAGGAAAAGTTATGTCTTCAATATTGAATTTACATACTTTTGTTTACAGCAACCCTAACTGAATTTCCTTACGCGCTTCAGGCACAATGACATGAATACCCACTAAGCGCACCGACCGTCCCTGACATCTTTCCCATATTTCCGCCAATAATTGCCGGAATGTTTTAAGTTCAAACACCACCGCACTTTTTTCAAGGGTGGTGACATGGAAATCCTCAAATTTGAGCTTCACGCCCATTTTTCGATAACGCAATAAAGGAATATCCGGTTTCGCACGCAATGTTCGGCGTTCTAATTCAGGATAAAGTGCGGTTAAAATGGTTTGTGCTTCATCAAGGGTGCTAATGTTATAAGATAATGTACGTTCCACGCCAACAGACTTTCGTTCTCTATGAGGTTGCACTTCTCGTTCATCTATACCATGACTAAAATCCCAAATACGTTTTCCCATTTTGCCAAATTGATTCACCAGAATAGGCAAACTCAACTTTTGTACATCAGAACAGGTTTCCAACCCCATTTTTCTTAGATGTTCGGTCGTTACTTTTCCAACGCCGGGAATTTTATGCAAAGGTAGCGTTGCCACAAATGAATTCACATCATCCGGACGAATGACAAATTGCCCATTGGGTTTATTTTGATCAGAGGCGATTTTGGCAAGAAATTTTAATGGGGCGATGCCGGCAGATGCCGTAAGATGCAATTCATCAAAAATGGCTTGGCGAATTTCCTGTGCTATCCAAGTGGCAGATCCGGAACAATGCTGACATTCCGTCACATCCAAATAAGCTTCATCGAGTGAAAGTGGCTCAATAATATCCGTATAACGGCGAAAGATTGCGTGAATTTGCGCGGAAACGGATTTGTACAATTCCATTCTTACCGGAAGCAAAATAAGGCTAGGGCAGAGTTTAACCGCTTGAGCCGTTGGCATGGCACTACGACAACCAAATTTTCGCGCTTCGTAATTACAGGTTGTTAACACACCACGTTGACGACTGGTTCCGCCTACAGCAACCGGTTTCCCAATAAGCGTGGGATCTTCACGCATTTCTACGGCGGCGTAGAAACAGTCCATGTCAATATGAATAATCTTACGAGTGGTATTTTTCATAAAAGCGCGGTCAATTTAAATATTGTTTTATTGACCGCACTTTATCACAAATAACTGTATAAATAAATAGTTTATTGCGTTCTGGAGAGGTTTAGCACTTTAGAAAATAATCGCTTAAACAATAATGGGATAGACTGTGTTCCGCGTTGCTCGATTTCATTCGAGATAGCGATAGCTAAATCAGGTTTTGATGTTCGTTGAATGGCTCGTTGAATAATTTTATGCATCGGGTAAACATTATTTTGTGCAACCCAATGGGCGAGACGAACAAAGACCTGATCAAACCCTTCCACATAAAAGAAATGTTCAATATCGCTGCGCGGTAAAATAGTTAAACGATCTTCCGGTTTTTCTTGTTCATTGATCATCATTTTAACAATATCCGCATATTTTCGCCCGGCTTCATCACCATCCGTTAACGCATACCATTCAATCCCCATGGCTTGCGCATACTTGATTAAAGGGCGCAAACCGGATTGGGCAAATTCCACAATACGAATCCCTTCCATCGCTAAATGAATGCCCAGCAATTCTGCGATTTCAGATAAAAGCCAAACTTCGGTTTCGCCTTCCACTAAAATCCAAGTGCGAGAAAATAAGGCAAGGCTCCGATTATGATGAATATGAAAGGTTAAACGGCGTAAATCTTCTTTACTCAGATCGCGGCGGTTAAGCTGATAGGCACGTGTACGATCTGTATAGCGAACAAGGCGACAGATATCACGTAATGAGGCTTGTGACAAAAGTTCGACAGAATTGGTTGTGGTAATACGTTGAATGGGTAAATATTGGGTGAGTTCCCATAATATTGTCACCATTCTTGGGTGTAAGCGAGATTCGGGATCTTCAAAAATCAAAATGGGGTGAACGGATTGTGCGGTTTCCGTAGGATGTTCCGCGTTGAGCAATGATAGCCAAAAATGCAAAAGTTGATATTGCAATTGACCTTGCTCATCTTGCTTTAATTTTGCACATAAGGATTTGAGGTCATTCCATAAATTTGTCGAATCCAATACAGGATCTTCTAACGGAGTACGCATAAAATAATGTTGTACTAACACCCCAACCGCGTGTAATTCGAGACAGCTATGACTTTCTATTTTAGAAGCCAAGGTTGTCGCACGTTTTAATGAATGTTGATTTAGACGAGCATCTCGTAAGCGATAAATCGGGTAGCGGTTAACCAAAATCAGCGCAATATTCTCCGCACTTTTTAGTTCAATGGTTTCACCATGAACATTCAAAAACGAATAATGGGTTTCAATTTTTTCCCCTTGTCCTTCACCTGTCACGCGTAAATAAATACGATCCAAACCGTCATCATGCGGCACAAACACATCCCGTAATGCTTCATTTTGTGGCGCATCGTTTTCTTGCTTATCGCGCTCAGAAAAAGTAAAGAGTAGCGTAATATTTTGTGGTTCTTGAGATTGGTGAAAATCTTCAGCAGTAAACTGATAGAGCGTATTTTTACCATTTAAAATTAAACTCAAGGCAGCCAATAAACTGGATTTCCCCCAAGCATTTTCCCCGATTAAGAGCATGTTTGGACGTAAGTGAATTGACAGTCGATTAATACCGCGAAAGCCCATAATTTCCAGTTGGCGCAAATACATTTCATTGAGTTCCATTCGTTTTCAGTTAGAATAGGGTCTGTTTATCTTTCAATAAAAAGCTCCGCCGCAGCTTTTTATTGAAAGATAAACAGACCCTAAGCATAAACAGACCGCACTTTATTTTCAAGAGATAAAAAAGATGTTTGAAGGATTATTAATTGTTTTAGCCCCCATGTTGTTGGGCTATTTCATCAAAACAACCAAGGAAAAATTACTGAGCCTGATCAATCGAATGGTGATGATATTACTTTATGTCATTCTATTTGTGATGGGCGTGTCGCTAGGGCAAATTGAGAATGTTTTAACTAAACTCCCTAATATCGGCTTTTCCGCGTTGACCTTTGCCTTGCTCATTATGGGCTGCAATATTATTGGATTAATTATTTTCGATAAACTCAAACCGGCGCCTTTGAAGCATCTCGGTTCCAATTTACCGCCACGCTGGAAACTTTTATTAGACAGTGCAAAACTTTGTTCAATGGTCTTATTAGGCTTTGTGTTTGGCTTTTTTAGTTACGGCTATTTTGCGTTACCGTTACATGCAAGCACCTATGTTTTAGTCACCTTAATTTTCTTTGTGGGGATCCAATTACGTAACAATGGTATTTCATTACGCGAAGTGTTATTTAATCAGCGTGGGATTTATACCGGCTTCATTATGATCCTAACCTCATTAGTTGGGGGAATATTGGCGGCTTATGCGCTGAAACTCCCGTTGACCCAAGGATTAGCCATTGCTTCAGGATTAGGTTGGTATTCTTTGTCCAGTGTCGTAATTAATGATGCTTGGGGGCCGATATTTGGAAGCATTGCCTTTTTTAACGACTTAATGCGTGAAATTGTCAGCCTTTTTGTGATTCCATTATTTATGTTCCATTATCGTTCAACCGCGGTTGGGTTAGCCGGTGCCACAGCCTTAGATTGCACATTGCCTATTATTCAACGTTCAGGGGGAATGGAAGTCGTACCGCTTGCCATTAGTTTTGGTTTCGTGACGAATATTGCGCCGCCAATTTTATTGGTCTTTTTCTCATCCATTCCGCTGTGATGTTGAGGAAACAGCGGAATTGGGTGCTAAAAGGCAAATCCCTATTTGCACATCAAATAAGGATCAGGGTATTGATACACAAAATCCAATTCATCACAGATTTTATTGCCCAGAACAATCCGTTGTAAATCATCCTGTTGGCAATTAAAGTGCGGTGGATTTAAAGCGAGTTTTTGGGCAATAGCGGTATAATATTCTGCTCGAGTTGGGTGTTGAGGGGCAACTAAATGGTATAAACGATGGCCGCTAGGGGTTTCAAGTAGACTTTGTACCGCGCGTGAACAGTCTTCCAAATGCACTAAATTGACAGGGGAATTACCTTGGTCATAGGCTTTTCCACTCATAGCATGAACAGGATGACGATCATCACCAATTAACCCGCCAAAGCGCAAAATATCCACATCAAGATCTTTAAATTGAAAAAGCATTTGTTCGATTTGATAGAAAACAGAGTTTTCATCTGCCGCGCTCAATTCCGTAAATTCGCCCTGTGCTTGGGGAAAAACGGATGTCGTGCTGATAAAGATAATATGCTGCACCCCATACAATAAGGCTTCATTCACCAAATTCTCAATACTTCGCATATAAACATCAGGATCGAAGAAATGTGAGCTAGGCGGTAAATTAATCACAAGGCTGTCCACAGACAAGAGCGCATAAAGGTCGTCAGGATCGGCATTGATGTCAGGGGTGAGTTCCAGCTGATAGGTTTCAAGTCGCCATAAACGCATTTCTTCCACCCCTTCAGGCGTGCGTTTACTGCCTTTTACGTCCCAACCCAGATTACGCAAATCACGGGCTAAAGGTAAACCAAACCAACCTAATCCAACAATGGCTACTGATCGCATAATGTTCCTTGTAGGGGCAAAACATTTTTTGCCCCAAAATATCGTGGAATGTCAGGGCGAAAAATATTTCGCCCCTACAGTTCTTTGGGGTTATTTGGACAACAAATCCAACGCTTCTTGGTATTTCGCTACGGTTTTTTCAATCACATCCGCCGGCACTTTCGGCGCTGGGGCTTGTTTGTTCCAACCGCTATTTTCTAACCAATCGCGCACAAATTGTTTGTCAAAAGACGGCGGATTGGTGCCTTCTTTATAGGTTTCCACTGACCAAAAACGGCTTGAGTCAGGGGTTAACACTTCATCCATTAACGTCAATGTACCGTTTTCATCTAAACCGAATTCAAATTTGGTGTCGCAAATAATAATGCCTTTGGTTAAGGCAAAATTTGCCGCTTCCGTATAAAGTGCAATGGCGGCATCGCGAACTTTCGCCGCTAATTCTGCGCCAATTTGACGCTCACATTCTTCATAAGAAATATTAATATCGTGATCGCCTACTTCCGCCTTGCTGGATGGGGTAAAAATCGGTTGCGGTAATTTGCTGGCTTCAACTAAGCCTTCCGGTAATTTCAAGCCACAAATTGTGCCTGTTTTGTTATAGTCTTTTAAGCCTGAACCTGTTAAATAACCGCGCACAATGCTCTCAATTTTAACCGGGGTCAGACGTTTACACACCACGGCGCGATCTTTCACCAAATCCGCTTCTTCTTTTGGCAACACATCGTAAACGCTGTCGCCGGTAAAATGATTCGGCATAATATGGGCTAATTTGTTAAACCAGAAATTAGAAATTTGGGTCAAAATTTCCCCTTTACGTGGAATCGGATCGTCTAAAATCACATCAAAAGCGGAAAGGCGATCCGTGGCGACCATGAGCATACGTTTATCGTCAATTTCGTAGAGATCACGTACTTTACCTGAATAGATTTTTTTTAAACTTAATTCGGTCATTGTGTTTGTCCTTGTTGATATTGTATTTTTAAAACTGCCCGAAAGTATACCGCACTTTGCAAACGTTTGCTATACGGTTTTAACTTGCACTTCAAGCCAAAATAGCCGACAATACGCCCCGATTTTTACTACTGAAAAAGAATAACAATGACCTATCCACAACAAGTTGATAAACGCCGCACATTTGCGATTATTTCTCACCCCGATGCGGGTAAAACCACCATTACAGAAAAAGTGCTTTTATACGGAAATGCCATTCAAACCGCCGGTTCTGTCAAAGGCAAAGGCTCAACGGCGCACGCCAAATCTGACTGGATGGAAATGGAAAAACAACGTGGTATTTCCATTACCACCTCTGTGATGCAATTCCCTTATAACGACTGCTTAGTGAATTTACTGGATACCCCGGGGCACGAAGACTTCTCGGAAGATACCTATCGCACATTGACCGCCGTGGACAGCTGCTTAATGGTGATTGATGCGGCAAAAGGGGTAGAAGAGCGCACCATCAAATTAATGGAAGTTACGCGTTTGCGCGACACGCCAATTTTAACCTTTATGAACAAACTCGACCGCGATATTCGCGATCCAATGGAATTATTGGACGAAGTTGAAAGCGTGTTAAATATTCATTGCGCGCCTATTACTTGGCCGATTGG
>NZ_CAMEFX010000064.1 GCF_945915845.1 uncultured Actinobacillus sp. | reverse complement strand
AAAAACTAACTAAAGTAGACAGAGAAAGAGATTAATCAGAGCAGCTTGTTTCGAATTTTGAAGAATAATAAGAAAATCGAAAAAGTTAAGGTAAGAATCATCAACGAATTATCTTGGCGGCGATAGTGCGGTGGTCCCACCTGACCCCATGCCGAACTCAGAAGTGAAACGCCGTAACGCCGATGGTAGTGTGGGGTGTCCCCATGTGAGAGTAGGTCACCGCCAAGTAAGAGATAAAGAACCCCGAGTCTAGAGATAGGCTCGGGGTTTTGTTTTTTGTTATTAGCTATACTGTTCAAGATCAGATAAAATTATTGAACATAAGTAAAATGAATTTATAGGTAGATGAGATGAAAAATATTCGTTATTTTGCACAAAAATATATAGATTGGGTGATTAAATTAGGGCGATGGCGATTTTCTCTATTAGGTTTTGTTGTTCTAGCGACTTTAGCTCTTTGTACGCATATTCTTTTAAGTTTTATTTTTGTTGGTGAAATTCACTGGCAAAGTTTGATTTATTCTATTTCTTTCGGTCTAATTTCTGCACCTTTTGTTATTTATTTCTTTACCTTGCTTGTCGAAAAATTAGAACTTTCACGTTTGAGTCTTTCAAAATCAGTCACAAAACTTCGGCAAGAAGTGCAAGAGCGCATATTAGCTGAGCATCGTTTAGCGCAAGCAAATCAAGATAAAACGACATTATTAGCAACTATTAGTCATGAATTACGAACACCACTTAATGGTATTGTGGGATTAAGTCGTATTTTATTAGATACAAATCTTACCGATGAACAACGTAATTATCTACAGACAATTAGTTTTAGCGCGGTATCATTAGGACATATATTTAATGATATTATTGATTTAGAGAAAATTGATGCTAATCGTATAGAGCTTTATCAACAGGAAACGGATTTTTACGCATTAATTGATAATATCACAAATATTGGCCAATTTATGGCAATGCAAAAAAAACTTCATTTTAGTTTAAAGTGCGGTCAAGATTTACCTCGTTTTCTGATGTTAGATGGAACACGCCTAAGTCAAGTGTTATGGAATCTGCTTAGCAATGCGATCAAATTTACTAATCAAGGAAATATTATTTTAGATATTCAACGAAGCGGTGTAAACCAATATCAATTTTCAGTGATTGATTCAGGGCAGGGGATCCCTGAAGCTGATATAGATAATATTTTCACCATGTATTATCAAGTGGAAAAGAATCAGCATAAACCCGCTGGTAGTGGTATTGGACTGGCTATATCTAAAACGATAGCACACCTTATGAATGGTGATTTAACCGTGGCTAGTCAATTAGAAGTTGGTTCAACATTTAAATTAACGATTTATGCTGAAGAAGTGCAAGACCCGGTGAATAAAATGGTATTAGCACCAATTGCTCCCGATTTATCAATTTTGCTTGTTGAAGATATCGAGCTGAATATTATTGTTGCTAAGTCAGTATTAGAAAAACTCGGTTTTAATGTCGATGTTGCCATGAATGGAAAAGAGGCAATAGCGAAATTTGAGAGTAAGAACTATGATTTAGTGTTTTTAGATATTCAACTTCCTGATATGACCGGATTTGCGATAGCACAATATTTTAGGAAAAAATATGAGGATGGGATTTATGACTATTTACCTCCCTTAATCGCGTTAACAGCTAATGTGATGCAAAATAAAACAGACTATTTGGTTCAAGGCATGGATGATGTATTGACAAAACCTTTAGATATCACTGCATTAACACATTGTTTAGGAAAATATTTTACTGATGATCTCAATACGAGCTCAACCCCTTTTGAACTTGATACAGCGCAACTTCAAGCCCCCGAGCTTATTGATGATAAATTTGTTCGTGAATTAATTGATTTTATTTCTACGGATGTATTTTTAAATAATTTATCTCTGTTTCAAACTGAGTTCTATGATAATGGATTAAAACTGTGCCAAGAATATCAAGCTTATATAGAGAATAAAATTTCTAAAGAAGATTTCATTTCTAGAGCACATAAACTTAAGGGGGCAGCGGCAAGTTTAGGGCTTAAAAAACTCCAGGAGCTTGCTTCTCTCATTCAACAAGAAAATTTAGAGGACTGGGAATGTCAAGTAAGTGATTGGATTTCTGAGCTGAATAAAACTTATGCACCTAGTGTTATGGCTTTAAAAAACTGGTTAGAAAGGTTAGATAAATTGAAAATATCATAGAGAATGATTGGTAAGGACTTATTCATCCTTACCAATATTTTTTTATGAATTAAAGTGCGGTTGGATTTTTGTCAATATTTCTTTAACAACACGCGGTGTGGCGACAACAATATGCCCCTCTTTTAAAAAGCTATGACCCCCATTGAAATCACAAGCCAATGCCCCCGCTTCACGCGCGATAAATTCGCCTGCTGCAATATCCCACGCTTTTAATCCCATTTCAAAATAAGCATCAACACGTCCGGCCGCAACATAACATAAATCTAAAGCAGCTGAACCCGTACGGCGGAAATCCGCGGCACTTTCAGCAATAGGTGTCATCATGGAAAATTGTGATGGCATCAATTTTGGTTGTTTGAATGGAAAACCTGTTGCGACAATGCAACCTTGCAAATCGCGTTTTTCAGTAACACGCAAGCGAAGTTCATTTAATTTTGCCCCTTGTCCACGAACAGCAGTAAAGAGTTCGTTTTTAATTGGATCGTAAACTACACCGACTTCAGTACGACCTTTGACACGAATAGCGATAGAAACAGAAAAATGTGGAAAACCTTTGATAAAGTTTGTGGTGCCATCTAATGGATCAATTACCCACTGTGTATCTTTATCTTTGCCCTCTAACGCGCCGCTTTCTTCGGTAATGATGGTGTGGTCAGGATAAGACGCGCGAATCGTTTCAATGATTGCCGATTCTGCAGCTTTGTCTACATTGGTAACAAAATCATGGTTACCTTTTGATGATGTTTGAATACTATCAAGATGCTCATAGCTCTTAGCAATGATGTTGCCTGCTTTACGCGCTGCGCGAATAGCGATATTTAACATTGGGTTCATAATGTGTCCATTAGATAAATTGTGAAAAGAACGATGTAGGCTGAGCCTACGCATAAATCGGGCGTATTATAGTGATTTTTGCTATAAATTTCTACTGAAAAAATGCAGAATCCGACTGACTTTTATGGGTATTGTGGTAAAATACCCACAAAATTTACTCAATATCTGAATAGCATGCTAAATAACATCAGAATTGTGCTGATAGAAACCTCTCACTCTGGCAATATCGGTTCAGCAGCGAGAGCGATGAAAACCATGGGGTTGGAAAATTTATATTTAGTTAATCCCAAGCAAGCCATTGATGAGCAAGCAATTGCCTTATCTGCTGGAGCAGATGATGTGGTGAAAAATGCGAAAATTGTACCGCACTTTGATGATGCGGTTGCCGATTGTTCTTTAGTCATAGGCACAAGTGCGCGTTTACGGCATTTACAAAATACACTCATTGAGCCAAGGGAATGTGGTGAAAAGGTCATTCAGGCGGCAAAGTGCGGTCAAATTGCCCTTGTTTTTGGGTGTGAACGTGTGGGATTAACGAATGAAGAATTATTAAAATGTCATTATCATCTTACTATTCCTGCTAACCCGGATTATTCTTCGTTGAATTTAGCAATGGCGGTGCAATTAGTTTGTTATGAACTCAGAATGGCATTTTTACATCAACAAAATTTACCTGTTTCAACAATAGATAATGTCGATACATTAGCAACAGCACAGGAATTAGAATATTTTTATCAGCACACTGAGCAACTTTATACAAAGTTGAAATTTATTCATAATCAAGGTGTTATGCAAAAGTTGAGACGGCTTTATCAACGTTCTCAATTGGAGAAAAATGAGTTAAATATTTTACGTGGTATGCTCAGTGCAGTAGAAAAAACCTTAAAATAAACTCGGAAATATAGTTGATTAAATTGATGGGTTATGTAAACTATTTACATTAGATTTTTAAAAGGAAAGTATAATGAAGCTAACTTCAAAAGGTCGTTATGCTGTGACCGCTATTTTAGATATTGCTTTATTTGGTTCGGATGGACCTGTGACATTAGCCGAAATTTCTGAACGCCAGAATATTTCGCTGTCTTATTTAGAGCAATTATTTGCTAAATTACGTCGTCATGGATTAGTGAAAAGTGTACGTGGTCCGGGTGGTGGATATTGTTTAGGACAGGGAGCAGATAAGATTTCTATTGGCATGGTTGTCAATGCGGTGAATGAAAAAATTGCAGTAACGCGTTGTTTAGGACATGGAAACTGTCAAAATGGACAAGAATGTTTAACCCACCACTTATGGGAAGATTTAAGTCACCGTATCGAAAGCTTCTTGGATGAAATTACTTTAGCCGAGCTGGTGAGTAAACATAAGGTTCGTAAGGAGCATCACGGACACAAAGACTTTGAAGATTTATTAGTTGTAAATAGTTAAGAGAATAAAATGAAATTACCAATTTATTTAGATTATGCGGCAACTTGCCCGGTAGATGAACGTGTAGCGAAAAAAATGATGGAATTTTTGACTATCGATGGTACTTTTGGTAACCCTGCATCACGTTCGCATAAATTTGGTTGGCAAGCGGAAGAAGCGGTTGATATTGCTCGTAACCAGATTGCGGATTTAATTGGCGCGGATAGTCGTGAAATTGTCTTTACATCAGGTGCGACGGAAGCAGATAACCTGGCGATCAAAGGTGCGGCACATTTTTATCAAACCAAAGGCAAGCACATTATTACCTGTAAAACAGAACACAAAGCTGTGTTGGATACTTGCCGTCAATTAGAGCGTGAAGGCTTTGAAGTGACTTATCTCTCACCAAAATCAGATGGTTTAATTGATATTGAAGAATTTAAAGCAGCGATTCGCCCTGATACGATTTTAGTGTCTATTATGCACGCGAATAATGAAATCGGCGTAATTCAAGACATTAAAACCATTGGTGAAATTTGTCGTGCCAATAAAGTTATTTTCCACACCGATGCAACACAAAGTGTTGGTAAAGTTGAAATTAACCTTGCTGAATTACCTGTAGATTTATTATCTATGTCAAGCCATAAACTGTATGGACCGAAAGGTATTGGGGCATTATATGTTCGCCGCAAACCACGCATTCGTTTGGAAGCGATTATTCATGGTGGTGGTCATGAACGTGGTATGCGTTCAGGTACATTGCCTGTGCATCAAATTGTGGGCATGGGCGAAGCTTATCGTATTTGTAAAGAAGAAATGGCAACAGAAATGCCACGTCTGAAAGCATTGCGTGATCGTTTGTATAATGGCTTAAAAGATATTGAAGAAACCTATGTAAACGGTTCGATGGCGTATCGTTTAGACAATAATTTAAACATCAGCTTTAACTATGTTGAGGGTGAAAGTTTGATGATGGCATTACGTGATATCGCTGTTTCATCGGGGTCAGCCTGTACTTCTGCAAGCCTTGAGCCGTCTTATGTCTTACGTGCGTTGGGTTTAAATGATGAATTAGCGCATAGCTCTATTCGTTTTAGTTTAGGGCGTTATACAACGGAAGAAGAAATTGATTATACGATCAGTTTGATGAAAAGTGCGGTGCAAAAATTAAGAGATTTATCACCACTTTGGGATATGTACAAAGAAGGCATCGATCTGAATACGATTGAGTGGACGGCACATTAATTAGGATAGCAATACGAATAAAATGAGGGATTTTCTTCTCTCATCTAAATTTAAAGGAAAGTAAAAATGGCATATAGCGAAAAACTTTTAGATCACTATGAAAACCCACGTAATGTAGGGGCGATGGATAAAAAAGCCGCAGATGTAGGAACTGGAATGGTGGGCGCACCTGCTTGTGGTGATGTCATGCAGCTACAAATTAAAGTTAATGAAGAAGGTATTATTGAAGATGCTAAATTTAAGACTTATGGTTGTGGTTCTGCCATTGCATCAAGCTCTTTAATTACCGAGTGGGTGAAAGGGAAGTCTTTAGATGAAGCCGGTGCCATTAAAAATAGCCAAATTGCCGAGGAACTTGAATTACCACCCGTAAAAGTGCATTGCTCAATCTTGGCTGAAGATGCCATTAAAGCAGCTATCGCAGACTATAAAGCGAAACAAGGTCAATAATCATGGCAGAACAACTTAATTCACAAGAAACAGAAAACGAAAGTTCGTATTCCATTAGCATGAGCTCAAGTGCGGCAGCGCATGTAAAAAAATGTTTAGATAGCCGAGGCAAAGGTATTGGCCTACGTTTAGGGATAAAAACATCAGGTTGTTCCGGGTTGGCTTATGTTCTTGAGTTTGTTGATGAATTAAATGCTGATGACAATGTTTTTGAACAAGATGGTGTCAAAGTGATCGTGGACACCAAAAGTTTAGTCTATCTTAACGGCACACAGCTTGATTTTGTGAAAGAAGGGTTAAATGAAGGATTTAAATTTACCAACCCGAATGTAAAAGATCAATGTGGTTGTGGCGAAAGCTTTAGTGTGTAATTGAAAATGAACAATCCTTTTACTCTTTTTGATCTCCCCGTGGATTTCCAAATAAATAACGACTTGCTTTCAAGTCGTTATTTATCATTGCAAAAATCCCTTCACCCCGATAATTTTGCCCATTGTTCACCACAAGAACAGCGTTTAGCAATGCAAAAGTCTGCTGAAATTAATGACGCTTTACAAACCCTTAAAGATCCCATTAGTCGTGCGGATGTGATTATTGCTATTCACACAGGAACGCAGCAAGCGTTGGAGCAAAAACAGCACCATGATACGGCATTTCTTATGCAACAAATGGAATGGCGTGAGCGTTTGGAAGAAATTGAAAATGCAAAAGATGAAGTACAATTAATGGATTTTTCCACGGAAGTAGAAAAGACTGAACAGCAATTTTTAAGCGAAATTTCTACCGCACTTTCTGTGCAAAATTGGCAAGAGGCAGCAGAGATAGCAGATAAATTACGCTTTATTCGAAAACTCACAGAAAATATTTCTCAGCTAGAAGAAAAATTCTTTTCTTTATAAGTAAGTTAACAGACAATGTATGCAAACAAACAAACAAACAAACAAACAAACAAACAAACAAACAAACAAACAAACAA
>NZ_CAMEFX010000063.1 GCF_945915845.1 uncultured Actinobacillus sp. | reverse complement strand
GTAGTTGATTGTTATATTCTACACATAAGTTGTATTATTTTAGGGGATGGTTACATATCTAATAGATATTAATGATAGCTTAATAAAAAGTTCTCTTTATGAACAATACGAACATATTTGGGGGGCTATTAATTCTAGAAAAGAAAATTTATCAATACCTACATTAGTAGAACCAACTAACTTAAATGGGGTGATTGATGAAAAAGCCTTTTAAATTGAAATTAAATTTAGTTTTATGTCTCAGTTTAAATGCTTGTGGTGGTTTTTTAAACCCATTTGATGAAGCATTTTTAGACTGGAATGACTCTAGAATAGATAAAGAATATAATAAGCAAATATCTTCTGGATATGAATATATATATCAAGGAACAGCTTCTCAAGCTAAAAAAATAGCTAATGAATGTAAAAAGTTATATTTAAATGATATTAAAAAACGAGATATTTGCTTACAAAAAAGGGGATTTACTAAACTAAATAAATTTTCCCAATAGGAAAAATGGGGAGCAAATTTGACTCTAAACCGTGATCGTCAAATAAATAAAGTTATTAGCTGTTTAAATAAAAAAGGCTATATTGAAATGGATTGTGGAACCAAAGCTAAACAAACGGGATATTGTAATTAGAAATCAATGGTTAAGTTCAGACTATATATTTAATGCTCAATCCAGTGGATTTAATGCAGGTATTGCAATTCAAGTTGGTAGCGGTATTAGTTTGGGAATTACTTACTTCCTGTTCAACGAATAGAGACAATTGGTTTGTTAAATTTTGGATGATGGTTATCATTCAAAAAACGAAAAGAACAGTTTTTATATTGAGTAAATAAAACTGATGAATTATATTCGGGAGATGAAAATTTAAATAGGAATATGATGTATCTAAATGATTGCATGGGGTAAGAATAAAAATTTGCCATATAAAATATAAGGTGGATTAATAAAATAAATTTATCAGAAATTGGGGTGTATCTTATGATAGATGCTGTTAGTTAAACCAAATAATAAGTTAGAAAGAGATAAATTTGAAAAAGTATTTTAATTTTATACTCTGTGTATTGTTTTTAACTGAGGTATTAATATCATTAGTTCTAACCTAAATTCATAAAATAACTACAACACTCATAGTGAGAAAATTGAAAAAGCCAGTTGCCTAATGCGGTGCTGTATAATATCCTACATAAAAAGGAGATAATAAGGAGATCCCATGAGTAAATTTGATATTTTAACCCCCGTTCTTCCCGAATCCGTTGCCGATGCGACAGTGGTGAAATGGCATAAAGCTGTAGGTGATACCGTAGTGCGTGATGAAGTTTTAGTGGAAATTGAAACGGACAAAGTCGTGCTTGAAGTACCTGCCTTGGATAATGGTGTGCTTGATAGCATTATTCAAGGGGAAGGTGCAACGGTGATAAGCAATCAATTGCTTGGTTCTGTGGCAGTGGGTGAAGTGGTGGTGACGAAAAAAGCCGAAACAGAAAGTACGCCATCAGAGCGTAAAGAAGCCGCATTAAGTCACCATGATAATCATGCAGACGCATTAGGCCCGGCGGTTCGCCGCTTAGTGGGGGAGCATGATTTAAATCCTGATGAAATTCAAGGAACCGGTGTGGGCGGTCGTATTACGCGTACGGACGTTGAACGCGTGGTGGCTGAAAAAGCCCAAGTTAAGGCGCAAAGTGCGGTACAAAATACGCCTGTTTTAAATACCAATAGAGCTGAACAACGTGTGCCAATGACACGCTTGCGCAAACGCGTTGCAGAACGCTTGCTTGAGGTGAAAAACACCACGGCAATGTTAACGACTTTTAACGAAGTCGATATGCAACCGATTATGCAACTACGCAAAAAATATGCGGAAAAATTTGAGAAACAACATGATGTACGTTTAGGTTTTATGTCTTTCTACGTGAAGGCCGTGGTGGAGGCCTTAAAACGTTATCCTGTGATAAATGCATCTATTGATGGTGATGACATTGTTTATCACAACTATTTTGATGTAAGCATTGCAGTTTCCACGCCACGCGGTTTAGTGACCCCGGTGTTACGAGATTGCGATAAAATGAGTTTGGCGGAAATTGAGAAACAAATCAAAGTGTTAGCGGAAAAAGGCCGTGAGGGTAAATTAACCGTAGACGATCTTACCGGCGGTAACTTTACCATTACCAATGGCGGTGTATTTGGTTCATTGATGTCAACGCCAATTATTAACCCACCACAAAGCGCGATTTTAGGCATGCACGCGATTAAAGATCGTCCTGTTGCCGTTGATGGGCAAGTGGTCATCCGTCCAATGATGTATCTGGCGTTATCTTATGACCACCGTTTAATTGACGGCAAAGACAGCGTTGGTTTCTTGGTAGCCATTAAAGATTTATTAGAAGATCCAACGCGATTATTATTAGAAATTTAAACATGAATGACCGCACTTGAAGAAAAGTGCGGCCCTATATTTAAAATATCTTTTTGTAAAATACAGGAAGCCAATCAAAAGGAGACAACATGAACTTACATGAATATCAAGCAAAGCAACTTTTTGCTCAGTACCACTTGCCTGTAAGTCGTGGAATGACTTGTAGTACAGCTGATGAAGCCGTTCAAGCGATTTCTGAATTAAATGGAAATGTATGGGCAGCAAAATGTCAGGTACATGCCGGAGGGCGAGGCAAAGCAGGTGGTGTAAAATTAGTACGCAATGCGGAGGAAGTGTGGTCGTTTGCAGAACAGTTTTTAGGCAAACGGTTAGTAACCTTTCAAACAGATGCCAAAGGGCAGCCTGTTAACACGATTTATATTGAAGAGACGTGCCAAATTGCTCGAGAGCTTTATTTGGGGGCGGTCATTGATCGTGCTACTCAACGGGTTGTGTTTATGGCCTCTTCAGCAGGTGGTATGAATATTGAAGAGATTGCCGCGAAAACCCCTGAGTTAATTCACAAAGTAACCTTGGATCCATTGGTGGGGGGGCAGCCCTATCAAGGTCGTGAATTAGCCTTTAAATTAGGGTTAAAAGGCAATGAAGTGAATGCCTTTGCGCAAATTTTTGTGCGTTTGGCGAAGTTATTCATTGAAAAAGATTTGGCTCTGGTCGAAATTAATCCACTGGTGGTGACGACTGATAGTGAATTAGTGTGTTTAGATGCCAAAATTTCGGTGGATAATAATGCCTTATATCGCCAACCTGAACTTAAAGCGATGCAGGATTTAACTCAAGATGATCCTCGCGAAGCGGAAGCCGAAGCATTGAGTTTAAACTATGTGGCATTGGACGGTAATATTGGTTGTATGGTGAATGGTGCCGGTCTTGCTATGGGAACCATGGATATTATCAAGCACCACGGTGGATTACCGGCCAATTTCCTTGATGTGGGCGGTGGCGCAACAAAAGAGCGAGTAGCCGGTGCGTTTAAAATTATCCTTTCGGATAGTCATGTAAAAGCGATTTTGGTGAATATTTTTGGTGGTATTGTGCGTTGCGATCTCATTGCTGAGGGCATTGTTGCCGCGGTCAATGAAGTCGGGGTAACCGTGCCTGTGGTGGTGCGTTTGGAAGGAAATAATGCGCCACTTGGACGTGAAATCTTGGCTAAAAGTGGTTTAAATATTATTGCAGCACAAACTTTAACAGATGCAGCGGAGCAAGCCGTTAAGGCAGCAGGAGAACAGTAATTATGGCAATTTTAATTGATAAAAATACCAAAGTGATTTGCCAAGGCTTTACCGGTGGACAAGGAACATTTCATAGCGAGCAAGCTCTTGCTTATGGTACGCAATTGGTCGGCGGCGTTTCACCCAATAAAGGCGGTACAACGCATTTAGGGTTACCTGTTTTTAATACTGTGCGTGATGCGGTGGAAGCGACAGGTGCAACGGCGACGGTAATCTATGTTCCTGCTCCTTTCTGTAAAGATGCTATCTTAGAAGCCATTGATGCCGGTATTCAACTAATTGTTTGTATTACCGAAGGCATTCCGACCTTGGATATGTTACAAGTCAAACAACGCTTAAAGGAAACCGGTGTTGTGATGATTGGTCCAAATTGTCCGGGTATTATTACTCCGGATGAATGCAAAATTGGCATTATGCCGGCGGATATTCATAAAAAAGGAAAAGTGGGGATTGTTTCACGTTCAGGTACATTAACCTATGAAGCAGTAAAACAAACTACGGATGAAGGCTATGGGCAATCCACTTGTGTGGGGATTGGCGGTGATCCTATTCCGGGCTCAAGTTTTATTGATATTCTACGCCTTTTCCAAGAGGATCCCGAAACGGAAGCCATTGTGATGATTGGTGAAATTGGTGGCTCAGCGGAAGAAGAAGCCGCTGCCTTTATTAAGGCACATGTCACCAAACCTGTGGTCAGCTATATTGCCGGTATTACCGCGCCAAAAGGCAAACGTATGGGGCACGCAGGCGCAATCATTAGCGGCGGCAAAGGCACGGCAGATGAAAAAATCCAAGCCTTACAAGATGCCGGCGTAACAACGGTGAAAAGTTTAGCGGACATTGGCACTGCTTTACGTCAAATTTTAGGTTAATCAGCCTTTAAAGCGCGGTTAGAAATATGAACATTTTTAACCGCGCTTTTATGCTCTCTAAATAATGGGAATTTATCCTATTTTATAGGGTCTGTTTATCTTTCAATAAAAAGCTGCGTTGTCGCCTAAAAAAGCCATCGGCTAGGCGTAAAACGCAGTTAATAGCAGGACTATTTACAAGTTTTACAACAACGACGATGGCTTTTTTAGGCACAACCCGAAGGGGCGGGCTTCTTTTTTGCCCACTCTGTGTTAAAAAAACTTTGTTTAGAATGACTAAACGGCAGTTTTTTTGCCTTGATTGGGCAAAAAATAAGCTCCGCCGCAGCCTTTTATTGAAAGATAAACAGACCCTAAATAGACTCTAAGATAAATAAAATGAAACAACCCAAAATATGGAAAAATTTTCACGCTCAACTTGCCACTCTACAACAAAGAGGTTTAATTATTCAGGATGAGAAAAAAGCACTCGGTTATTTAAAAACTATAGGTTACTATCGTTTGAGTGGCTATTTTTATTCTTTTCGTCAAATGAGTGAAGAAAGCTCGAAAACAAGATTAGATCAGTTTATACCAAATAGTCGATTTGACGATGTCATAGCTTTATATATGTTTGACAAAAAACTTAGGCAGTTGGCACTGGATGCTTTAGAGCGTATTGAAATTGCTTTAAGGGTGAATATTGCTTATGAATTAGGGAAATATGAACCATTGGTTTATCGAAAATCGCAGTATTTTGATGCGCACTTTGATCATGATAAATGGCTGATGAAATATCAAAACCTGATTAACCGAGAATCAGGTAGTAGTTTTGTTAAACACCATTTAGATAATTATGGAGATTTACCTATTTGGGCAGCTTGTGAAGTTTGGGATTTTGGCACTATGTCCATGCTTTTCAAAGGAATGTTATCCAAAGATAAAGATCGTATTGCTAAAATTTATCATTTAAAAGACGGCAAGCATTTACAAACTCATTTACATGCATTTAATTTTATTCGTAATGTATCAGCTCACCATGGACGCTTGTGGAATAAACCTATTATTTTCAAAGCAAATCTGAAAGGTTTACAAGATGACCAATGGAAACAGCTTAATGTAGCTCAACCTTTTGTTTATTTTTGTTTAATGAAACGTCTGTTAGATGTGATTTGTCCCAATTCAACATGGGGAACACGATTTTTAAATATATTGGAAGAATTTCCTAAAGTAGAAAATAATGCGGTTAATTTACAGCAAATGGGGGTTGTAATGGATCTGAGTCATTGGAAATTGTGGGAATATAAGAAAAAAGAAAGCCCCCAACCTTGAAGTTCCAATCACATGGATTGGCAAAGCTGGGGGAGTTATTGGTAAAGAATTATACTGTATTAGAAATGAAGGTCAATAATTTAATTTGTTAATAGAGTTTAATTATACTCTTAGATTGGTAACGATTGGATTATTTCTCTGTATTAACCAGTTGACGAAAAATCCTTTCTGTCTAAAATAGTGAAAAATTTTAATTATGGAAGATGTATTAATATGTTAAAAAAATTACTTTTAGCGACAGCAGTGTTAAGTCTTGCAGGTTGCAGTTTATTGGGTGAAAAACAATCGGCAATTCCGGCAGAATATGCAGGCGCAGCCTATGAACTTTCAGATGGGGATGCACAGAAATGGGCATTTGCGGCAAAACAAACGGAACAATGTATTTATCCGAATTTAACGCGAATTCAGTATGAACATTTCCAAAAAGAAGATAGCTACATTTATTCTCAATATGTCTTTTTCTATCCCTTAGAAGATATTATTGGTGAAGATAATGTCAAAATCATCCAAGGTGATGAAAAAGCGATGAAGTACGCGACCTATCAATTAAAAAAATATAAATCCAAAGAGAATGTTGATCCTTTAGATATTTCAACCTGTAAAACCTTGCAAACAAAAGCAAGAGAAGATTTAGCTGTAGTGAAAGGCCAATATGTCAATGGTATGGTTCAAGAAGCAAAAGCTGATGGTAAAAGTACCGGTGTAGCAACAGAGCAAAACAAATTCTTCTTTGATATTATCAAATGGGGTTCGGCTTTATTTTTGCTGTAGATCAGAACTACGTAAATAAACTCAGTTAACAATCTAAGGGCGGTTTAAAATAAACCGCCCTAAATTTAACCGCGCTTTTTACATTATCTATAATCAGAAGCTGTAACCAACGCTTGCGCCTCCCATGTAATGACCGACATTGTTCACACTACCGGAAACTTTAATTATAACCTTACCGTTATCCGAAACTCGTGAATAACCCACAGCTAACGCAGAGGCGTTACGATATGCCCCGGTACCCACAGTCAAGAGGCTTTCACCTGAATGATAGGCTTGCACCAATGACCCCATTGCCACCGCACCTGCAATGCCGCTACGTAATTTACGATCGACATCGTTGATACGGTTATTCATACGCTTGAAGTTCATATTCACATCATTCGCCATATTGTTCATACCTTGAGTTAAGGTATTGGCAACGGAATACAATTGGCTACCGTTAATCGCATCTGTGCTGGTTGGTGAAATTTCACCTGCTGCAACATTTTGGATACGGCGTTCTG
>NZ_CAMEFX010000062.1 GCF_945915845.1 uncultured Actinobacillus sp. | reverse complement strand
TAGAACAAATAATAATGTCTATTTTTGAGTTGTTTTAATTATGGGGTGTTTACAGATATTCATCTGGTATTTCCGCAAAATAACTACTATGCGAATAACACAAAATACAATTTCCACCAGTTGAACTATTTCCCCCTAAAAGAACAGGAATCAAACCAACTCCATCTGAGTGATGAACTGCTGAATATGCACCACTCTGATATGTTTTTCCATCTTTTCCTTGGTAAGTAAATCCATTTTTGTTTAGTTGATTGCTATATGCTTGAACATTTGTTGCTGTACCATAGAAACGTGCTTTTCTAATTGGTATATCATTTATTCCTCTCCAAATATTCAAATTCTGAAGTGCTACACTTGCAGTCATACCGCCACGACTATGATTACTTGTATCTAACGTATAATTTTTAGCTTTTGCTTCTAAATAAACATCCTGATTTAACTTTTCAGAATTTGTTAATGGCAACAACCCATTAAAAAGACTATCATTCAATTTATCATATAAAGCATAAAGTAATTCAGATGGTAATGCTGTTGCTAACTTCCATCCATCCCATCCTTTATAGTCACCAGTTGGTGGATTCATAATAGTTATAATACCGTTTTGATTAGCTTCGCTTTTATTTTGTTTTTGTGCATTTTTTAATGCATCTTCTCGATCATTAAAAATACCAGGGTTAGATACTACCAAAATATCTTCATTTTCTAATCTTGTTCGTTCTTCAGTTGTGAGATCATCCAAAGACCAAATTTGTCGGCTTTGGCAGTCTTTTGATTGACTAGAAGAACAATGTTGGATCCACATTTCTTTCGGAGCAGTTGCTGAACGATACGCTCTATCTGCTTGCGTTGTCCCAAACATTAACTGTGTCATATCCGCATTGCCTAATCCCCACGCAAGACCTAACCCCATATCAATCCAACGAATTTGTTCATTTAAGTCATTCGCTTCTTGATCGAGTTTTTTAGAGTCTTCCGTATCATAACCACCATTTTTTCGGCGAATCTCAGTAGCTTCTTCGCGTTTTTTATCAATGGTCGCATAATATTCCGCTTTCAATTCTTGACGATTTTTATCGAACGTCTGCGTGACTTCTAATTGCGTATTCAGCTCTTTTTGGAGCTGTTCTTTATCAAAATTCTGATCCAATTTACCCGAATTTTCGACCGCACTTTCAGTAGTAACATCTGTATGAATACCAGTTAAAGTGGTATTAACAGTTTGCCCTGTTTTTGTGATTTGAGCATTTTCATCTCGGATTTGAATGTTCACTGTATTAATACCACTTTTCGTTACACTATCGTTATGCTCACTATCATAACCAAAGCCAACAGATTTATTGAGGCTCATCTGACTTTCAAGATTTGTTGTTTTTGAACCATCAGAATTTATCGTTTCAACCATTGCATTTTGCCCAAATGACGTTAACTTCATCCCACCAATTTCTTTTGGCTTCTCGCCACCACCCTTTGTCATACTAACATCAACACCAAAACTAGAACCCGAGTAATCCGCATGATTTTGAATATCCGAATAACTTAAGGTGCCTGTCTCAAAACGATTCTTGCCATTGTCTTCTGCCACTTGACTTGAAGTAATCAATCCACCTTTTAAGTCCGTGTGATTTTGTACGTTGACTTGATAGCCGTCATCGCCGGTATAAATTCCTGATTGCTCAATAACGCTGGCGTAATCCGCATTCATTTTTGATTGATTGTAAGAGCCTGAGGCTGAAAAACCGTAGCCGACTGTCACTTGTCCGTTTGCATTCATCTGTTTTCCTTTGTAGGTTAAGGTTTCTTGTAGGCTTTCAATATTCAAGTTTTGCGCGTCTAGTTTTACGCCTTTGCCTTGAACTTGTGCGCCTTTAAGGTTGGCAGTCGCACCGCTCTCAAGAGTTGTTTGGCTATTTTTATCACCAACGTGAGTGTAGGTGTAAGTGCTTTCATCGCCATTACCGTAACCTTTTCCGTAATTTCCGCCGGCAGTTACACCAAAACTTACACCATTTCCGAACTGAATCGCCACACCGGCATTAAATCCACTGGATTGAGCATTAAATATATAGTCTGAACTTAACCATTATTTCTAATTACAATATCCCGTTGGTTTAGCTTTGGTTCCACAATCCATTTCAATATAGCCTTTTTTATTTAAACAGCTAATAACTTTATTTATTTGATGATCACGTTCTTCTAAATCAATACATGAATCAACGAACCAGTTATATTTTTTTATACACTGTTCTTTTGTTAAGATCTTTTCATATCCCGTTTGAAATGCCCAAATAGGATCATCCAAATTTATTTTTCGGCTTATACCGCAGTTATAAAAAGCTTCTTTTCGTAGTTTTATATCTGTATTACCTATAGTATCTCTACGTTGAAATTTCTGAATATCAGACATATCGGTAAAATCATCTTTTGTTACACAGGATACAACTGCAAAAGGAGAACAACCACACCCAGAAATAATTAAGGCGATTAAGTAGAGAATTATATTTTTCAATTACAATTTCCAGTCGGATTATTTATAGAACCACAAGAAAAACTCTTGTATCCTTTTGTTTCTAAACATTGATAAAAAGCATTAGCTCTTTTTAGTATTTTTGTGTGATCTATACATTTATTATTAAAGCCTGATGGACAAGATCCATCGGTAATATAATCGGAACTTCTTGGTTTATATAATGACCAATTATCATCAATAATTTCATTTTTACCAATTCCACACTCATATAAAACAGCTTTTCTTTTCACAGGATCTGTTTTTCCCACAGACCTAATATTTTGAATTGCTCTAATCTCAGGAAATCCCTTTATATCATTAATTGAAGAACAACTAACAACACTAAAAAAACATCCACATCCATTAAGAATCCCAGCAAAGAAAAGGAAAATAGCATATTTCATATATATTCCCTTATTGATTCAAAATTAATTCAAATAATTCAGAGCTGAAGAGCTCTGCAGCTGCAAATGGTGTAGCTAAAGGAATAGCAATACCAGTTGCAAACTCTGCGGCATAATGTTCAAATGTAGTTTTTCCTCTACGAGTGTTTCCTTTTTCATCATAAAATTGAGGTAATTGTCCACCTATAAAATCATGGCTACCTGCATAAGCTTCTATAAGCAGATCTTTCCAACTATTTTTTGAATAAAATGTTCCAAAGAATTCACCTAAATAGCCTTGTATACCCCCAGTAGGACCATGCATTGATGATGATATATTCGAATCATTAATAACATCACTGAAAGATCTATAATAAGTTTTCGTCTTCTCATCATATCCGCCAGTGAAATGTACTCTATTATACTCATCAATGAGTACCCCATAAGATCCATCACTATTTTTAGATTGGCTACATCTATTATTATCAATCCCACAAATCACATCCAAATCAAGCCGAACACCACCCAACTTAACCCCATCGAATGCCCCACTTTCATAGGAAACATTCCCAATTTTTTCTCCATTCTTACCAACAACTATTGGAGATTTAAGTGAATTTTGAAGGCTAATATATCGTAGTGTTGTTGAACCCATATACCACCCACCTTGAGTTAAAGCTATGTCTGAAGAACCACTCGCTAAGGTCACAAAGGTTTGTAACGCTCTACGTCCATACTGCCACGCATAAATATCGCCGACTATGCCATCTATATCAGATTTGGCTTGTTCGTATTCTTCCTTAGTTTTAGCATTATCTCGGCGATTCAACGCTTCTTGTAATTTTTCACGTAATGGTGCCTGTTTGGAATCAACAAACGAATTTATCAAATCCAACGCATTATTCTTAAATTCAGCAGTAACTTTAATTTGGGTATCTAGCTCTTTTTGAACAGCATCCTTATCAAAGTTTCGTTCCAATTTACCTGAATTATCAACCGCACTTTGGGTTGTAATATCCGTTTTAATATTAGCAATTGAAGTTTCCGCCGTTTTACCTGTTTTCTCCAATTGTTTATCAGTGTCACGAATTTTAATATTCGCAGTATTTATCCCGCTTTTCGTGATGCTATTGCTATGTTCAGAATCATAGCCAACGCCATAAGATACATTTCCAGCCATTGAGTCCCAGCCTTCTGCTAATACTTTTTCACCAACACCATTTGTATTTTCTATACCTTCAGCTTGATAAATAGGTTCTCCATTTTCATTTACCTTTTGAACGTTACTTTGTTTTGTTGCATTATCACCCAAACCTAAATCAACGTTCATAGATATACCTCCACCCAGCCCAAAGCCACTGGCACTATAATCCGCATGATTTTGAATATCCGAATAACTTAAGGTGCCTGTCTCAAAACGATTCTTGCCATTGTCTTCTGCCACTTGACTTGAAGTAATCAATCCACCTTTTAAGTCCGTGTGATTTTGTACGTTGACTTGATAGCCGTCATCGCCGGTATAAATTCCTGATTGCTCAATAACGCTGGCGTAATCCGCATTCATTTTTGATTGATTGTAAGAGCCTGAGGCTGAAAAACCGTAGCCGACTGTCACTTGTCCGTTTGCATTCATCTGTTTTCCTTTGTAGGTTAAGGTTTCTTGTAGGCTTTCAATATTCAAGTTTTGCGCGTCTAGTTTTACGCCTTTGCCTTGAACTTGTGCGCCTTTAAGGTTGGCAGTCGCACCGCTCTCAAGAGTTGTTTGGCTATTTTTATCACCAACGTGAGTGTAGGTGTAAGTGCTTTCATCGCCATTACCGTAACCTTTTCCGTAATTTCCGCCGGCAGTTACACCAAAACTTACACCATTTCCGAACTGAATCGCCACACCGGCATTAAATCCACTGGATTTATTCGTGCTACGTTCTTGATGTGCCTGTTTCGCTGCAAGTAGGTTGATGTCATTGTCTGCTTTCAAGCTGGTGCCTTGTTTGCCACTGACATCAGAGCCGATGATATTAATATCAGATTGTTTGCCTGCACCGGTGGCAACGATATTCACTTTACCGCCCGCATTCACTTCACTGGATTGAGCGGTATTGCCTTCGGTGTGCGTGGTTGAGACATTTTTTTGTTGTCCGTAAGTAATAGAAATCCCTACCGTAGTCGATGGTTGAGCATTTTTATCTGCCACAATATTATTTTTTAAATCAGGTTGTGGCATAGAATTGGCTAAGCGATAGGCTGACCAAGCAGTATTGGCTACAGCCAACGCATTAATACGATCGTCCTTACTTTTTCCAACCGTTTTAACGGCGTTATATGTGTTGGTCATTGCTTGAGCAAGCGCTAGGGCTGGAGCTGACAACGCAATCGTCAATCCTTTTTGTTCATAAGTATATTTATAATTACTCTCATAATCCGAATGTGCCGCGGTGATGTTGACGGATTTGGCGAGAATATCGACATCGCCATTGACCGCGGTGACAACGCTACCTGTTTGTTGGTAATGATTGTTTGCTTGAATGGTTGTGTTGCCTTTTAAGCTCCCCACTTGGCTACTTGTCGCGCTTTCTTGCGTGCGGTCTTGTTCTACTTTTTCTTTTTTCTCTCCAATGCTAAATCCAAATCCACCACTGCCCATTAAGCCTGATTTGCTCGTTTTCTCAAAATCTTCTTCAAAAACACGATTTTCCGCTGCTTGAATGCTGATATTTTTTGCCTTAGCAACAAGATGGTTTTCTGCTACTACATTTGAACCCTGAACACTCACATTGCCGTTATTGGCTTGTAATACGACATTGTTACCATCAATGGCAGAGCCTTGCGCGCTATCATAACGGTGGTCATGTTTAGTCACCGAGGTGATAGTTTGCAAGGTGCCGTGGTGGGTGCTTTTTGCGCCGAAAGAGAGTTGCTCTTGGTTGCGGCCTTCTTGGATTTGTACATCGCCATTTGTTGAGCTAAGGGTAACCGTACCGTTGTCACTGTGTATGCCGGCTTGACGAAGTGCGGTGAGGTTTTCGCTTAGAATGTTCACGTCATTTTTTGCCGTCAGTTGACTGCCCACTTCTTGGGTTTGCTTTACCCCCAAGGTTTAGCATCAGGTTTGCTATACTTTGCTCTCCATTTAATACATTCAGGCTCATTCCACACATATCTTTCTTCGCATACTGGACCTTGCTCTAAATACCAACCTTTTTTCTCTAAACATAAATTTACTGCAAGATAGCCGCTTTCGCCACGAACAGGATCCATTCCACAAGCTCGCATATCATTCTCTCGTAGAGTTAAATACTCATGTACATAATTTGATGTTGAAATGTATGATATTTTATGCTCATCACCAAGATGCCATTTATAATATGCCCTAGGCGGCTTAAATCCCCCCATTGAGCAAGAAGCTAACAAACTCGTACTCAATATCAAAGTCACAAATTTTTTCATAATCTCTCCAATTATTTATTTAACTCTTTCTTTTGATTTAAATCAAAGATAGTTTGTTCTTTATTCATAATTAGATCTTTTTCTTCCTTACGATAACCATCTTTCACACATTGCTTTTGTCCTACTTTTGTATTGTTATAGCTTTGGTTCATATATTCTGACCAATTCAATATATTTTTATTTCCTAATACTCCTAGATTGGATACTCTCCATGAATATTATTTCATGTATTTTCTATATTTAGAAAAGGCTTCGCATTCTTCTGGTCGGTTTGCACAATAAACTAAACCTGATCCTTTGATAAAAAATCTATACTCACGATCATATAAACACTGACCTAAAATGGGATCTGTTTCCTTTAGTTGTTTTAGACTTAAGTCATCTATTTTAGAGTCTTTTTTTCCCATAACTTGATCCATGGCTCTTTGGAGACAATCTTTATAAATATTGTTAGGTACTTCTTCATTAGTTTTAAAATGGATCCAACTACTCATAGTATCTAGAGTATATGATTCTCTAAACCAAAATAAAGAACATCCAGTTAGAAAGAAAACAAATAATATATTTAATTTATTCATATAGCTACTTTATTTCATTAGATGAAAAGTATTATCCATACTTTAATCGAAGCCTTGGAACTTATTAGTTTCTGTATTTATCATATATTTCACATATATCTTTATTATGATAGCAGTAAAGCCAACTATCGGTTCTAAATCTATATCCTTTTCTATATAAGCATTGAGCATATTGTTCTCCAGAAATATCTTTTTTTGTTAGTGCAAAACAATTATCCAACACTTCCCTTGTAGCCTTTTGTTGGTTATTCAAATTTTGCCAATATGCCATTCTATTAAGAGAATAGCTTTCCCTGTAAAGAAAGATATCGAGACAAGCTGTTAGGAGTAAGCATAGCAATGCAATTGTAAAAACACGCATTATTTTTCCTTTACTTTATTAAAATGACGCTCTCCACCTTGAAAATAAATTCTTTTTAAAAAATTAGATTTATTTTCAATACTTTGATTATCATTTTCCACATACTTCAAATTATTAATATTTTGATTAGCATCAGAATGAGCCTTACCAAAACTTAATCCCTCTACTTCCTTGGCATTTGGATTATTCCCAATAAAATATCCTAATACCCCTG
>NZ_CAMEFX010000061.1 GCF_945915845.1 uncultured Actinobacillus sp. | reverse complement strand
CCTATGACGTAATCGATTAGATATGAACTGTAGGGACGCCACGCTTGGCGTCCATCAACATAAATCACACTTCGCCTTTGTAATGGACGCCAAGCGTGGCGTCCCTACTAATACCGTTATTTATTTGAGGTTGTCATCAGTCTGAAATCCCACGTATGATGTGGGATTTTTATTTGGGGCGAAATATTTTTCGCCCCACAATCAATCACAAGCACATCAGGGCAAAAAATATTTTGTCCCTACATGTTGTTTTTTCATCCATCCTACGCCGTTTTTGCGTTCTCGGACAGGGATAAACCCTGTCCCTACGACATATGGCGATTACATCGATAACACCTATGACGTAATCGATTAGACATGAACCGTAGGGGCGAAATATCTTTCGCCCCAAACATTCGTGATAAATCAGGGCGAAAAATATTTCGCCCCTACAGCCCCAAAACAATCGTGATAAATCAGGGCGAAATATTTTTCGCCCTAAATCATGCCGTAGGGACATAATGGGTTATATGTTGCTTAAAATCAACTGTCCTAGACATTCAATATGTTTTTCAGTGGCATTTAGGGCAGGGATATATTGGTAAGATTGCCCTCCTTGAGTAAGAAATAAATGTCGATTGGTTTCCGCAATTTCTTCTAAGGTTTCTAGGCAATCTACCGCAAAACCCGGGCAGATTACCGCAATGTGTTCAATACCTTGACGTGGGGCATTTTCTAAGAATTGATCGGTATAGGGTTGTAACCATTCTTCGCGCCCAAAACGAGATTGAAAGGTCATAGCCCATTGATTTTCCATTAATCCTAGTTTATCCACTACGGCGAGGGTTGTTTTGCGGCAATGGTCACGATAAAAATCGCCCATTTGCTCATAACGCAACGGAATGCCATGATAAGAAAAAAGCAGAAATTCTTCTTTTTTTAACCGCGCTTGGATGCTTTCAGCAAGTGCCTCAATGTAGTTTTTGTTGTCAGCATAGGAATGGATAACACTAAAAGGCAATATTTCACGTTGTTGCGTTAATGCGCGAGAAAAGGCATCAATTGCTGCAGCGGTTGTGGTCGAGCTGTATTGTGGATACAGTGGCAGGAAAATAATTTTATCTACCTTGGAAGAGGTCAATTTTTTCACCGCGCTTTCAATACTGGGTTCGCCATAAGTCATGCCAATTTCTACTTGTGCATCAACACCTTGACGAGACAAATAGTGCTGTAGTGCTTTTTGTTGTTCAAGAGAGTAGGCGAGTAGAGGCGAGCCTTGTTCTGTCCAAATGGCTTGGTAATTTTTGGCAATACGTTGTGAGCGTAAGGGCAAAATAATACCTTTGAGAATAGGTAACCATTTCCAACGTGGTAAATCAACTACGCGTGTATCCCTTAAAAATTCATTGAGATAGGTTGAAATTGCCGAGGCTGTTGGTGCACTGGGGGTGCCTAGATTGGCTAAAATAACGCCGATTTTCAAGTTAGAATATCCTATAAAATTAGATGACAGAAAGGGTTAAACGAGATGTGCAACAGAGATTTTCTTGGCTGTCGCGAATATCAATTTGCCACACTTGAGTTCGTTTGCCGAGGCGCAATGGGGTGGCGCGAGCGGTCACTATACCTGATTTTACAGGGCGTAGATGACTTGCATTAATATCCGTTCCTACCACCGCATGAGGTTCTTCAAGGCATAATAACCCTGCTAAGGAGCCCACGGTTTCCGCCAATGCAACGGATACACCACCATGCAATAAGCCCATTGGTTGAGTTGTGCGATTATCTACCGACATGGTAGCTTCAAGCCAGTTTTCGCCTTGTGCAGTCAATTCTATGCCTAAATGTGCAACGGCACAGTTTGCACAAAGTTGGTTCATTTCTGAGAGAGAGAGTTTGCGTTTCCAAATAGTCATCATAATGTTGCTAAAATAATTTGTTCAGGATCGATAGAAAGCCAAATCTTGTTGCCGATAGCCATAGGTAATTCTGATGGAATAGTCGCACAAAATTCCACACCCTCAACGGCAATTTGAGTTTCTTTGATGTGAGGTGTTTCACTGACAGAAAGAATATCACCTAGAAACAGATTTTCGGTCAAGTGCGGTTGAGTTTGATGTAATTTTACCCAAGGGGCCTTTATCATCAGCATTACTTCTTTGCCCAAAACTAAACCTAATTTGACCGCACTTTTTTCAGTAATAGCAGCAATCATGTGTTGTGTTAGTCCATCAATTTGAATATTCACAAAGGTCGTATTTTCCTGTGAATTGAGTTTGACAACTTTGCCAAAAAATTGATTTCGTGCGCTACTTTGGAGTGAAAATTTTGCCGTAGCGGAAAGCGCACTACTTAACTCAACCTCTTCATTATGCAAAACTTGAAAAGCCTTTTCTTGTGTTTGTTCAAGTAAATCATAAAGTTGTAATAATCTTGTGGCATAAGAAGTGAGCGTGGTACCTCCACCATTTTTACCACCAACATTACGCTCAAGCAAAGGTTTAGGGCTAATTTCATTCATCGCAGCTAAATGATCCCATGCACTTTTGTAGCTAATGTGCGTATTTTTTGCTGCTTGATTGATAGAACCACATTCTTGAATTGCTTTGAGCAAACGTATTCTCTTTGGATCAACGAATAATTGTTTTTGTAATTTTATAGTTAAAAGAATTTCTGCATTTTGTAGCATAGTGAGTTCCTTGCTCATCTTTTGGGGTATTTTACGAGAAATATAAAATTTTATATAGCATTTATTTTGATGATCGCTATATAATGATGTATATAAATAAATGGAGGAAAACTTATGCTAAAACGAAATATTCTTACTGTTGTACTTGCTGCAACGACTGCGATTTTTTCTACTCAACTTCAGGCAAAGGTGACGGTTTTTGCGGCGGCATCTTTTACTAATGCGTTAGAAGATGTGGTTGCAGATTACCAAAAAGTCCATCCAAATGAGGAAGTGGTTTTATCTTTTGCTTCGTCATCCGTATTGGCACGACAAATTAACGAAGGCGCACCGGCTGATATTTTTGTCTCAGCAGATCAGAAATGGATGAATTTTTTGGCTGAAAAAAATCAAATTGAACCGACAACGCGTATTGATTTGGTTGGAAATAGTTTAGTGATGATTGCGCCAAAAGAGAGTGCCGTGGATACGGTTGATCTTCGTTATGCAGATTGGCAAAAGCAATTAAAAGACTCATTTCTTGCTGTAGGTGATCCTGATCATGTGCCTGCAGGAATATATGCAAAAGCAGCATTTTCTTATTTAAACCAATGGGATATGCTTGAGAACAAATTAGCACGAGCTGATAATGTGAGAAAGGCATTATTGTTGGTGGAGCGTGCAGAAAGCCCATTAGGCGTAGTTTATGCTACAGATGCCGGGGTGGGAAGCAATGTTAAGATTGTTGCCACTTTCCCACCGGAAAGCCACCCGGCTATTGATTATCCGGCTGCAATAGTTAAAGGTAAAGAAACGAGCGAAACGAAAGCCTTTTTTGAGTATATGCAATCAGATAAAGCCAAAGCGGTATATGAGAAATATGGTTTTACGGTGAAATAGGCGTTATTTATTGTAGCCGTTGCACAAGACGGTCGTTGAGCTTGTCGAAACGTAAGTCTTGTGCAACCGCTGAAATGCCTTATAGTTCGACAAGCTCACCAACCGTGGTTCGACAGGCTCACCAACCGTCATTTCACGCTTATTTCTTACGCGCTAACATCGTGACAAATTTCATTTTAATCCGATTGCCATTTTCATCTGTTTTATGCAATTCTCCCATTTCTTCTTGATATTTCACCAATTCCCAATCTTGATAATAAGTTGCCAATTCATTTTCTTTAAAAGTGAAGGAGAAAGGCATAGGACAAGGTACATCAGCGGTATCCATTGCCGCAACAATTAAGTTATAGCCGCCTGAATTGGTATGTGTTTGCATATTTTTAATAATATCAGGCACAGCCTGACGGTTTAGGAACATAAAGACGACAGTAGAAACGATAAAATCGTAATTTTCTTGAATATTCGCACTGTTTATATCGTAAATTGCGGTGGAAATAGCGAGATTTTCTTTAGCGGCAGTTTCGCGTAAAAAGCCTACACTCAGTTCATTTTGATCCCAAGAAGTCACCTCATAGCCCAACAAGCTCAAATACAACGAATTGCGCCCTTGTCCACAACCTAGATCCAACGTTTTGCACGGCGTTAAAATTTGTGCGGCTGCTTTGACCTCTGAATGGGTTGCAGTTAGGTTATATTTTTTACTGAAATAATCTTCTTGAGTGCAATAAAATTCCAAATAACATTCTAAATCATCAGAAAGTGGCTCCACACGATGCCAAAGCTGCGGCTCAACAAAAGGCGTTTCGTTGTCAGCGGTGAAAATATATTCACTTATCACCTCTCCATTTTCTGTTAAAACATAAAATTTTAATGCCCCTTTTAATACCGTTAACTTACCCCAAGTTCCGGCTTTTGTATTGTGTTTCTCTTGAAACATTTTTGGCAGACTGTCTTTTGTCCAAATAGGCATTTTTTTATAACAAATCAATTGGTTTTTCATAGGATGTCCTTTTTAAAATAATAACCGAGTATTATGGTATGTTATTGAAATGAGAAAGGCAATAAAAAATAACCGCACTTTAGATCTTAAAGTGCGGTTGGTGGTTGCTCTACGTCTAAAATGGTAAATCTACTTTATTATAAAAACTACCATTAATTTGTGTTTTATATAAATGAAATTTCCTATAAGCCTCAAATAATTCTGCATTAGGCGGAGTGGGATTGTGCCAAAAATTGGATAAGGTTCCTTGGTAAGTTAAGCCGGCTATATCATAATTCGCTCTGCCTAATGTTATCGTTGGAATCTGATGTAATAATGCAGAAATACCACTGGTACTATTTAATGTAATCATTCCTTTTGCTTTTCTTAACAATATCGGCATAGGTACATCATGAACATAAAAGACCCGATTTTTTATTTGTGGATATTGGCAGCTTATTTCATTAATCGTTTTAGTATAATCAATAAAACCTCTATCCATAGGGTGATGTTTTATGATTAAATTGAATTTTTCAGGTGCATGTTTAGCAAAAGAAATGAGAACTTCAGATAAAAAATGTTCTACATTTTTAAAATCACAATGTACTCTAACTTGACTATCATCATAAACCTGTAATGGTACAATAAAAAAATCGCCTAATTCATTATTAGTCACTTTTTGACTAAATTGATAATCTCGAAAATAATAATAGAGGCGTTTAATCCCGGATGTTATCCATAAACGAATATAATAACTCAAAGACAATTCTTTATGATGTTGATAGTGAGGATATTTTTTCTGTTTAAAAAAAGCAGCAGAATAATATTTTATCGCGTTTTCTGCCATAGGCAGAAAACCTTTAGCTAAAGGTTTCGGCTCAATGGGTTCCGGTAGATCTTGGTAATGATTTCCTAAGAAAAATTCAGCATTTTTTGAAATAGGAGAGAATGCATTAACCCCCTGTTTTTCGAGTGTAACATAGTGCGGTCGAAAATAACCTTCTTCAAAAACCCAAAATTGAATACCATACTTTTCACAAATACGTTTAGCAATTTTATGATAAGGTCGATGATCACCAAAACAAATAATATTATCGATATGATTTTGGTTAATGAAATAAATTAAAAAATGTTCCCAATCTTTAATAGGGTGATGATAATTGAAGGTGTTCTTTTTATTTTTAAAATAAAAATATTCATCACCACCATTAAAGTTGATTTTATAAACAGATTTGTTTTGTTGCTCCAGCCAATTAGTTAGATCCTTGAAGAAATGTCCAAGAGGGCCTTGTAATAATAAAATGTTTTTTGATGAAGAAATAAGTTCATCCAAATAATGTTTTAACATAAGTCCCTTTTATAAAAAATAAATTTTGATTAAATGTTTTAATTTGTTTAATTGTTTTTTAGCCCAAGATTGGCGAATTTTTTGAGTATTTTCCAATTGTTTAGTGGTTAAATAGCGAATAATTGTTTTGGCATCGCTCAATTGTTTTGTCTTCGGATTAAAATAAATAGGGTAGTCATTTAATGTCGCCGCAATTAATTCTAATAACGAAATTTTTCTTGTACGTCTTGGCAAGATAACATGGTCAATAGTTAACCCCCAGTTAGCATAAAATGGTAATCCATAGCAATGAACAATTTTATTTCGCAAAAGGGCTTCAAAACCTGCTAAAGAAGTCATAGTATGCACCTCATCAACGGCCATAATACAAGCCAAAATATTGGTTTCAGTGACAACCAAATCTGCGAATTGATCTGTATCCGAGCACTCTATATGCCCAATTCGATTGCCACTAACAACATCAGGATGAGGTTTATAAATAATATAATCTGTTGGATTTTCTGACCGCACCTTTTTTAATAATGCTAAATTAGATTGAATTTCCGGTGAACCGGTTATAATGGATGCATCGTCTTCAACTTGTCCCACGACTAAGATTTTTCTTTGATGGGAGGTTGTTAAATTTAATTCATTTTTACCAACATTATATTTACCAATATTTTGAGCAACCAATAGATGTTGTAATTCTTGAGCTTGTTGTAATTCTTCTTCGGTAAACTTCTTAGTTGCTAGAATCTGTTCTAGCCTTGAGGTTTTTTGTGCATTAAAATAAATACCTAAATCATCAACTACAATAGAAAGAGGGGCGACAAGATTAGATCCCAATCCCACAGAACGAATAAATCCGTCCTCAATCTGCAAAGTAGAAATATGATTTTTTTGAGCAAAATCTAATAATAAGTTCTTACCATTTCCCCAAATTAATAAGCGATTATTTTCTTTCCAATTTACATGCTTAAGTTTATTAATATGAGAAACAAAATGCAATTGGCAACTTGGTAATTGAAAAAAAGGTTTTAAAACGGAACGCTTCCAAAAAGACATACCGACACAATATAAATTACCTGCGAATTGTAGATTTAATTTTTTTTGTTTGTGCAAATAATGAATAACATCAAAAATATTGCCTATTTCTCCAGAATTAGGATTAATATATCGACTATATTGAAAATAGGCAGCTTGAAATAAAGTCAATAAATCGCAAGTTTTACGTCTTGAGGATGTAGCAAGTGACTTTGCAATAGGGTGACGATCATCTGTCAGCCCCCAACCACAAAACCAAGGCACACCAAAAGTAACCACCGATTTATTCAGCATCAAAGCCTCAAAACCCATTTGTGAAGTCACACAATACACTTTCTTCACGTTGCGAAGTAACGAAAGCGGATTAATATCTTCGGCTAACAGCACGATATTAGCCGCTAATTGCTGTGAAAGTGCGGTTAAATAACCTTGCTTTTTGCCTGACAATACGTCAGGATGCGTTTTCACGAAAATAGTGGATTGCGGATTTTCTTGAATAGCCGCTTTTAGCATTTGCTGAAAACAACGTGCATCTGCCTGCCCATATCGAATCGCCATATCCCCCACAGTTTGATCCACCACCAATACAGCATTTTTATCCATTGACATCCGACAATCAGGCGCATGGTTATATTTGCTCAATTGAAAATCCACAATTAAACGGTGTGCCAACCGCACTTTTTCCGTTATCAAATCAGGCGATGATTGCAAAATCAACTTTTCCAACCGTGATGGCTTAGTGGTATCGTAGTAAATCCCTAAATCATCAACCACCATAGAAAACGGCGGATACCCCTTAACGCCCAGCCCCACAGAACGCAAAAAGCCGTCTTCCAGTGCAATAAAAGGCAGTTGATGACGCGCAGCAAAATCTCTCGCTTTCTTTGTTGACGGACGATAACCCCAACCCACAACCTGCTGAATATCTTTCGAGTTGGTTAAGGTTAATCTCATCTCCGGCAAAAAAGAAGTTAAGAATGGGATTTTTAAAATGCCTTTTGAAAATATACGAGTTACCATAAATAATTAATTTCTAATATTAATTAGGTTTTCAACTAATAAATGAACTCGTGTTGATGGATTAGGTTCATTATTAATTTCACTATCTATTAAAGCATTTATAGCAGGCAGTTTCAACAACAGATTTAGGATCAGAATTATTTCCAGAATAAACTTTAATATTAACTGACGAAAGCTTTTCTTCAAGAATTAAATTTTCAAAATATAGAACTTGTTGATGTTTTGAGGCTATAAAATCACCAATAAGTGTTTATTTAATATCCCAGCATGGCAGAGCCATACCGGGTTACGCATAAATCAGCCCCTTTGGGGCTGAGAATTAGAGTGGCAAAGCCACTCAACTATGCGTAACCTAGTACGCATTTTGCGTGCTAGGTATAAAATAGTCTATTTTATAAGCATAAAACATCAACACGCCCTATAAACACGCCCTGTACGGTCGAGTAAATAAGCTAGGCATTTCCAAAGATTATCTGTTAAAATAGTTCTAAGCGACATAGTTTGTATGGGATGGTTAGGTTTTGGTGAACTAAATTATA
>NZ_CAMEFX010000060.1 GCF_945915845.1 uncultured Actinobacillus sp. | reverse complement strand
GAAATTCTGACTTTGGCTGCTTTCTTCCGAACCTGACCGAGTAAACCAGACACCATTGCGAGAGACCGAAAAGGTTCCCATTGAGCTCGCTCTTCGCGAGTGGGCGTATTATGCAATAAGCCCCGAAGGATTGCAAACGATTTTATCCAAGGCTCGGGGATTTTTCCTTAAACCTCAATCATTGACAGCAGCTGTTTACCAAAAGGTTCACGCCAATCGCGCATTAATTCGGGCAGATTTTGGGAATCTTTATTTTTCAACCACACCCATTTCATTAAACGCTCTAAATCTCGTTTGCCGGCAATCACTTCTGGAGCAAGATCCGTTGGCGCAATTTCTTTGAGCTTTTGCTGCCATGCTTTGATGGTTTTCTTATAACGCGGATCTTCGTTTAAACGTTGAATTTTAGGTGGATATTCCTTTTCATCAATGCGTTTACTTTGCTCAATCAGCTGCAATAATTTCTTACCATGAATACGCACTTCATTAGGAGCTAATCCTAACTTCAACAATTCAGACGTATGCTTAGGTTGAATTTTGGCAACTTCATAAAGATTTTCGGCACGAATAACGAAATTCAACGCTAAATCGCGGCGAATAGCTTCTTCATGTCGCCATTTCGCCAATAATTTCAATCGATTTAATTCATCCCTTTCCATACGCCAAGCGTTAGGAATAGTTAAATACGCCTTTTCCGGATTTTTAGGCTTTTGCTGCTTTTCCACCAACAAATCACAGTCAAATTGCACCGCACTTTGCCAAGGTGTTTGCGCCAAATCTTGTGCCATTTTTTGATACAAAGGAAGCAAATACCAAACATCCGCAGCGGCATAGGTTAACTGTTTATCCGAAAGCGGACGTGCCAACCAATCCGTTCGCGCCGCTCCCTTATCCAATTCCAGTTGAAAATAATGTTGAATTAAGGTGGCTAAACCTGCCGAAGTGGTAAAGCCAAGAAAACTTGCCATCACTTGCGTATCCACCATAGGGGTGGGAAATTGTTGAAAATGATGAAAAAACACTTCTAAATCTTCATAGCAAGCGTGTAACACTTTGATCACCTTGTTATCCGCCAGCAAATCCACAAAAGGCGAAAAATCCGTCACTTCAGTGGGATCGATTAAACTTACATTGTCTCCGTCATAAAGCTGGATTAGCCCTAATTTAGGGTAATAACTGCGAATTCGCACAAATTCAGTATCCAGCGCAACAACCGCTTTTTGAACAGCCTGTTGGCAAGCGGATTTTAAGCTCTCGTTGTCCGTAATCAAATTAAAGCGCGGTGGATTTTTGAGTTCTTTTATCATAGGAATACGAATAGAAAAAAGAGTGGGCTATATCGCCCACTTTTGATTAAAACTAAGAATATTTTGCCAGCTCTTCATCCCGTAACACGCGGCGCAAAATTTTGCCCACATTGGATTTAGGCAACTCATCACGAAATTCAATATCTCGTGGAATTTTATAGCCTGTCAGATGCTGGCGACAATGGTTACGCAATTCTTCTCGGGTTAGACTATCGTCTTTTTTCACCACAAAAATTTTAATGGTTTCCCCGGAAACTTCATTCGGCACACCAATTGCCACCACTTCAGCGACTTTATAATTCAGCATAACCACATCTTCGATTTCATTCGGGTAAACGTTAAAACCTGACACCAAAATCATATCTTTTTTACGATCCACAATGCGCATAATGCCTTTTTCATTCATTTTCACAATGTCGCCCGTAGCAAGCCAACCTGCTTGTAAAATTTCTGCTGTCGCTTCAGGGCGTTGCCAATAACCTTTCATGACTTGCTCACCTTTCACCCAAAGCTCTCCGGCTTCACCGAGTTCAGCTTCTGTCCCATCTTCTTTCACGATACGAATATCCGTATTAGGCACAGGTGAACCAATGGATCCATCATGGATTAGGCTATTCACATTAGATGCCGCCACCAAAGGTGAACATTCTGTCAGACCATAGCCTTCAATAATATTGCAGCCTGTTAATTCATGCCAACGTGTTGCCACGGATTGCTGAATGGCCATTCCGCCCCCAACAGACAATTTTAATGCCGAAAAATCTACTTCTTTAAAATTTTCATTATTTAACAAAGCGTTATATAAGGTATTCACGCCAGTAATAGCAACAAATTTATGTCGTTTTAATTCCTTAATAAAACCATTGATATCTCGCGGATTGGTAATTAAAACAGCGGTAATCCCCAATTCTACAAATAAAAGTGCATTCACACTCAAAGCAAAAACATGATACAAGGGTAACGGTAAAATCGCTTTGCGCTCACGGCGATGATCACCGATAAAAGGCTCCGCAATCCATTTTGCTTGTAAAATGTTGGTGATTAAATTGCCGTGGCTTAACATAGCCCCTTTTGCCACGCCTGTCGTTCCCCCTGTGTATTGCAAAAAGGCAAGATCATCACGACATAATTCTGGGCGCACAAATTGACGATGCTTGCCGATGCTCAATACTTCACGGAAAGTTACAGCATGCGGTAATTTATACTTCGGCACCAGTTTTTTCACATATTTCACTACAAAATTCACCAACGTCCGTTTACCAAAAGAAAGTTGGTCGCCCATTCGGGTGAGAATAACGTGTTTCACATCCGTATTAAAAACCACTTTTTCCAAGGTTGAAGCAAAATTGGAAACCACCACAATAGCTTTTGCACCACTGTCTTGCAATTGATGTTCCAGCTCTCGTGGTGTATAAAGTGGGTTGACATTAACCACAATCAAGCCGGCTCGCAATACACCAAACATCGCAATAGGATATTGCAATAAATTGGGCATCATCAATGCCACACGCTCGCCACGCTTTAATTTCAGTTCATTTTGAAGATAAGCCGCAAAAGCTCGGCTGCGTTCTTCTAATTTACGGAATGTCAGCACCTGCCCCATATTAATGTACGCGGGGCGATCAGGATGTTCCCTTACGGCTTTGTCAAACATATCGAGAAGATTATTATACTTGCGTGTATCAATCTCTCTTGCCGCCCCTTCGGGATAATTTTGATGCCAGATTTTTTCCATGAATGCCTTCCTATATGATCGAATAAGACCACAATTAAATTGTGCGTTACTATATCATTAATACAATACCGTACGCAATTTAGGTTCAGGGTATCCCCAGCTGAATCGCCCAAAAATTCGCGGATAGCCCCAACCAAATCCGCCATAGTAATAATCGTCCCAGTCCTGATCATAATAGTCATCATAATCATATTCTTGGCGTTGCTTCCACTGTTTGTAAGCAGTTGCCTGGATAAGGGGGAATTCATAATCGGCCTGATCAATTTTACCCATTTCTTTGCCAACTAACGTGCCGGCCACCGTAATATATTGATCTTTTAGGCCCGCAGGATCTACAAAGCCCGTTAAATTAACAATAAATCGTCCGTCTGTTTGGGCGTCAATAATCGGTTTCGCCGAAAAACTTGCTACAGGCAAACTCATTACTTCCACTTGAGTTTGTGTTTTCAAGGCGGTTGCTGAAATCACTTTTCCCGCTAAACGGACTTTTTTACATTTGCAAAGATAATCATCCGCTTCAATTTTCTTTAGCGATTGAATGGTAAACTCATCCTTTTCCAAGCCTTTTGGCGGATTAACGCACGCGGTCAATAAAAGCGCGGTTAAAAATAACCATATTTTTTTCATTGTTCCCCCTGAGTGACGATTATCACAAATTCTTCGCTATTCGCGACCCGGTAATTTTTTCCAAGTCACTTCATTGCGCAAATAAACAGGCTCAATATCCACTGCACTGATCACTTGTTTTTGATACCACATCGGCAGTGCCAAACTCAACATATATCGTGCTGATGGCAACGTAATTGAGGTATGTTGACCCAGGGATTGTAACGCATCATAAGCTGCCCAACCTGTTCCAACCGTTGCCCATTCACCTTGTAATGCGGTAAGCTGTTCCAATAAACGCGTTGGCGCGCCCACTTGTTCTGCAATAATCTCATGCCATTGCAAAAACTCCCCAAATTCAGACCGCACTTTTTCGGCTTTTAACTGGGAAAAATAGATTTCATTCATACGCGCATCAATCGCGGTAATCACTTGCGTAGCCTGAAATTGCTCATAGGCAGCTTGTGCCATCGCAGTTAAATTTGAAATACCCATCACAGGTAAATCGGCGCCTAATGCCAATCCTTGTGCAATACCGGCGCCCACTCTGACCCCGGTAAAACTACCAGGGCCACGACCAAATACTAAAGCATCAACTTGCTTTAGATGGAGCCCTGATTGCGACAAAATTTCGTCTACCATCGGCAAAATACGTTTAGTATGGCTACGCTCTGCGGTTTCTGTAATATCGGTTTTCTCGCCCTTGTGCAATAACGCCACAGAACAGGCTTCCGTTGAAGTATCAATAGCTAATAAGGTTAAATTGTTCATAATTTAATTCTGTAAATGTTGTAAAAATTCAATCACTTTACCTAAATCTCTGGTACGTTTTGCATTAGGTAAACTTTTTAAAAAGGTTTCGCCATAAGCACGATTGACTAGACGACTGTCGCAAATAATCACCGCACCTTTATCGGTGACATCACGAATTAATCGCCCTACGCCTTGTTTTAAGGCAATCACGGCTTCAGGAATTTGAATATCGTTAAAAGGCTCGCCGCCTTGTAATTTACAATCTTCAATACGGGCTTTTAATAAGGGTTCATCCGGGGATGAGAAGGGTAATTTATCAATAATCACCAACGAAAGCGCGTCACCACGCACATCCACCCCTTCCCAAAAGCTCGAAGTTGCCACCAAAACGCTATGTTCTTCGTGAACAAACTGTTCAAGCAACTTGCCTTTGGATGTTTCCCCCTGCAATAAAATCGACAACTGACTATGTTCACGGAAATACTCCGCCAATCCGCGCATCATAAGATAAGACGTACACAACACAAAACAACGTCCTTTGTTCGCTTCAATAATTGGAAGCAACATCTCCGCGAGCTTTGTTAAGGTATGTGTTTGATTGCTGCTCGGCAAATATCGTGGCACACAAAGCAAGGCTTGCTCAGGGTAATTAAAGGGACTTTGTAACACTTTTTGTTCCGCATTTTCAATGCCTAAACGTTCACAAAAATGCCTAAAACTTCCCCCTACTTCCAAGGTTGCCGAAGTAAAAATCCAAGCGGCTTCCTTCGCATGCATTTGCTCACCAAATTTATCCGACACCGTCAGCGGCGTAATATGTAAGCCAAACTGGCGATTAAAGGTTTCATACCAATAGCAATAACCTGTGATGGATGTATCCGCCAAGCGTACCAGCTGATTTTTTGCCGTAGCAATGCGTTCAAAAATACTATCCAGAGTTTGCGAACGCCCTAAAGCTAATTTAATCACATCGGACATAAAATCTAATTTTTCTTTTAAGATTTCATACCCTTTTTTCACCGCACTTTGTGCCAATAACTCACGCCAATTTCCACGTTGACTTCCTTCGCCTAATAATAAACGGAAATCTTGCAGCATTTTTTGCAGATGATCCGCCGCAATTCCCAATTGCTGCATGTCTTTTAATTCTGTGCGATACACAATATTAATATCTTTGCAAATATCGAACAGTTGGCGTGATGTGAGTGATTGCCCAAAATATTGGCTGGCAATATCCGGAAGTTGGTGCGCTTCATCAAAAATAATGACTTCCGCTTGTGGAATAAGTTCGCCAAACCCGCTTTCTTTCACCGCCATATCTGCGCAAAATAAATGGTGATTGACCACCACAAGATCAGCCGCAAGCGCGCGTTTACGTGCTAATGCGACATAACAATCGGTATAATTCGGGCAATCTGATCCTAAACAACTGTCTGTTGTACTAGTAAGTTGCGGTAAAATAGGGCTATCTTCAGCTAATTCCGTACATTCCGACAAATCCCCCGACTGGGTGCTGTTATTCCATTTACGTACTTTAGACAAGTCGGCTAATACCGATTTATCGCCAAGTACACCTTGCGCAATAACCTGATCTAAACGTTCTAAACAAAGATAATTCGCTCTTCCTTTTAATAAAGCAATCTTACCTGAGTAACCCAATGCTTTTTTTATTGCAGGTAAATCGCGGTTAAAGAGCTGATCTTGTAAATTCTTAGACCCAGTGGAAATAATCGTTTTTTTCTTTGCCAACAACGCTGGAGCTAAATAGGCAAAAGTTTTCCCTGTCCCCGTTCCTGCTTCAATCACAAGTGCGGTCTTGTTTTTAATTGTTTTTCCAACAGCTTTCGCCATATCAAGCTGTTCGACACGAGGACGAAAACCTTTGATATGCTGACTTAATTCACCGTTTTCTGAAAAAGTTCTTATTATTTGCGGTTGATCACACATTTAAATATTGAAATCATTTATAGTGAGAACATTGTATCAAACTTTATGAAGGAAAAACTTATGGAAACAAAATTAATCAAGCAAATTGCACCTGAGTTAGCTTTATATCAATATAATGAAATTCCTGTTTTGGAACTGAGCCACCCTATTGGAACAGCCAAAGTTTCATTACAAGGTGCTCAATTATTAAGTTGGCGACCTACACATACTGATAAAGATGTCATTTGGTTAAGTGAAATTGAACCTTTTACTAAAGGGGAAGCTATTCGTGGGGGAATCCCTATTTGTTATCCTTGGTTTGGCAAGGCAAGAACGCCCATGCATGGCTATGCGCGACTACAACAATGGCAACTAGTAAGTTTTAATATCCAACCTAACGAAGTAAGACTGAATTTTCTTTTAGAAACAGAAAATGCTGAGGATATTGCTCATATTGAGATGACATTTACCGATGAATTTCACCTTGAATTTACTAATTATTGTATTGAAAAAGAACCACAATTGGCTTTACATACCTATTTCAATATAGGCGATATTACAAAAACAGAGATACAACAACTGCCGACAACAACATTTAATGTATTAACACAGCAACAAGAAGACATATCAGATATTCGAATCATTACGGAAAACGTAGAATGTATCTATCCTGCCAATGAGCGTAATATCATTGTCGATCACTTAAACCAACGTACTATTGAAGTCATTCATGAAAATGCTTCAGAAATTGTACTATGGAATCCTTGGCATAAAGAAACCAGCAATATAAGTAAAGATGGGCATAAAACAATGATCTGTGTGGAAACTGCGCGAATTAGTGAACGCTTAAATGAAAATGTGGTAGGGTTAAGAATTAGAGTGAAATAAAAGTTGACCGCACTTTGAATATGGCGACAAAGCAAATCAAAGTGCGGTCATTTTTTTGTTAACATTAAATCCAGCCTAATTGCATAAGAATCATTAACCCTAAAGATGAAATAGGCATAGCACCAATAGTTGTAATGCCTATAATATTTGCTACTGTTGTTGCATTTCCGCCCATAGCTCGTACCATTGCATACGCGGCTGTAGCCAATGGTGTGGTTGTCATTAAGAAGACAATAGCCAATTCCATGTCTGACATACCCATTAATTTTGCAAGCATCACCATAAACAATGGTGCAACAATTAATCTTGCAATGACTCCCCAGGTGACAGCGCGAGAAAACGAACCTAAACTTTGAAGCTGAATACTTGCACCAATACAAAGTAAAGCTAGTGGTAAAGTAATGTTAGCAAGATATTGACCTGTAACCTGAATTGACTTTGGCAAGGCTATTGCAAAGTAATTCATCATTAAGCCAAGAATAATCGCGATAATTAATGGATTTTTAAGAATATTGAGAAGTAATCTAGTTATATTTACTTTGTCACCCGATAACGATCTTGTAATCGTGATCACACCATATACATTGAACAAAATGACAACAATAGCAGAATAAATTGATGCAGGTACATAGGCAACATCACCGTATGCATTAATACAAAGTGCTAATCCTAAAATCGCATTATTTCCACGGAATACTGCTTGAACAAAAGTGCAACGCTCTCGCTTTTCAGCTATAAATTTCGCCGCAACAATTTCACCAGTTATAAATAAGATTGTTGTGCCGACTACTGCAACGAATATCAGATCAAATTGATTTGAATATTCAATTTTTCCATTATAAATATTGAAGAAAAGTAAAAGCGGTAGAGTTAAATGAAAAATGAGCTTCATGGATTTTTCAGAAAATGTCTCGTCTAATATACGATACTTCCCTAAAAGTTTTCCAAAGCAAAGCAGAATGATGATAGGTAATGTGACATTTATTGAAAAAACAAATGATGAGATGAAGTCTGTCATTGAATTAATTGAAAAGACTGTTTTGAATATCTTAAATTGTATCAGTTTTTGTTATTACGAAGAAGTTAAATTAATAGGTTATGCCTAAAAAACAAAACCCCGAGCCTATCTCTAGACTCGGGGTTCTTTATCTCTTACCTGGCGGTGACCTACTCTCACATGGGGATACCCCACACTACCATCGGCGTTACGGCGTTTCACTTCTGAGTTCGGCATGGGGTCAGGTGGGACCACCGCACTATCGCCGCCAAGATTATTCCTTTGATGACTTTATCTTTACTTCTCTATTTTCTTCATTCTTTAAATTTCGAAACAAGCTGTAACTGATTAATCTCTTTGTCTGTCTAGTTTATTTAGTTTCTACTTCGCTTCTTTTTCGCTTCTTTGTCTTAGCAAAAACATTTGAGCGTTGTATAGTTAAGCCTCTCGGGCAATTAGTATCTGTTAGCTCAACGGC
>NZ_CAMEFX010000059.1 GCF_945915845.1 uncultured Actinobacillus sp. | reverse complement strand
ATTCGGGCATTGATAACACTAGAGATGAGCATTAAAGCATTATAATTCGTATCTTTTCATCAACGGCTCAGCGGAATAAGGAAGCTGTGTTGGATACGGATTTCCTGTCACATTGGGGCTATAAGGATAATTCACATCATAAAGCGGTGCAGGACCAATGGTACCTGCTTGTTGCGTATTCATCGTCTTGCTGGCTGCGGTTTTAACCACAACGCGGCGATTTGGTCGTAAACAATCCTTCGCTGCCTGATCGTAACCATCACAATGCTTCACTTGATGTGCTTTACCAAAACCAATCGTTTTAATAACAGGCATTAACTATGAATAAAATTAAAATCAATTTTAATAACAAATTAAATTTGTGATTTTAAGACTTTAATCGAGTACAAATAGACATGCGATGAACTGGTAATGTGAGAAAATCAGTTGACATTAATAAAATTTAAAACTACATTGATAACAGTATCATTAAATGATACGTCTGACTATGAATTTCAACTAACTTAGGAGAAGCTGAATTTGGGCTTATTGAAAGATAAGTGTTTTGTCAGCTATATGCAATATGAATATGAGATTACAGGTAAAGCAATGGGGAAATAGCAAAGCGATCCGTTTGCCAAAGGATTTTACTGACGCGATGAATTTGCATATAGGGGATTTTTTAGAGCTAGAAAAAATTAGCAGCGATACCGTTAGAGTCGTTATTATCCCAAATACCCCCCGTAAAAGACGACTAACCTTAGATGAACGCATTGCAATGACTTCATCGAAAGAATTACCCATTATTCAAGAATGGGATTCACTTATTCCAACAGGGCAAGAAATTTGATGTCTAGATCACAATTCAAAAGGGGTGATATTATCACCGTTTGCTTAAATCCAGTTGTAGGAAAAGAACTACAAGGAGAAAAACGCCCCGCACTAGTCTTGAGTGGTAGTAAATTCCATGAACTTGGATTTATGATGATAGCTCCAATTACACAAGGTAATGCAGCACTGGCGAGAGAAAATGGTTTTGCTGTAACGCTAAGCGGAACAGGTTGCAAAACGCAAGGTGTTATTGTTGCATATCAAGCTCGAATAATTGATTTTCGGGGTAGAAATGCTAAAAAAGTAGAAGTTGTACCGAATTATATTCTATCCGAAGTACAAGATATTGTTGAAGCAATTTTGAAAGATTAATCAAAACATGATCTGCCCCTAAGAGCCGGATGAAACAGCCGGCTCGTTAAGGTGCAGATCAAAATGAGATATTACAAATCAAGATTTTCAGCAAAACTATAAGTAGTTGTACCGCCTACAATGATGTGATCAAGTAAACGAATATCAAATAGTGCTGCTGCATCTTTGATTTTTGTCGTGATATTTCTATCAGACTGACTTGGTGTAACTTGGCCGGAAGGATGGTTATGGGCAAGAATTAATGCAGCTGCGTTAAGCTCGAGTGCTCGTTTAATCACTTCCCTTGGATAAACCGCAGTCGCATTGATTGTGCCTTGAAATAAGATTTCAGCAGAAAGCAATTTATGTTGGTTATCTAAAAATAACACCATAAATTCTTCACGCTCTTTTAAACCTAATTTCATTTTCAAAAAATCCATCACCATTGACGGATCATTGAAAGTTATCCCTGATTGATAAACAGGGGATTGCTCCATCACTTTAGCCATTAATAATGCCGCTTGTTCAATTACAGCATTTTCATTTGCAGTTAAAAATTTACACATAACTTGTTTCTCCAATAAAAAAGGGAAACAAGTCTCCCCCAATAGGAAAGCTATGTTTCCCATAGGGGTGAGTAAATATAGAAATGAATAATAAAAGTGATTACGCCCAAAGTAATCTGGCTAATTTCACTTTTTTCTCAAATTCATTGACGTCTTTTTTCGCATAAGTCAGCGAGTAAGCATGAGCACGCTTTTCGGGATGTGTTTTTAATTCCTGATGTTTTTCTTTAGCTTGCGCCAATTTAAACTCGAAAAATTCAACACTTTCCGGCATAGATAAATCAATTTTATCCGCCATTGATTCCCAATAGGCAATCTTGCTGCTATAGCTTTCAGCTTTTCGCATTTCGCCAACTGCCTTATCCATTCTGCGCGCATTACGCTCAATTAAAGCACGATGCCGTTTTTCGCTATGATGACCAATTTTAATTGGTTCAGCTAAACGAAGAAATTCGCGCCCTTCATTCGCAGCTTCACAGTATTTTTCACTACGAATCATTGCATTATGCGCATAACCTTGATAACGCTCTGCTTTCATTGCTGCACGAGTTTGACTATTTAAGCCATCACAACGGACGAAAGAATAGAAGAAAAATCCGTCTTGTTGTTTAACAAGATTATGGATTTCAACTTCAGTTTCATTGCCATATTTACTCGTCAATACAATACATTCACCTTTAGCATGAGCTTCAGGGCATTTTGCAACATAAACATTTGGTGCGAATTTAGCGTAAGAATTTGTAGTAGTCATCGTATTTCTCCTAAAAAATAAAGGGAAATACGATACCCACAAGGGAGTTGTATTTCCCTTTGGGGTAGTTAATGTTAAAAATAAATTAATGAACTCGATTTTTTTCAATACAATTCCAGTAATCATCGACAGTACAAATATCCCAATCGTTAATCACTAAATGTGTATCAATCGAATTGACCCAAAAGAAAATATCTAAATCATTCTCTTCTAAGCCTGTTTCATCACAGAAATGTGAAAGTACTCGTCCAAGCACTAAACTTTGATAGACATTGCCAAGCACAGGAAGCTCTTTACTTTCCCGAGCTATTTCCCATACTTCATCATCATTAACCCAATCACGGTAATGATAAAGAATATCTTCCCAAGCACTGCATTTCGGTGAACAATTAAGTGGTATATTGAAAAATGACATCGTATTTCTCCTAAAAATAAAGGGAAATACGATACCCAAAAGGGAGTTGTATTTCCCTTTGGGGGTAGATAGTGAAAGGTCTTATTTAGATAACAATTGTTGTTCTTGAGCGTACTGTAGAGAAAATTGTCGTTTACCCACAATCTCTTCTACTTTATTTTCAGAAAGACCTGCATCAAGCAGCTCTTTTCTTAACGTTTCAATAGAGCGATTAAACGCTTCTCTTGCACGTTGTACACCATCAACAATAAATTGCGCATTAAAATCATCTTTTAATTCATAAAATTGAATATTCGATACGCAATGAGCAAACCATTCAAAACGAGCGGCAACTTCTTGCAACGCAAGTGTGCCATGTGCTTGTTTTATTCCTGTTTTGCTTAAATAAACAGTACCTTGTATATTGGTGAAACCGTGTTTTTTAAGAATACGTTGAATATCCGCATACGCATTTTTCCGGTTTGGATGATGGTATTGTGCTTCTAAACAGCGCGTATCCATATCAAACACAATTAAAGTACGATTCATAAAGAATCTCTACTGTAGATATAAATTGAGTCACTAATTGATAAGTTTCATTAACCCCATCAAAATGCCAACGCCAGCCAAAATAAGACCGGCCATTTTATACATTTCAGTGGTGAGTTTAACTTCAAGATCTTTTAAATCACTTTTAGTTGCTAAAGGACTTTGACTTTGTTCAAGTGCTTCATCAATGGCATCGGCTAAAGCTTCAGCCTGAGCTACATCTTGACCACTTTCTTGAAGTTTTTTCACAAATTTCAATTTATCAAAACGTAGTGTCATAGATAACTCCATTATAAATCTCCTTATTGAATAACATCAGGGAGATTTACCCACAGGGATAAATATCCCTGAAGGGTGTGATTTAAATTAATTGATAAACTTCATTAATCCCATCAAAATGCCAACGCCAGCCAAAATAAGACCGGCCATTTTATACATTTCGGTGGTTAATTCATTTTTCAATTTTGCCATTTCAAGCTGTAAATCAACCTTAGTCGCTAATTTATCAAAACGCTGTGTCATAGATAATTTCATCATATTAATTGATAAGCTTCATCAAGCTCATTAATACGCCAACACTTGCAATGATTAAACCAGCCATTTTATACATGGTTGCATTTAAGGTTGTCATCAAACGAGCTTCCAAATTAGCCATCTCGACTTTAAAGTCGGAACGTAATTCAGCCATGGCTTGTTTAAATTCAGTTTTAGTTAACAATTCATTTTGACTCTGCTCCAGAGCTTCATCAAGGGCGTCTGCTAACGTTTCTGCCAATTCAGATTTATCATCCCAATTTGCAGCCTGAACTTTTTTAACAAAACGTAATTTATCAAAACGTAGTGTCATAGATAACTCCATTATAAATCTCCTAAATATATCATATTGGGGAGATTTACCCATCGGGATAAATATCCCCAACGGGTTAATGTGAAAATTTATCGAGATTTTTTATTTTCAAATAACACATCTCGATAGAACCAAGTTACCCAAATGGCAAGTGCAATGACAGGTAAAAGAACCATTGCCATAGCGGATATAAGTGCCCAGTTCATAATTGTCTCCTATTATTTTTTCTGCTCTTCAAGACGGTTAATGGCTTTGCTTCTATTTTATCGGCCACGTATTCAAAATACAAGCCGATACACCAAGACAATATGCCAAACACCACTAAAGCAAAGGACTCAAGCGTCTCAATGCCATCATTAGGAAGAACAAAACCGACAAATCCAATACCTGCAATTGCACCGGCTTTGCGAAGATCTTCACCAAGACGGTGTAATGTTTTAGGTATGAAAAGCTTAGGTATAATTAGATTGGCTAGATGATACATATCATTCACCACCTTTGATGAAATGGGTAGGAATGATTTCACGTAGGAAATCATCCCTACGTTAAGTAAAGGGAAGGCTTAATTTCAAAAGAAATCAAGCCTTATGGATAAGTGATAATTATTCAGGGTCGGACTGTTTCACATATTTTGATTCACCGTCAATCTTAATTGATTTGACTTGAATCAACCGACCTTTCAAACTAACACCGGTATCGCCTTTTTTGTGATATTGACTATCACTCTTATAAGTGAAAGTCTCAACCCACATATCAGCCATGACAAACGAAACAAGAACTTTCTTTTTCGCGTCTACTGCGTCTTTGCAGCGTCTGATAAGTGATGCTGTTTCTTCACCTGCAGCGTTCATATCGAAATAACGATATTCAGGCTTATCAGATGAACCCACTAATGCAGCGATACGACAAGCTACGATGTCACCACCCTTTGTATCAATGATGCGAACATCATTAAGATAACCGATACCAGAAGTGTGAAGATTGAAGTAAGAAGTTTGTTTTTGAGTACTCATAATGTTTCTCCAAATGTAAAAAAGACGGAGAAACATTCCTACCCAATTCGGGAAAAATGTTTCCCGTCAGGGTAAATGGTTTGATGATAAGGTAATATATGCTTTCAACTCAAAAGAGCACTCTTTTACAGAAAGCCAAGAGTTTTTTGCCAATATATGGCTAAGGGATTGGTCAATTTGCTTACGCAAACCACAATCTCAAGACCACGATTGTGTTAAAGGAAGAGTCATTTTTACCGCAGTAAAACCGTAACCTTTCAGACTCCGGCTACTTTCCTTGCTATCAACGACAGCACTAAGGAATTCGTCTTGATACGCAATGTAAACAATTTTTAAGAAAATAAATAGCTAAAAGTAAAAATTCACAAAAGAGACTTTTTTTGTGATGATGTTATCGCCCAGCGTCATTTTATTGTACTAAGCTAAAAAAGAGCCATTAAATGACCCATCATCATTTAATGGCAAAGGAGTTTATCTATGTACGATTTTTTATTATTTATATCAACAAAATATTATCGTCACAAATGCAGTATAGACAATTTATATCGGATTCCCAATCGTTAATTCAAACTTCTCACAAAATAATTCTTCTCACCAAGAATTAAGGGAAGCCATACCATCCGTATGTACTTCCCTTAAAAAGACCAAACTAATATGTTTAAAGAATTTGTTACCCTGCCAAGATATAACGCTTTCCTACCGCATATTATCCAATAACTAAGTGGTCGTTTATTGGTACATCGCACGCCATTACGGCATAAAGGGCGTTCAATTTTTCACCAGTGAACTCTGGTAGTAAAAAAGGATGCTTAACCATACAATGTATTAAGCATCAACATATTAGCACATTTTAAAGCCATAGAGATGATATTATTTCAATATGCGTTTTTTATAGGATGTACCACTTGATTTGCGTGTTTTTCGTTTTTTCTCAGAATCAATAAATTCAACGCCATCACAATTCGGGTATTGAGTACATCCCCAAAACACTGTCCCGGTTTTACCCTGTCTTTTGACCATGGGTGAACCGCACTTAGGGCATTTTTTCGTTTCAATATTCCCCATTTTTATGCCTTGTTTCATACAGACATCCATTAGCTGACGCACAAAGATTTCCTGTTTTGACATAAACTCATTTAATGTCATGGAACGTTCCGCAATCTGATTCAATGCCTGCTCCCAAAGTGCGGTCAATCCCGGATCTTTTAATAAATTAGGCAAACTATCAATCAGCGAAACTGCCTGTGCTGTCGCAAGCAATTGCTTTCCTTTTTTTGTTAAAAAACCTTTATCAATCAATCCCTGTATTAATCCGGCACGAGTTGCTTCCGTCCCCAATCCTTCCGTTTCGCGTAATCGTTGTTTTAATTGCTCATCTGTCACAAAACGCGCAGCATTTTTCATTGCGCTCAGCAACGTCCCTTCCGTAAAGTGCGAAGGTGGGGATGTTTTTAATGATCGGACATCAGTATCTGTAACAGAACAAGATTCCCCTTTGGACAAATTCGGGAGCTTTTGGCCATCATTTGATTCATCATTCTCATCTTTTTCCGCGCCTTGAAACAATGCCTGCCAACCGGTAACGACAATGACTTTGCCTTTCGAGATAAGTGAATGTGCACCTGATTGTAACTGCACAGTTGTTTTGTCCACTTCAAAATGAGGTAAAAATTGAGCTAAATAACGGCGGCGAATTAAATCATAGACTTTCATCTCATACGGACTTAATTTAGCTATATCACCGCCTTTTATGGTTGGGATAATACCGTGGTGAGCGGTAATCTTTTTGTCATTCCATGCTTTGGATTTTTGCGTCAAATTTAATTTACCAACAATGCCTTTTAAAGATGGATCTGTATTCACCAATCCTTGAATAACATTAGGCACTTCAGCCAATTGCGCTTCAGGCAGATAACCGCAATCTGTTCTAGGGTAGGTTGTCAATTTATGCGTTTCATATAAAGATTGGGCAATATCTAGCACTTGCTGCGCACCCATCCCAAATAAACGGTTACATTCAAACTGCAAATCACTTAATGCAAACAATAAGGGCGGTGCATTTTTTTCACGTTTTGTTTCAATATTAATAATCTGAGCTGAACCAAGCGTATTAATATCTTTCGCCGCTTTTTGTATGATTGCCGCATTTAAACAAAGCCCATCTTCATCACGCGCCGCTTCAGGAATAACATAATGAGCCGTAAAAGGTGAGCCATGAGAGCTAGTTAAGCGAACAATCAGCGTATAATGGTCTTTAGGAATAAAATGTTTAATTTCCTTGTCTCGATTGACCACAATGGCAAGTGTTGGACTTTGCACACGCCCCACACTTAAGGGTTTCCCCATATAACCTTGTTGTTGAGCGAGTAGAGTAAACAGACGAGAAAAATTCATGCCAATTAACCAATCAGAACGGCTACGCGCTAATGCGGCATAATATAATGATTCGGTTTCTCGTCCATCTTTGATAGACGATAAGGCTTTTTTAATACTTTCTGCGTCAAGCGCGCTTAACCATAAACGTTGTATGTTGCCTTTATACCGAGCAAGATCTAAGAGTTCACGCGCAATCATTTCCCCTTCACGATCTGCGTCAGTAGAGATGACTACCACACTGGCTTTTTTAATTAAAGCCATCACCACATTGTACTGTTTCTTGACGTTCGCTTTAGCCGAAACGCCCCATTGTTTAGGAATAATCGGCAATGCGTCAAAACGCCATTGTTTATAATCAGGATTGTATTGCTCAGGGCTATATTGCTCAACCAAATGACCAACCGCCCAGGTAACAACTACTGAACCATCTGCGCGAGATAAATACCCATCACCAAATTTTGTTGCACCTAAGACTTTAGCAATATCATTACCTTGAGAAGGCTTTTCACAAAGAAAGAGTTTCATATGATTTCCAATACTCCATCATGGCAATTGTAGAATTAATCACATGTTTAAGTTCATTTAATTCTGAATAGGAAAGTGAGTTGAGTAATGACTGAAAGAATTTTAGGTCTTGGAGCTTATTATCATTAAGTGCTATCGATTGTAAAAGTGTAAAGTTACTCATAACATCTAACAAAGCATCTGCTTTGTCTATTTCATTCGTAGATAACAGGTACCTGATTCGATTAGCGATGAATGACGTAATCTGAATAAGACTAGAAAGGAATTGGGCATGATTATAAGATTCCATTTTATTCTCCATTCATACACTATCTCATTACTTTCACTGTTATTTCATATTTTGCTTTGTCTCCTTCCGATAAAATCACTGGGCCATCAATAAATTCGCAGTATCGAGCAACACAGGCTAACGCCATTAAAGTAACGTCTTGTTTTTCTTTCCACAATTCACCGCTTTTATTGGTGTAGCCTGCGTAGATTTGATTGGTTATAGGGGATATGCCTAATTTGATTTCTTTCATTTTGCCGCACTTTCTAATATA
>NZ_CAMEFX010000058.1 GCF_945915845.1 uncultured Actinobacillus sp. | reverse complement strand
TTGACCATGTTCTTGTTTAATCTGGACTGGGCGATGATTCCCACCGGAATGTTGGTATTTGGCTTTATCAGCATCCGTTTTGGTGGGTTCGCCCTTTCCCGTTTAAAGCGCGGTAAACCTGAAGCTTGGTTAGCTCGCTATCTTGAATTTCGTTTTTTTTCATCCCGATTCATTACTAAATCTGACTATTGGTCAATTAAACGCAGTGCAAAAAGAGAACGTCTATGAGTAAATTTAAAAATGCGTTAGTCAATGAGCGATTTCATATTCAAAGCTTACGCCTTGTCATCGCTATCCTGTCTATTCTTTGTATTGTGATTGCTTACGGTTGGCATAAAGCCCCCGATAAGCTCACTATCCATAATCCGCCTGATCTTCGTTCAGGCTCGACACGCGCTTGGTGGGAAGTACCCCCGAGTAGTGTTTATAGTTTTTCTTTTTACGTATTCCAACAACTTAATCGTTGGCCGACAGATGGCGAAAAAGACTATGAAAAGAATATTGAAGTATTGCGCGCGTACTTTACGCCTAAATGCTATCAATTCTTAAAAGATGACTATACACAACGCCGTCTGCAAGGGGAATTACGTGATCGTGTTCGTGGTGTTTATGAAATACCTGGACGTGGGTTTAGTCAAGAGCGCGTCAAAATCAACAGTCAGGATGATTGGGATGTCGACTTAGATTTAAGTACAGATGAATACTATTTAGATAACCCTGTTAAACGCGTATTGGTTCGTTATCCATTACATGTGGTGCGTTTTGACATTGATCCTGAAAATAACCCATTTGGCTTAGCGTTAGATTGCTATCGTTATACGCCGCAACGTATCGAATTTAAAGCCCCTGCACAGGAAAAATAACCGTCCCCAAGGAGAATAAATAATGAAAAAACAGCTTAAACAAACATTGGCCATGGCACTGATGGGAACGGCATTGATGTCCACAGCACAAGCAGAAATCCTGATGCAGTGGGAGCGTAAACCGCTTCAAATTGATTTGAATGTCAAGGAAGAACGAATTCTATTCTTGGATAAAAACGTCTCAGTCGGTATTCCGAATAACTTAAATGACAAAATCCGCGTACAAAGTAGTGGCGGTGCGGTATATCTCACTGCCCTAACCCCTTTTGAGTTAAGTCGGGTACAGCTCCGTGATATTGCAACAGGACAATTGATTCTGTTAGATCTCAAAGGTTATGCGCGCGCAGGTAAATTAGAAGATATTCGTATCACGGAAAAAGACGTTGAAAACAATAGTCGAAACGTAGTGGAACCAACCGTATCTGATGAGACGGTCGAATCGTCAAAACCGAAAAGTAGCGCACTGCCGGCCCCAGCCGCACTCACACGTTATGCGGCACAATCGCTCTATGCGCCATTACGTACCGTTGAACCGCTTGAAGGTGTTCATCGTGTGGCGATGAAGTTACCAAAATCACTTCCTACCCTACTCCCTAATTTAAATGTGCGTGCAACGCCGTTAGAAAGCTGGGGACTTGATGGTTATGTTGTGACCGCGGTACGCATTAAAAATTTATCGGCACAGCAAGTGGTATTAGATCCACGTTATTTGCAGGGACGTTTTTATGCCGCGACCTTTCAGCATCCGTTCATTGGTGCAACAGGCAATTTAGATGATACCACGGTCGTTTATTTAGTCACCGAAGGGGACATTAATCGGGCTATTTTGCCATCTATGCCAACGCAAACCGGCAAAACCAAAAAGAAAAAATCGTAGAAGGTGATAAAAGATGAGTGCAATGAAATCGAATGGATTATTGAAGTTTGGCGTTCCTGTTGCGGTCGCGGTGTTAATCACGATTGGGTTATATGCGATGAAAGGCACGTCCGATAATACGATTAAAGCAACCCCTGATGACACGGTTTACGATCTGACGGATGAAGAACGCCGCGAATTAAATCTCGTGGATGGCGATACACCGCAAGATACGATCAAAACCTTGGTCAGTGAAATGAAAAAAGCCAAAGAAGCCATGCAACAAGTGAAAAATGATAACACGCGGTTGCTTAATGAAAATCGTATTTTACAAAGTAACTCCGATCATATTAATCAACAAGTTGAAGATGCATTTGCGAAAAAACGTCAAGAACTTGAAATGGAATTTGAGCGTAAATTTTCTGAATTCGCGAAAACTGTTCAACCCACCCTCCCACAACCATCATCACAACCAACTGATAATGGGGATATTCCCATTGGTTTAGGATTGGATGGTGAGCGTTTACCCGGCTCGAAAAGTCCCTTGAGCAGTATTGGCGAGATGAGTAATACCGGGATGTCATGGATCGATCCTGATGATGTGCAATATGTGGATGACCGTGGAAATATTGTTCCCCCGGGGACGCAAAATGCCAAACCACAAGCAGCCAATCCCTTTAAATTATTAGATGATTCCGTGCTAGGCAAAGCCGCAGATGACATTTCTACGCGTAAAAGTGGGACATTAGGCGAGCGAGAAAAAAACAGCGTTAAACCGGTTTATACCATTCCCAAAAACAGTATTTTAACCGGTTCAACGGCCATGACCGCCTTGATTGGACGCGTGCCAATTGAAGGCGCGGTTACCGATCCGTTTCCCTTTAAAATTATGATCGGGAAAGAAAATCTCATGGCCAATGGGATTGATTTACCTGATGTGGAAGGCGCAATTGTCTCAGGTACGGCATCCGGTGACTGGACGCTTTCTTGTGTGAAAGGCAAAGTTGAAGATATGACCTTTATTTTTAGCGATGGTCGTGTTCGCACCTTACCTGATACAGGCAATAACTCAAGTAGTGCGGATAGTACCAAAGGTATTGGTTGGCTTTCTAACCCTGAAGGCGTGCCTTGTATTCCCGGGGAACGCAAAAGCAATGCTGCCAGTTTCTTAAGCTCACAATTCTTACTCTCAGGGGCAAGTGCCGCTGCGCAAGGTTTTGCACAAGGACAAACAACCACGGTGATCGAAGGGAATTCCGTTGTGGGTGCGGTAACCGGTGACCAAGGTAAATACATCTTAGGTCAAGCTTTAGGCGGCGGTATTAATGAAGCCGCTGCTTGGTTACGTGCGCGTTATGGTCAAATGTTTGACGCTATTTATGTTCCCCCGGGTCAGGTTGTCGCCGTACATATTACCAAATCACTCAATATTGACTATGACACCGGCGCGCGCAAAGTGAAATATCAAACAACCGGTGCAAAAAATAAATTAGATTAATGCGGCTTAACTCGCTTAACGAAGGTTTAAGTAAGGAATATTTATGAAATTAAAAATGCTTTTTGTATTACTCCCTGTGTGCTTAACAGGATGTGCCACATCACAAGATGAATTATTGCCTGTCGGTGACCAAACTATGGTTGATATTTGGCAAAAAGGCGGCGGTCAAACCGGTCAAGGCAGTGCGACCTTAATGGAAGCGCGTAATGCCTTGCAATTTGTGCGCCCTGTGGAGAGCGCAGAAGCCAATTACAGCGAAAATAATGCGTATACGCGCACGGCAACCAATGAAGCGACTAATCTTTTTCCGCGCTTACCTAACCCGGATTTGAGCATGTTTATTTTCCCCCACTTGACCGATCATGCGGAACCGATGCCTGTACCGGGCTATACCACGGTATTTCCATTTTATGGCCGCGTGCAATATGCACAACCCGGCGAACGTACGCGTCAATACTAGGGGGATAAACTATGTCAACCATGGATAATTTATTAACGTCATTAGGGCTTAAAAAAAAGTCCAAAATTGACCGTACTTTTGATGGTGCGTCTGACCGCACTTCGCCTGTCGAGCAAACGGCACAAAACGAGATGAACGATGCGCCACATTCCACTGAGAATGTGGCGATTTCTCCTAACGACATCCCTTTTTTAAAACGCCAAGGAAATTACACACAAGCAGCGCATTTACAGCAATATCAAGCGCAAGATTCCTTCGTGGATAAATTGCCTTGGGTCGAATTTTTAGATGACCAAAAAGCGTTGCTCTTAGAAGATGGGCGTTCAATGGGGGCGGTATTTGAGTTGACCGTGGTCGGCACAGAAGGTCGTTCTCCCCAGTTTTTAAAAGAAGTTCGTACACAGGTCTGTAACGCCATTCAAGACAGTTTTACCGAATTTGATACTAACCCTTGGGTGGTGCAGTTTTATTGTCAAGATGACGAGATTTCCATGGAATACGTGGACATTTTACGTCAATACGTCCGTCCGCTGCCACAAGGCAGTGACTTCTCAGAGCAATGGCTCAAAATTATGGCAAAACATTTGCGTGATATTTCGAAAAAAGAAGGGCTCTTTGAAGATAAATCGGTCACAGGTACAGTATGGCGTGGACAACAACGCCGTACGCGTATGGTGTTATATCGCTATGTCGATAGACGCGCGAATTTTGAATTAACGCTCGAAGATTTAAATGCCACTTGTGAAAGTATTACCAATGCGTTATTAAGCGCAGGCGTCAAAGCACGGCGGTTAGATGGCAATGCGGTACATCAATGGTTGTTGCGTTGGTTTAATCCTGCCCCCACGCTCTTTGATCACCCGGAAGAATTCTATAAAACCTGTCATTACACCGAACGGACAACGAATGATGACGATGATGTTTGCATGATGAATGACTTTGCCGAAACGCTGTTGGTCAATTCACCGCAAACAAAGGGAAATTATTGGTATTTTGATAATCAACCCCATGAAGTCATCATGGTTGATTCCCTACGCCGTGTGCCTGAAGTGGGACATTTAACCGGTGAAGTGAAACGTGGGGATAACGTCAATGCCTTATTTGACCTCCTTCCTGAAGGCGTCATCATGGCACTGACGGTTGTCATCTATCCACAGGATTTACTGGAAAGTCATATTCAAGCCATTCGTGAACGCTCGCTCGGGGATAATACCGATTCGGTTTATGCCCGATTGGACTGCGACCGCGTACAAGAATATCTGAAAGAAAAGCATAAAATGTATCGTTCCAGTATGGCGTTTTATGTGCATGCCAAAGATGAAGATGAATTACAACGGCGCGGACGTAAGTTGCGGACGATTTTACAATCAACCGGGTTGGTGCCTATTCGTGATGGCGCGGAAGTGGCGCCATTAAATAGCTATCTTCGTTGGTTACCGATGTGTTTCAACCCAACGGATGATAAACATAATGTTTACACCAAACTCAATTTTGTCCAACACATTGCCAATTTACTGCCTGTATTTGGGCGTTCCATTGGGACGCGTCATCCCGGGATCACCTATTTCAATCGTGGCGGTGCGCCATTGGATTTTGATCCGTTAAATAAAGATGACCGTGCAAAAAGTGGGCATTGTTTGATCCTAGGGCCAACAGGGGCCGGGAAATCGGCGACCTTGTTAGGCAAAATGGCACAGCTCATGGCGATTCATCGTCCACGTTTATTCATTATTGAAGCAGGTAACTCATTTGGGTTGTTTGCTGAATATGCGCAGCGTTATGGCTTAACGGTTAATCATGTCGTTTTAAAACCGGGTAGCGGCGTATCGCTTCCTTTATTTGCCGATTGTCACAAATTAATCAACGACCCGCAGTTGGCCAAAACACAAAAAGAGCTGAATGAGCAGGTCAATGATGATACCAAATTAGCAGATGTGGAACGCGCTGAACTCATCAAAGACGAGATAAACTCCGATATGGCAGAAGGTGATGATCAGCGCGATATTCTCGGTGAAATGGAAATCACCACTCGCTTAATGATCACAGGCGGACGTATCAAGGAAGATGAAAAGATGACACGCTCCGATGAAGCGATGATTCGTAAAGCCATCATTTTAGCCGCACAAAAAACACTCGAAGAAAACAGAACCACGCTCACACAAGATGTCCGTGACGCATTTTATCGTTTGTCACAAGATAGCTCGCTCCCACAAGCGCGCCGTGAACGCGCCTATGATATGGGAGAAGCTATGGGCTTATTCTGCCAACCTGGTAGCTTTGACGCGGAGTTATTTAACCGAGAAGGGGAAATCTGGCCTGATGCTGATATTACCCTTGTAGACTTAGCGACACTGGCACGAGAAGGCTATGAAGCGCAATTATCCATTGCCTACATCTCACTCATTAACCATATCAACAGTCTCGGGGAAAAATACCAATATTCAGGACGTCCTATCGTGAATGTAACGGACGAAGCTCACATTATTACCGTTAACCCGATGCTTGCACGCTTTCTCGCTAAAGGGGGCAAAATGTGGCGTAAATTGGGGATTTGGTTGTGGCTGGCAACGCAAAATATGAAAGACTTCCCTAACGAAGCACAAAAACTGCTTTCTATGTTGGAATGGTGGGAGCTTTTATATTTGGAAAAAGACGAAGTGGCACAAGTCAGTCGCTTTAAACAACTGACGGATGAACAAACCACACTTCTACTTTCTACACGTAAAGAAAACCGTAAATACACGGAAGGTGTGGTACTGGCATCCAAAATGGAAGCCTTATTTAGAGTGGTGCCGCCTAGTCTTTATTTGGCGTTGGCGATGACAGAACCTGAAGAAAAAGCAGAGCGTGCGGCACTCATGCAAAAATATGGGATTTCAGAATTAGATGCGGCCATTAAAGTTGCTGAAAATATTGATAAAGCCAGGGGGATTTATGCCGATTAATCCGAAATATTTATTTAACGTCAATGCGTATTCCACCGATCTGACGCAGGTGCAAAATACCCTGCCCGAAGCGCATTTAACCCAATTTAATACTTTTGTGCAGTTTATTCGAGCGCAAATTGGTCAGGTTCTTGCCTTTGATGTTCATCCTTACCGTGTGATGAATACCAGTTATATCAAATGGCATTTACAAGGTGAAAACGACATTTTGACGGTCACCTTTGTCATTGCCGGTTATACCGAATGGCCTAAATGGGATGCTACATCCCCAAGATTGTACTTTTTTGTTGCCGATACGACTGATTACTATTGGTTAGCGCAGGCTCTTCAAGCGCAGCTACAAGCGGAATTGTCACCGCCGGACAGCCATGATGAAGCGCAATGATGTCTCATTACGCGTATTTACTCACATTCTTTGTGGATAAACCGTGAAAAAGTGCGGTAAAAAACGGCTAACTTTTTGAAACTAAGCAGATTATTGTTATGAATAATGAATTGAATAAAAAACATACTTCCCAAAAAGAAAAAATCGGGAAATTTGCCTTAAGCCTGGGGAAATACATGTTTGCCAGCGCGCTATTTATGCTGGCACTGTTCTTCCTTGCGGCGATCTCGATGGAATTAGGCGTAGATTTAAGTGAGATCAACGTACATCTTCAACAGCATTGGCTCTTTTGGTCTGTCATCCGTTGGGGGATTTACGGATTCGGTGCGTGGTTTATTTATAAACTGGCTAAACGGAGTGACAACGAAGAAAACCAACGCGCACTTTGGCGTGTGCTTAAAATTTACGCCTGTTGTCTCGGGCTGTTTGAAATCATGAAGCTCACGGTATAGGAGAAAATATGACTCTCGGTTTAACAGTGGATAATTATTTTGAATACATTATGACTATCTTTGCTTGGATGATGAATAATCAAGCCTGGGCATTGTTAGTGGATTCAGGCTTTTTCATCTTGCCTTTGGTGTTCCAGCTCGGTGCGTTATTTATGAAAGCGCGCGAACAAGGCGATGATGAAGGGAATAAAGGGCGGTTATTGGCAGGTTGGCTTGAAAATAAATTATACCTTGCGGTCTTTTTAATTTTTATGACCTGTTATCCTTTGTTTACGGTAAATTTTAATACAATGGCATTTACGGCACCGGACATGGGGACGCACGACCAATTTTGCGCGCGTCAAGTAAACATTGCACCGAAAGACTCGAATCTTTCTGAGACCGTGAGTGAAATGAACAATAAAACGGTGAAACTTCCCCTTTGGTGGGCATTTATGCACTCGGCAGGAAAAGGCTTTACCCATGGGTTAATCGCCGCGATTCCTTGTGGGATGGATTTTCGTCAGTTGCGTTTTGAAGTCCAAAATACGCAAATTGAAAGCCCTACATTACGCCAAGAAATTCAAGATTTTGTGCAACAATGCTTTATCCCGGCGCGGAATAAACTTAAACAAGATGCCTTGCCTATGAGTAAAGAAGAAGCGCGTGATGTGGACTGGATTGGCTCTCAAATTTTAGTGAGTAACTTCTATCCGCGTTATCGCTCAAAATTACCCCGTTCGCAATGGCCCTATGACGCCACGCGCGATGCCGGCTTACCCAATCAAGGCACAGGCGGTTTCCCGAACTGTCAAAACTGGTGGGCAGATAATAATATTGGCTTAAAATACCGTATTTTAGCCGCAGTTAAACCGAATCTTTCTACGCGCTTAGTGGGCTTGATTCAGTCGGATGCCGCCTATAGTGAGTCTGTGTTACGTGCGTTGGTTAAACCTGAAAATATTACAGTCTCTGATGGTCATGTGTATACCAATTACAGTTCCACATCCACAGGTATGGTCACCAAAGTGACGGAAGGCGTTGGTGCGGTGTTGACGAATGTATTATCTGCACCGGGTTTAGATGCCGTTCGTCAAGTCTTGCCGATGATTCAAGGGATTTTATTAACGATTGTTACCATTGCCACGCCGATTGTCATTGTGCTGGGACGTTATGAAGTCAAAGCGATCGTGACGCTGTCCTTTGTGCAATTTGCGATCTTCTTTCTCTCATTTTGGTGGGAACTGGCAAGATGGCTAGATGACAATTTATTCCGAGCACTCTATCAATC
>NZ_CAMEFX010000057.1 GCF_945915845.1 uncultured Actinobacillus sp. | reverse complement strand
AGAAGAATCAATTCTCGGCGCCGGCGGTGATGCTTTCAAAAATGAGAACATACTACATACTCCTTGTTCTAAATGTTACAGTGAAAAAATAACATGCTACAAGCACAAGCTCACAGCACGTATTATTTCAGCAGGATTCTCCCCCCCCCCCCCCCCCGAAAATGCAAGTTAATATTCACACACTTCTTCTGCGCATAAATCTATGGCATAATTGACCGCACTTTTATCAAATCTTAGGGACAACAATATGCGAATTTTACATACCATGCTCCGCGTGGGCGATTTAGAGCGTTCAATCAAATTCTATCAAGATGTTTTAGGTATGCGTTTATTACGCACCAGTGAAAACCCTGAATACAAATATTCTTTGGCTTTTTTAGGTTATGACGATGAAGATAAAGCCGCGGTCATTGAATTAACCTATAACTGGGGCGTGACGGAATACGAGCTTGGGACTGCCTATGGACATATTGCTATTGGTGTGGATGATATTTATGCCACTTGTGAAGCAGTAAAAGCCAATGGTGGAAAAGTGACGCGTGAAGCCGGCCCTGTTAAAGGTGGGACAACAGTTATCGCCTTTGTGGAAGACCCTGATGGTTATAAAATCGAATTTATTGAAAATAAAAATGCTAAAGCGGCATTAGGTAACTAAGCAGTGAGTGAAGCAATAACAGAAACGGTAGATTATAATCTGCTAAAAAATCGTTTTCGTGGTTATTATCCCGTGGTCATTGATGTAGAAACCGCAGGATTAAACTGCCAGACTGATGGCTTGCTTGAACTTGCGGCAATTACCCTTAAAATGGATGAACAGGGAAATTTAATTCCCGACCAAACTTATCATTGCCATATTAAGCCCTTTGAAGGGGCTTGTATCAACCCGGAATCCATGAAGATTAATGGTATTGATTTGAATAACCCTTTGCGTCAAGAAATCGCGATTTCTGAACTGGACGCTATAACCGGCTTATTCCAAATGGTACGCCGAGGGCAAAAAGACGCGGGATGCCAACGTTCTATTATTGTGGCGCACAACGCTGCCTTTGACCAAGGTTTTGTGATGGCTGCCGCTGAACGTACCGGAGTTAAACGCAATCCGTTTCATCCTTTTGGGAGTTTTGATACCGCAAGTTTAAGCGGTTTAATGTTTGGACAAACGGTGTTAGTGAAAGCCTGCCAAGCGGCAAACATTCCTTTTGACGGAAAGCAAGCGCATACGGCACTTTATGATACTGAACGAACCGCCGAACTGTTTTGTTATATGGTTAACCATTTGAAATCACTAGGTGGTTTTCCACACATGGCAAAACAAGCGGAAACTTAGCCGCACTTTTTACAAACTCAACACAATATAAAATCAAGGAAAATTTATGCTAACCAATCCCGTTGTTATATCCATTATCGTGCTACTCGCCCTGAGCTTGTTGCGCGTCAATGTTGTCATTGGACTTATTATCTCGGCCTTAGTGGCAGGTTTTGTAGGAAATTTAGGTCTATCTGAAACCATCAAAGTGTTTACCGGTGGCTTAGGCGGTGGTGCCGAAGTGGCAATGAACTATGCCATTCTCGGTGCCTTTGCGGTAGCGATTTCAAAATCAGGCGTGACTGATTTACTTGCCTACAAAGTGATCAAACGTCTTGGCAAAGCCCCTACAGGAAAATCAGTAGCCGGCTTTAAATACTTTATTTTAGCTGTATTGGTGGCATTTTCGATTTCATCACAAAACTTACTTCCTGTGCATATTGCCTTTATTCCTATTGTCGTGCCGCCATTGTTAAGCATTCTTAATCGTTTAAAAATCGACCGCCGTGCAGTGGCTTGTGTATTAACTTTTGGTTTAACCGCAACCTATATGTATTTGCCTGTCGGTTTCGGTAAGATTTTTATCGAAAGCATTTTGATGAAAAATATCAATGAAGCCGGTGCAACATTAGGCTTACAAACCACTGTCAGCGAAATCTCTATGGCAATGACCATTCCTGTTATTGGCATGGCATTAGGTTTGTTAACTGCGATTTTCATCACCTATCGTAAACCCCGTGAATATATTGTCCATACGGCAGAACCAACAACTGCAGAAATTGAACAACATATTGCCAATATCAAACCCTTCCATATTGGGGTGAGCATTACCTCTATTTTTGTGACCTTTGCATTGCAATTATTTACCAGCTCAACCATTATTGCAGGTCTTGCAGGTTTAGTGATTTTTAGTGTTTGTGGTATTTTCCGCCTGAAAGACAGTAATGATATTTTTCAACAAGGTTTACGCTTAATGGCAATGATTGGCTTTGTGATGATTGCGGCTTCAGGTTTCGCCGCAGTGATTAAAGCCACAGGTGGCGTGGAAACACTGGTTCAAACATTCAGTCAAGGTTTAGGTCAAAATAATAAAGGCTTAGCCGCATTTTTAATGTTGGTAGTTGGCTTGTTTATCACCATGGGCATTGGCTCATCATTCTCAACTGTGCCAATTATTACCTCTATTTATGTACCACTCTGCTTAGCAGTCGGTTTCTCACCATTGGCAACCGTGTCTATCGTAGGGGTTGCGGCCGCATTAGGCGATGCAGGCTCACCGGCTTCAGACTCAACTTTAGGCCCAACATCGGGATTAAATGTGGATGGAAAACATGATCACATTTGGGATAGCGTTGTACCCACCTTTATTCACTACAACATTCCATTGATTGTGTTCGGTTGGATTGCCGCAATGACCTTATAATTTTATATCCGGTGGGCAATGGTGTTATTCGTTGCCCACATTAATCATCAAAATGAATCAACATCACACCGCACTTTTAAAACAACTCTCACAAGCAGTCGAACAATTCAAGGCCTGCTATCGTGCCCAAGGGCGTCAAGTCGTTTATGCTAAATTTGACCCGATGGTATTTAGCGAAAATTTTCAATCCGTGGATTTTTATCTCAAAGAGCTCGATGACTCACTCACTCAATTAAAGCAACTAAATGAAAATGCTCTTGTGCAAACCACGTTCTTTACTGAGAAGCTGCTCGCCCAATGCGCGGCACTGTCTGATGCGCTAACAAAACCTGAGATATCAGAAAAATCCCATTCTCAGCCCAAGCTCAGCTTGCGTGAACAGCGTAAAGCAGAATTAGACAAGCTTCCACCTAGAGAACGGCTAGAGAAATATTATGATGCACTTAAAGCATTAAACGATAAACTTAATGAACAAAAGGATTTATTGACACAAGCCCAATCAGAAATTGAACAGACCCACTATAGAAACCTTATTGAACAAACACGCACTAGACGACAACGTTGCTTGGAAGCGATTGAAATTTTGGAAGAATATCTTGCATTTAAAAATTCACAAGAATAAGTCTGTTTATCTTTTAAAAAACTGCTAAAATACCTACAATTTTTGTGTTTTATCTCAATTTGGTGTGATTTATGCTGAAAAAACTGCTTTCTATTCTGATGTTATTTCCAGCTATAACAATGGCGCAATCCTATGTAGTATACGATTTCACTCATGACAGAGTGTTAGAAAGCCGCTCACCACACCATGTTCAACCTATCGCCTCGGTGACCAAATTAATGACTGCCAATGTCTTTTTGGAACACAACAAAAAGGCAAATTGCACTCAATCCATCACAGAAGAAGATACAGACTACATCAAAGGCACCAGTACCAAATTACCAAGATACACTCCGATCGCTTGTAACGAATTACTCAAAGCAATGCTAGTGCATTCTGATAATTATGCTGCTCATGCGCTTTCTCGGGCAACTGGTATGAGCCGAATGCAATTCATCCAAAAAATGAATGAAAAAGCACGTGAATTAGGAATGACATCCACTCGTTTTAGTGACAGTTCAGGATTATCTAGTGCAAACGTCTCTAGCGTGATGGATTTAGTCAAACTTGCCAAATATTCCCTAGGTAAACCACAAATCCAAGCCTTATCCAATACGTCTGCCACCTATATCAAAGCCGGGCGACAAAATGTGTTTGTGAAAAACACCAATAAACTAGTGCGTGAAGAAATGTTTGCAGCGGCAATTAATAAAACAGGTTATATTCGCGAATCAGGCTATAACTTAGTCTTTATCAATAAAAAGCAATGTAAAAACAATACCATTGGCGTTATCAGTTTAAACAACGCCAGTTCTGCCTATCGTTCTAGTTTTACCAAAAGCAAATTGGAACAATACGGCTGCCCGGCATTGAGCAACCATGAACTTTATGCTTCTGCCGAAGATGCACTCTATGAAGAGGGGTATGATGAAGCAGGTTTTGAGCAATTAATTCAACGTGTAGCAAATTGAGATAAACGGTATAGCGAGTTTAACCTAGCACCGCTCGTGCTAGGTTATCGCTTAACTCAAATAAGGTTTCACCCCATCCAAGAATGCCTGTTCATCCCACACTTCCACGCCTAATTCTTGCGCTTTAGTCAATTTTGAACCAGCCGCATCGCCGGCAATCACAAGATGAGTTTTCGCAGAAACACTACCTGTGACTTTCGCCCCCAGTTGTTGCAACAAGGCTTTGGCTTCATTACGCCCCATTTGAGTTAATGTGCCGGTGAGTACAATGGTTTTGTCTTTGAATGGATTTTCGTTCACTTCTTTCACTTCCACATCGTCCCAATGCACACCTTGCGCGATTAAATCATTCACCACATCTAAGTTATGTTGTTCCTGCCAAAAAGCTAAAATGCGGTTTGCCACTACATCGCCTACATCAGGCACTTGTTGCAGTTGTTCAAAGGTCGCTTGCTGAAGTGCGGTTAAATTTTTGAAGAAATTGGCCAAATTCAACGCGGTCGCTTCGCCCACTTCACGAATACCTAGCGCGAAAATAAAGCGTGCCAAAGTGGTTTTCTTCGCTTTTTCTAAGCTATCTAAGGCATTTTGCGCCGATTTCTCGCCCATACGTTCTAAACGCATTAGGGTGATTAAATCTAATTTAAATAAATCCGCCGGCGTATGGATGAGTTCACGATCCACCAACTGCTCGATTAATTTCGCCCCCACGCCGTCAATATCCATAGCCTTACGAGATACAAAATGTTTCAACGCTTCTTTACGTTGCGCATCACAGAACAATCCCCCGGTGCAACGCGCCACCGCCTCGCCGTCGATGCGTGTTACCGCAGAGCCACAAACAGGGCAAACCGTTGGGAAAATAATTTGTTTTGCATTTGCCGGACGGCGATCATGCACCACGCCGATAATCTGCGGAATCACATCCCCTGCTCGGCGAATGATGACCGTATCACCAATAGCAATATTTAAGCGTTCAATTTCATCGCCATTATGCAAGGTCGCGTTACTCACCGTGACCCCTGCCACAAACACGGGCTCCAACTTCGCCACAGGCGTAATCGCCCCTGTTCGTCCCACTTGAAATTCCACATCATTCAACACCGTCATTTCTTCTTGTGCAGGGAATTTATAGGCAATCGCCCAACGCGGTGCTTTAGCAATAAAACCCAATTCTTGCTGCAAGGCAATACTGTTAATTTTCAGCACAGTGCCGTCAATGTCATAGCCTAAATTCGGGCGTTTTTGTTGAATAGTGCGGTAAAAATCCAACACGTTTTCAACGCCATCACAAAGTTGGATTTCCGGATTGACCGGAATACCTAAGGATTTCAACCATTGTAAGCGCGCATAATGGGTATCAGGCAATTCCACTCCTTCCGCCACACCAATGCCATAAGCATTTAAAGTCAACGGACGTTGACTGGTAATTTTAGGATCCAACTGACGCAACGAACCTGCTGCGGCATTGCGTGGATTGGCAAAGGTTTTTTCGCCTTTTGCCAAAGCAGTTTCATTTAATTTCTCGAACCCCGCCTGTAGCATAAATACTTCACCGCGTACTTCCAAACGTGCTGGTGGATTGTCCGTTAAAAGCTGTAAAGGAATATTTCGAATAGTGCGAATATTAAGCGTAATATCTTCCCCCGTTGTGCCATCGCCACGGGTTGCTGCTTGAGTTAAAACGCCGTTCACATACAAAATACTCACCGCCAAACCGTCTAATTTCGGTTCGCAACAAAATTCCAATTTTTCAGGCAATACCGTCAAGCGATCTTGGATACGTTTCACAAAAGCCTGAAATTCTTCATCAGAAAAGGCATTATCCAAGGATAACATCGGAATTTCATGCGTAATTTGTGCAAAGCCTGACAAGGGTTTTGCTCCTACGCGTTGGGTCGGTGAATTGGGGGTAATCAATTCCGGATGTTGTTGCTCAAGGGCTTTTAATTGATGAAATAAACGATCATATTCGCTGTCCGGAATTTCAGGCGCATCTAGCACGTGATACAAATATTCGTGATAACGCAAAGTTTCGCGTAATTGATTGATTTGATTTGATAAGGTTGTCATAGTTAAAACTCTTAGAAAACAAACCGCACTTTGAATAGGGATCGAAAGTGCGGTTAAAAAATAGCTTATCTTAGGGGCTGTTTATCTTTCAATAAAAGGCTGCGGCGGAGCTTATTTTTTGAAAGATAAACAGACCCTACTCTAAACACGCGCAAGATAATCTTGCTCAGCATTTTCATCTAGCTCTTGTTCTTCATCCGTTAACACAAAGCCACCTAATTGAGCCGCTAGGTTTTTCGCTGATTTCAACATCGTTTTCAAATTCACACGATTATTACCTACTGACGGTAATTGCATATAAATTACCACGCCAATTGTAGAAAAATCATGCATATGATGCACCGGAAAACTACCCGGTTGATCAACATTTGCTACACTAAAAATCACCGGACTTGCTACCGTTAAATCAAGATGACGATGATAAAGCGCATCCCGACCTAAAATAAACCCTTCACGCTCAAGCACTTGATGTAATTGCCCCCCTTGGAATAAACGATTTTCAGCTGCCACTACATACAGCATAATATAATCTTCCGCCGGATTTTCTGTCACATAAGTCTCAGGGGTTGGTGTGACTACGGGTTCAATGGGTTTGGCCTGAGAAATAGGAGAATTGAATACCGCTGATTCTTGCAAGGTAACCTGAATTTCAGGTGTCGCTTGATGAATCCCCTCTTCCGTATTATCAAAACGAGCCAATTCATCTAAATTATTCTCAGCTAAATTGGCTGAAGACGGTTTAACTTCAGGCTTATATTCATAGTGAATTGGCGTATTCACAGATATTTTTTCGACTTCTTGTACCACTGGACGAGAAACGGCTTGTTGCGGCATAACATTTTGCTGTGCCGCCACATTCGCCATAGTAGGAATAGAAATGCGAATATCATTAACAGACTGTGCTGTATTTCCACAGGCATAAGCATCCGTTGCATTTACAATATGTTGCTGTAACGTAGGTTGTTCCGGTTGTAATTCTTGTTGCAACGCTTGACCTTGCGGCTTTTGAGCGAAATCAGGGACTGCGGCTTCTGATGATTTCAATGTTGTACGTTGGGTTTCTCGGCTAAATGCATTGGCATTATCAAAATAAAGCGATTTCTCACGGCGATTTGACCAAATACCATGCCCAACTAACCCAATTAATGCGATAATGCCCAAAATAATTAAGATCGTATTTAATTCCATTGCTACGCTCCTGTTTTAACAACCTAATGGGCGTTAGCTTATCATAATTCCATATATTATGGATCTTGAAATTTATAAAAAATCCCTCTACCTTATACGGAGCATTTCCATAAAAAAGAGAAATAAACATGCTAAACGAAAAAGAGATTAAATCAGGCTTTGGCTACTTTATGATGGGGTGGTATTTAATTACTCAATCAGGCTTAAGACGTTTTGTTATTATGCCGATTATCCTAAACATTATCCTTATGCTCGGGCTATTGGGCTTATTTATTGCACAGGCTCAAAATATGATTGACTGGGTCATAGGCTTTTTACCCGATTGGTTAAGCTGGATGAGTGCCATATTATTTATTGTCTCATTTGCTCTGATTTTGATGTTATTCTACTTTTCATTTACGATGCTATCGGGCTTTATTGCCGCGCCTTTTAATGGTTTGTTAGCTGAGAAAGTTGAAAAAATGCTCACCGGCGAAGTCTTAATTGAAACAAGCACCTGGGATTTTATTAAAGATATTCCACGTATGTTAGCCCGTGAATGGCAAAAACTTTGCTATAGTTTGCCTAGATATATCATTTTGTTTTTACTTGGTTTTATGCCCTTGGTAGGGCAAAGTATTGTGCCGATTGTGGCATTTATTTTCGGTGCTTGGATGACAGCCATTCAGTATTGTGATTATCCTTTTGATAACCATAAAATTCCTTTTAAAACCATGCGGTTTAAACTTGCACAAAATCGTTCGCAAAGCTTACTATTCGGCACCTTAGTCACACTTTGCACTTTCATACCGATCGTCAATTTAGTGATTATGCCTGTTGCAGTGTGCAGTGCAACCGCAATATGGGTAGATACTTATCGCAAAGCGTTATATGATGAGCAAAGAACAAAATACAACAAAAATTCCACCACACTTTCTACTGAAATGCAGAAAAGTAGAAATGTCACGAATATTGTCTTAAACTAGGGTCTGTTTATCTTTCAATAAAAGGCTGCGACGGAGCTTATTTTTTGCCCAATTAAGGCAAAAAAACTGCCGTTTAGTCATTCTAAACAAAGTTTTTTTAACGCAGAGTGGGCAAAAAAGAAGCCCGTCCCTTCGGGTTGTGCCTAAAAAAGCCCTCGCCGTCGTTGTAAAACTTGTCAATAGTCCCACTATTAACGGCGTTTTACGCCTAGCCGATGGCTTTTTTAGGCGACAACGCAGTTTTTTATTGAAAGATAAACAAACCCTAACTATCAAGGAGAAATTTATGTTTGCAAATTGGAAAGAAGACGTGGCACATGTCAAAAAATCATTTGGTGAATTAGGTCAAAAACATCCGAAAATGTTACAAGCCTATCAAGCACTTAATGCCGCTGCAGCAGAAGGAAATGTATTAGATGCTAAAACACGCGAACTTATCGCATTAGCCGTAGCTGTCACCACACGTTGCGAAAGCTGTATCGGTGTTCACGCGGAAGCCGCGGTAAAAGCCGGAGCAACGGAAGAAGAAGTATCCGCTGCATTAGCTATGGCTATCGCCTTAAATGCCGGGGCGGCTTATACCTACTCATTACGTGCTTTAGAGGCTTACAATACGCAAAAATAATATCCAAATAACAAGGGGCGAAAAAAAACAATTCGCCCCTTATTTTTAGGGTCTGTTTATCTTTCAATAAAAGGCTGCGGCGGAGCTTATTTTTTGC
>NZ_CAMEFX010000056.1 GCF_945915845.1 uncultured Actinobacillus sp. | reverse complement strand
GCGTTTTTTAGCTCCGCCACGAGTTAAACGAATGGTTACCATAACCTTCCTCTAAGTATTTAATAATAAAAGAAAACCTGCATCGAAGGAGCAGGAATGCTTACTTTTTTCTCTGTATATATAGACAAAAAGCCCGAGAATTATACATTTTTCGGGCTAAAAATCAAGATTTATTAAAAAGTGCGGTGGAATTTTAACGAATTTCCGTCACGCCATTTTCTGCACGAATCACGCCATTTTTCATGGCATTTTCCAGCAAACGATCATTTTCAGGCAAAGACGCTCGGGGAGCCTCGTTGTGCCACAAATGATAAGCGATAGCTGCAAATTTAATGGTCGCAATTTTACCGCCATTATTGAAAAAACGCGCGACAAATTCACTATCTTCACGCCCCCAGCCGACAAAGTCATTATTAAATCCATTAATTGCCAAGGCATCTTCACGGAAAAAGCCCATATTGCAACCGCGAATATTTTTATAATAATAACGTTTTTCTTTTTTCAACAAGGCATTCGCTAAAAATGGGCAATGAATAGCAGAAAAACGTTTTTCAACGCGTTTTTCCAAGCCCTTTTCATACCATTTCAATGGGCGATAGCAATCAAGTGCGGATAATAATTCAGCCGTTTTTTCTTCAGGTAACACAATACGCCCACCTTGCACATAAACACCTTTTTTCGCCGCTTTTTTATGGTCTGCAATAAACTCAGGATGCATCACCATATCACCATCAATAATCACCACATAATCACAACGTGCCATAGCCAACGCTCGATTGCGTGATTCTGCTAGACGAAAACCATCATCAGCTTGCCATGCGTGTTTTACCGGCACAGGACAACGTACCGCAAATGCCTCAATCACCGCTTTAGTTTCTTCTCTTGAACCATCATCAGCAATAATCACTTCGTCAGGTAAAACACGTTGCGCCAACACCGAATTCAACACCAATTGCAAGGCATCAGGACGGTTATAAGTCGTAATAATCAAGGATACAGTTAATGCAGAAGGTGAATATTTTTCAACATTTTTCATGGGTATTTTGACAAACTGATTCATCATGATCTCTATAAGTGCGGTTAATATATTGACTATTTTAACCGTACTTTATGGTAAAACCAACTAATAACCTTTATAATCAAAAAATCATTAACATTAAGGTAATTCTATGAAAACAATGAAAAAACTCACCGCACTTTGTGCCATTACATTACTCGCGGCTTGTATGTCCAGCGCGCAAATGAATCAACAAGCAGAAAGCAGCTACGCTTCAGTCGTACAACAAGCACAAAATAAAAACCTAGTAGATTACGACTCACCAACAGCAAAACGCATCCAAACCATCTTCCGCACCATGGTGCCTTATGCCGATAAAGAAAACAAAACAGGTGAAAAATTCAACTGGCGTATGACGGTGGTCAAAAGCAACGAATTGAACGCCTGGGCAATGGCTGGCGGAAAAATGATGTTCTACACAGGATTGGTGGAAAAATTGAAGTTAACTGACGATGAAATTGCGGTAGTAATGGGACACGAAATGGCTCACGCCTTACAAGAACATAGCAAATCCGCACAAAATCTCGGAATCGCAACTAGCATTCTTGGCTCAGTCGCTGATGCAGCGGTTTCTGTTGCCATTGGTGCAGACACAGGCGGATTAATCAGTACAGGCGTTCAACTTGGCGTAGATATGCCTTATAGCCGCAGCAATGAAACAGAAGCGGACGAAGTAGGCTTGATTTTAATGGCAAAATCAGGCTACAACCCACAAGCCGCACCAAACTTATGGAAAAAAATGCAAGCCGCTTCAGGTTCTGGCGGTGGCGGTATTTTCTCTACTCACCCAAGCGATGAATCGCGCCAAGAAAATTTACAACGTTTACTGCCTGAAGCAATGAAATATTACAAGCCTAGAAAATAGTGCGGTATTAAGGCCTGTTTACTTAATGCCATTCTCGTATTTTACCCCATACAACCGTATGGGGTTATTTGTCCCAATTATTTCTCATACTATCGAAATGTTCCTTTTTACATCTTCAATAAAATTTATCCATTTTGCGACAATTCTCACATTTTTGGGCTTTTCCAATTTTATTTCTGTGATCCCCTTCAAAAAAAAAAAAAAAAAAATACTAATATATTCATGGCGTTAATTCAATAAATTGGAGGCACTATGAATAAAAATATCCAACAGCGCTATCTTGTAGCTAGAAATATTATTCAGCAAGCAGGTAAGGAAGCGCTTTCGTTCTATTTAAACCGTAATAATTTAGAAATTATTTACAAAAAAGGAGAAAAACAGGATTTAGTTAGCATCGCGGACAAAACCGTTGAGTCAATTATTAAGTCCGCTGTTCAACAACATTTTCCTGATGATGGTTTCTTAGGCGAAGAAAGTGGCGCACAGGATGTCACAAAAGACTTCTGTTGGGTCGTAGATCCTATTGATGGAACAAGTCCTTTCTTATATGGCTTAAACGCTTGGTGTATTTCTATTGCCGTATTATACCGTGGCGACATCGTCATCGGTCTTATTTATGACCCGCAACATGACGAACTATTTCATTGCACAAAAGGCAATGGTGCTTATCTCAACCAAACCGCCATTCAGTGTGCAAACGCCCATTCATTAACGGATGGCTTAATGGGATTAGGCGTATCTCACAGAGTCAGTCCACAAACTTTTACACCATTCTTAGATTATGTATTGAAAAATGGCGGTATGTTTATCCGTAATGGTTCTGGCGCACTAATGTGTGCGTATGTCGCAGCAGGACGACTTATTGGCTATTACGAACCCCACATCAATTCTTGGGATTGTCTTGCTGGTATTCTACTTGTAGAAGAAGCTGGCGGTAAAGCGAACGCATTTCTTGAAAATAACGGCTTGCTCAAAGGCAACCCAATCCTTGTTAGTGCAGCAGGCATTTTCGCTGAACTAGATGAACTAAAAAATTCTGTATTGTAAGGAGATTATTATGTCTATTCTCACTTATTTCAAAGCTAGCCCAGCCATTCCACTCAAACAATATACAGAAGCGATGTTTAGAAGTACGCGAATGAAAAGTTTCTGGGCATTTTCTTTCGCTTATGCAATTTACTATGTTTGCCGCTTATCTTTTAACGTAGCCAAACCGGCATTAGTTAATAATAACATCCTTACACCAACAGAATTGGGGGTTATCGGCTCAGCCATTTTCGTCACCTATGCCGTAGGTAAATTTGTCAATAGTGCTATTGCTGATCATTCCAATATCGTTCGATTCCTTTCTATTGGATTGTTCTTCTCAGCCGTAGCTAACTTTGCCATGGGTATGACAACAAGTGCGGTAGTTTTAACGGTCATTTGGGGATTTAATGGATGGGTTCAATCTATGGGAGTTGGACCATGTGTTGTCGCATTATCTCGTTGGTATGACGATAAAGAACGCGGTTCCTATTATGGTTTCTGGTCTGTGGCGCATAATGTCGGCGAAGGTATCACCTTTGTGGTAACTGCAGCCATTATCACAACCTTTGGCTGGAAATTTGGTTTCACCTTTGCAGGAATTATGGGCATGTTAGGTGTTCTTGTAGCGGTCATGTTTATGAAAGATTCGCCTGCTGCTTGTGGTTTTGCACCAATCATCCCACAAACCACAGAAAAAGCCGAAATGGACAATAAAGAGGTATTAAAACACCAATGGGCTGTGATTAAAAACCCAGCCATTTGGATCTTAGCTGTCGCCTCTTGCTGTATGTATATTGCTCGCTATGGTGTTAATAGTTGGGGAGTATTCTTCCTTGAAAATGGAAAAGGTTATACAACTTTGGAAGCAGCATCTATTGTCAGCGTTAATAGTATCGTAGGTATTATCGGCACTATTGCCTCTGGCTGGCTTTCAGATCGCTTTTTAAGCGGTAAACGTAATGTTATGACTGTAGTTGTGAGTTTAATTAATGCAATTTCACTTGCCGCATTCCTATTTGCACCAGCTGGAAATGCTTGGTTCTCAATTATTGCGTTATCTATTTTTGGTATTACATTGGGTATCCAACTATGCTTCCTTGGCGGTCTCTTAGCAACAGATATTTCTCACAAATCCGCATCAGGAATTGCTCTTGGTATGATGGGGGTCTTTGGTTATGCGGGCGCAGCCGCTGGTGAGATTTTAACTGGTGTCATGATTGATAAAACGACAATCATTGATGAAGCAGGTAAGAAAATCTATGATTTCGATAGTCTTTCTTACTTCTGGGTAGGAGCAGACTTATTATCTGTTTTAGCTTCCGTTCTCTTTGCTGTAGTCGTTGCATACCAAATGAGAAAAGTAACAACAAAATAATAAAACTTGTTTTATCAATACCAATCGGGGTGGCTATTATGCCCCCCCTTTAAACCTAATTTTCGCTGTGCAAGCCTATCTTTTACCTATACACACAAAAAATCGATAACAAAACAACGATATTGTCATCAATATCCTACCGTACTGATTACTTATAATATCATTTTATTTTTCTCTGCCTGTTAACAAATTTTAAATTTGTGACATACAACATTCTAGTCCGTACAATTTAGACATTTTTGCTAAATTTTGTCTTACCTATCCAGCAATCTTCAATGCAATTTATATAAGATAAATATATGATTAGCTGTTAGGTCTTAGTTAAGTTAGTCATAATTTATACATTAGTAGTACTCATTATTTCCACCTTGTTAATTAGGAGAATTTATGAAAAAGCTAACTATTATTCCTCTTCTTGCTGCGTGTTTACTGTCTTCAAACTTGATGGCTAAAGAAATTACAGTTGGCGCACCTATGCCTGCATTTGCAGACAAATGGCTTACCTACTTATACGATGCTATTCGTCAATATGATAATGAGCACGATGATATTGTCTTCAAACTCACCGATGCCAATAATGATCCAAGTCGAATGCTTAATGATGTAGAAAATTTTATTGATCAAAAAGTTGACGTATTATTAGTCATTCCTACAGATCCACAAATTGTAAAAATAATAGGTGAAAAAGCAAAAAAAGCCGGTATTCCTTTGGTCATTGCTAATCGAGGACCTGCAGCAAAAGATATGAAGTACATTAAAAGCTATGTGGGATCAGATAATTTTATTGCAGGAGAAATGCAAGCAAACTTTGTTGCTCAACAACTAGCAGGTAAAGATGCAAATGCGGTAATTTTACTGGGTGAACTTGGACACGACTCGCAAATAAAGCGCACAGAAGGAAATTTAAAAACATTGGAAAAATATCCCAATATTAAAATTATTGCGCAACAAACGGCAAACTATGATCGAGCTAAAGCGTTAGACGTTGCAACTAACCTTCTCTCTGCCTATAAAAATTTAAATGTTGTCATTAGTAATAATGATGAAATGGCGATAGGAACTATTTTGGCAGCAGAAAAACTTGGTATTAAACAAGATGACCTCCTTATTATTGGCATTGATGCAACGCCAGATGCTCTAAAATATGTAGGTAACGGACTTGATGCAACAATTTTCCAATCTGCAAAAGGTCAAGGTCGTGGTGCTGCTGAAGTTGCTCATAAAATAGCAAAAGGTGAGGAAGTAGAAAAAAACATATGGATTCCATTTGAACTTGTCACCCCGAATAATAAAGCCGAATATGAAGCAAAATATAAATGATTATTCACACCTATATATCCTTATTAATTTAGCCTATTCTGATTCTAGAATAGGCTTTTTTATATTTTATATTCTATAAATTCTAAACTTTGTGAACTAAAACATATAAACACTAACAATTCAGCCATTTTTTTAATTTTTTGTCTCTATCATACAAGACAAGTTAAATCAGCTTACCTAAGATAATCCGTAATAAATAGATTTATCTTTAACAAATAAATATAACAATAAACTATTTACAACTCAAAAAACAAGGAGATTGTTATGAACATTGATAGAAGCCGTTTTTGCATAAATCGCAAAATCGCCCCTGCACTTAGCATTGAGGAATTCTTTCAAGTGGTGCAAAAGTGCGGTCTAAATAAAGTAGAGATTCGCAATGATATGCCAAGTGGTAAAATCCTTGATGATCTCACACCAGAACAATTCAATGAACTGACGAAAAAATATAATATTGAAGTCGTTACCATTAATGCGCTTTACCCTTTCAACCTACCTGCAAAACGTGAACAAGTCACTAAAACAGCTATTGAAATGTTAGAAACAGCAAAAGCGGTGGGAGCAAAAGCGGTGATTATGTGCCCATATAATGAGCCAGATTCTCGCTCAACCGCACAGCGCATTGGCGATACCGTAGATTCTATTCAATATTTCACCGCACTTTTTGCCCAATATGGTATCGAGGGGTTAGTTGAACCACTAGGATTCCCAGTCAGCTCTTTACGTTCATTCACGTTAAGCGGCGAATTAATTAAGGCTGTCGGCTCACCATTCAAAATGACTTTAGATACTTTCCACCACCATTTAGCGGAATTGCCAGTTGAAAACTATGCAAGTACAGTTGATATTAACCAAGTTGGTTTAGTCCATTTATCCGGTGTAGAAGCAACTCGTCCAGTAGAAACCCTATTAGATGAAGATCGCATTATGTTAAGCAAAAAAGATGTATTGCGTTCTAAAGAACAAGTGATGGAATTAGAAAAATTAGGCTATCAAGGCATTTATGCATTTGAACCATTCTCATCAGTATTAAATAACTGGACAGCTGCAGATATTGAACATGCAATCAATGAAAGTATTGCTTATCTCTGCGAATAATTTGCCTATTGGAATAAATAATTGAAGGAGTATAAAAATGACATTACGAATTGGCGTTATTGGAACTGGGGCGATTGGTCAAGAGCATATCGAACGTTTAAGCCATAAATTAGTCGGCAGTAAAGTCGTGGCAGTCAATGATATTAATGAAGAAAGTGCAAAAGCCGCTATCGCTCGTATTGGCATTGATGCAAAATTTTATGCTAATGCACATGAATTAATTAACTCAGCTGAAGTCGATGCGATTGTAGTCACATCTTGGGGACCCTCACATGAAGAATTTGTCCTTGCTTCGATTGCCGCGGGTAAATATGTATTCTGTGAAAAACCATTAGCCGTCACCGCAGAAGGCTGTAAAAATATCATTGATGCCGAAACTAAATTCGGTAAACGTTTAGTGCAAGTTGGCTTTATGCGCCCATTTGATAGCACTTACCGCTTATTAAAAGCTGCGTTAGATAACAATGAAATTGGACAACCATTAATTGTTAATTGTAAACACTTCAATCCTGAGGTAGGTGATAACTACACTACGCCGATGGCAATTGTAGATACCTTAATTCATGAATTAGATGTTCTACGATGGTTACTAGATGATGACTATACGTCTGCACGTGTGTTATTCCCAAGAAAAACATCTCATGCTTCAGACCATTTAGCAGACCCACAAATTGTGGTGCTTGAAACCAAAAAAGGCATTGTGATTAATGCAGAAATTTTTGTTAATTGCCAATATGGTTACGATATTCAATGTGAAATTGTGGGCGAAATGGGAATTGCAACATTACCAGAGCCAAATCAAGTCAGTTTGCGCAAAAATGCTAAACTTCAACGTGGTATTTTAATGGATTGGAAGAAACGTTTTATTGATGCCTATGATGTTGAATTACAAGCATTTATTGATGGTGTAAAAGCCGATAAATTAGCTGTTGGGGCAAGTGCTTGGGATGGCTATGCCGCAGCTGTTGCCGCTGATGCTTGTGTAAAAGCACAACAAAGTGGTGCAATTGAGCCAATCGAAATGCCGGCAACCCCAGATTTTTATGCTAAAGCTAAATAAATTTAGCTTAAAAATAAATAAAAACCGATAAAAAAGATTAGCCAAAACAAAACTGGGCTGATAGAGAATAACCAGTCCAGTTTCCTTATAAGGTTTGCTAAAATAGAAGCTCTTTATAGGAAGTAAAGGAAAGGCTAATGGCTAGAATTGATACATTTTTATTCAAAGATTCGTTTGCAAATGAGAACATATTACTTGCATATAATTATACTGACCCTGAAATGAATATGGTGGAGCATACGCACGAATTTAGTGAATTAGTGATTGTAGATAAGGGATATGCTGTTCAAATTTGTAATGGAGAACCTTATTTCATCCAGGAAGGAGACGTGTTTTTAGTCAAAGAAGGGGATCGACATTTTTATAATGAACTTGGTACATTAAAACTAATGAACATACAAATTAATCCTCGATACCAATTTCAATATTTAAAACAAATCGAATGTCTCTTAAAACCTTTTTATGTTTATAACACAACGGATTTTACATGGCTAATGCCAAAGGATAAAGAAATCTGCATTGAGCTTGTGAGACAAGTTAATAATATCCCACTAAAACAAAATGATCTTTATCATTTTCAAATTGAGACTTTGTTTATGCAGCTTTTAAACCGTATTATCACAAGCAAAAAAGCCACTCAAAACAACAGTACACAATTTAAAATTCGGAACTTGTTAATTTATTTACAACGAAATTATGCAGAACAAATTGATTGGCAATGGTTATCAGAATATTTCTGTCTAACCAATAAGACCATGACGCGAAAAATAAAAGAACTTACAGGGATGTCGCCAGTAAATTATTTAAATCGCTTAAGAGTACTAGCTGCGAGAGAACAAGTCTGCCATTCTGATGATTCTATTATAAATATTGCTATAAATTGTGGTTTCAATAATAGTGATTATTTCACTAAATGTTATAAGAAAAATTTTAACATTTCACCAACTGATGAACGTAAGAAAAATGAATGATATATCATTGTATTATACAGGGGTGAGTTAATCGCTCATCTATTGAGAAACATAGGTAACAGTAGAGAGGTATCTTATGAAAATTGCATTTGATGTTGACGTACTAGCAAAACAAATGAGCATTAGTGATATGGTGCATAAAGTGGCAGATTGGGGTTATAAATATATTGAACAATCGCCACATCCTCGAATTAACCCTTTTTATAAACATCCACTTTTCTCCCGTGAATGTGAAAAAGAATACCGCACAGCCTTACAACGCACTGGCACGGAAATTTCATCTTTCATTGTTGTTTATCGCTGGTCGGGTCCTACAGAAGAACAACGTCAACACGCCGTTGCTAACTGGAAACGCATGATTGAAATTGCAGATTCTATGGATGTTCGAGTGATCAATACCGAATTATCCGGCGACCCTCATCAACCGGAAATTTGCAACGGTATGCTTTTCCGCTCGCTTGATGAATTAATGCCTTATTTTGAAAAATACGGTATTCGCTGCGAAATTCAATCTCATCCTTATGATTTCTGTGAACTCAACAACGAAACCTGTGATATTGTCAAATCTTATCGCTCTGACCATTTAAAATATGTCTATTCCTCACCGCATGGTTTCTTCTATGACAAAGGCAAAGGTGATGTCAGAGCCATGCTTGAATATGCCGGTGAAGATTTATCCCACATCCTATTCGCCGACACCTTCAACCAAACCCTAGATTGCCGTTATATCGTCAACCCACCGGGTTGCTGCGCTACCATTCACCAACATTTACCGATGGGCGAAGGCGATGTTGATTTTGCAGGTATTTTTGAATCTCTCAGAAAAATGGATTTCGCCAACCGCACTTATAACGTCGGCGGCGAAAGTATTGCCTGTGTTTCCATGTTTGGGTTCCCGGAAAAAATGGATGTTGAAGCACCAAGAGCGCGAGAAATTATTGAAAGAGAGCTTCTAAAAAGCTAATGGCTTTTGAACATTAACAGCCCCACATGAGCCGCTCTGCGGCTCTTTTTTTTCAGTCTAAATGAGTGGGGCTTAACAAACCTAACTCGGCTCGTGCTAGATTATTGCTCAAAAACAAATTTTGTCAGCAATCTGGAATCTTAAGGTCTGTTTATCTCTCAATAAAAAAGGCATAGTAGACAAAATGGTTGCTAAAAAGTGGCTTAAAGCCTTATATTATGGGC
>NZ_CAMEFX010000055.1 GCF_945915845.1 uncultured Actinobacillus sp. | reverse complement strand
AAAGAGTTGGTAATAATTAGAAAAATAATTAAAACCAACTCTTTGAGCCATTAGAGATATAAGTTTCCAAAATGTAGTGGTACACTAGATAAAGGCTCATCTTCAGTAGATGTATTAATTCCTATAATTAAATGCGCATATCCTAAAAAATTGACCGCACTTCCCCCAAGTGCGGTTATTCTTTTTGATATTTTACATCCTATTTTTTCTTCGCGTATTTTAAGCTATCAATAGCGACGGCAAGGATAATGATTGAGCCTTTGATGATATATTGCCAATATGGGTTAACCCCGATGTAAGTTAAACCATAGTTAATCACAGTGAAAATTAATACCCCCGTAACGACACCAATAATCGTTCCCACACCACCGGCAAAGGACACGCCACCGACGACACAAGCCGCAATAGCATCTAATTCATACATAAAACCAAGGTTGTTGGTTGCCGAACCGATACGCCCTGCTTCGAGCATCCCACCAAAGGCATAGAACACACCGGCAAGGGTATAAATCACCAATAAGTTACGTGTGACGTTTACACCGGATACGCGCGCTGCTTCCGGGTTGCCGCCGATGGCAAAAATGTTTTTACCGAAGCGGGTTTTGTTCCATAGAATCCACATTAAGATGGTTGCTACAATGGCGTAAATCGTAATGTAAGAGAGTTTGAAACTACCGAAACGGAAGAACCCTTGTGCAAATGACGAGAAGTTTTCGCTGAAACCTGCAATTGGTGACCCGCCCACAGCGTCATAGTACAAAGAGTTAAAGCCATAAACGATAATCATCGTCCCCATTGTTGCAATAAATGGCGTCACATTTAACACAGCCACCACAAAACCGTTTACCAACCCGATGACCGCGCCAATCGCGCAAACAATCAAAATCACCACAAAAATCGGCATTTCGGGTAAATTAGGAAATACACGGTTAAAGTTATCCATAGCTTGCAACATGGTTGCTGCAACCACCGCCGCTAACCCCACTTGGCGACCGGCGGATAAGTCCGTACCTTGAACCACCAACAAACCGGCAATCCCCAACGCGATAATTAAGCGAACAGAAGATTGGGTTAAAATATTACTGAAGTTCATCAGCGTTAAGAAACTTGGGTCTTGGGCAATAATGACACCAAGCAAAATCAACAACACGAAATAAATCGCATTTTGTTTGAAAAAATCCCATGTTTTTGTTTTTTGACCAGCCATACCACATTCCTTCTATAAATACTTAGCTGCCAATTGCAAAATTTCTTCTTGTGAAGTTTTTGCTGTTTCAACAATGCCAGCCACTCGACCATTGCTCATCACTAAAATGCGATCCGTAATCCCTAGTAATTCAGGCATTTCAGATGAAATCATAATGATGCCTTTATCTTTTTGGGCAAGTTGCATAATCAATTGATAAATTTCATATTTTGCCCCAACATCAATACCACGGGTCGGCTCATCAAGCATTAAGACTTCAGGTTGAGTCAGCAACCAACGCCCAATAATCACCTTTTGTTGATTACCGCCTGAAAGTGAACCAATGGTGGTTTTATGGGATGGTGTTTTCACATTCATCGCATCAATCACCCATTGGGTATCGCTTTTCATTTTTTTGCTACTGAGCAAACCCCATTGGGTCATATAAGATTTCATATTAGAAATCAACGAGTTAAACTCGATGCTGAGATTGGCATAAATCCCCGTAGAACGGCGTTCTTCCGTCACCAAGGCAAAACCATTGTTAATGGCTTCAAGCGCACTGTGATTAACCACCGTTTTATCGTGCAGTTTCACCGTACCACCGGCACGCGCACGTACGCCGAAAATAGTTTCCACAATATCCGTGCGTTTTGCACCGACTAAACCTGCAATACCTAAAATCTCGCCTTTGCGTAATTCAAAGCTAACGTCTTGGATAGACGGCTGATTAAGTGCGGTTAAATTTTCCACCGTTAAGATCACTTCTTTCGGCGTATTAATTTTTTCAGGGAAGCGTTGTGTTAGCTCTCGACCCACCATCATAGACACCACTTGATCCATGGTGACATCTTGAACCGCTACGGTATTCACCCATTGCCCATCGCGTAAAATGGTGATTTCATCACAAATGCGGAAAATCTCATCCATTTTGTGAGAAATGTAAATAATACCGCAACCGCGTGCTTTTAATTTGGCGATAATGGTGAAAAGATGTTCCACTTCTTTTTCTGAAAGCGATGACGTAGGCTCATCCATAATCACAATTTTAGCGTTATAGGAAAAGGCCTTCGCAATTTCGATCATCTGCATTTGTGATACAGACAAATCCGCCACCTTATCTCGCGGATCCACATCAATTCCCAGTTCATCAAAAATGGCTTTGGTGTCGTTATACATTTTGGTGTGATCCACAAAAATCCCTTTCAGCGGATAACGCCCCAGCCAAAGGTTATCCATCACATTACGCTGGCGCACAAGGTTTAACTCTTGGTGTACCATAGAAATGCCGTGTTCTAAGGCTTCTTTCGATGTTTTAAAATTGACAGGCTTACCAAGGAACATAATATCGCCTTCATCCTTGGCGTAAATGCCAAATAAGCATTTTAGTAAAGTAGATTTACCTGCCCCATTCTCCCCCATTAATGCGTGAACACTATGGGATTTCACGGTTAAATTTGCCTTATCCAAGGCTTTAACACCAGGGAACGACTTGCTCACATTTGTCATGGTGAGTAGCACTTCTTGATTTTGTGCCGTCATACATCACCCCATCTATTTCTTGTTAAAATTAAAGTGGGTAACTCGCCACCGCGCCAAAAGTGCGGACAAAATTCTTCGAGTTTCCCACCTAAGGATCTTATTTCATAAATTCAGATAAATTGTCTTTATCAATGCCGACATAAGGCACACGAACGACTTTATTTTCGACTTTATAAGCCGTGCCTTCCCCTGCAGGTTTTCCGTGCGCAAGGTTATTAGATAATTGCACAACCGCTTTACCTTGGTTGACACCATCATTCAACACCGTTCCCGCAATTTCACCTTTTTTGATCAATTGCAACACTTCAGGCAAGGCATCCACACCGAAAATCGGCAGTTTTTTACCATGTGCTTTTACCGCTTCCAATGCGCCCATTGCCATACCGTCATTGTTAGAAATGATCATCTCAATGTCGTTCGCTTTCGCGCTAGATAACCACGCATCGGTTTTATCTTTCGCCATTGCGGCATCCCACATCCCTGTATCCATAAAGAGTTGCTCAGTTTGAATACCTGCTTCTGCCAGTTTCTCGATCACATATTTCGTCCGTGCTTCCGCATCAGGGTGACCGGGTTCGCCTTTCAATAACACATACTGAATTTTGCCATCTTTGTTTAGGTCAAAAGCCGGATTAGCTTTCCATTGTTTGGCGATCAATTCCCCTTGGATTAAGCCGGATTCTTTCGGATCTGTTCCCACATAATAGGCATTATCATATTTTGACAAGGCTTTTTCGCCAGGATCTTTGTTAAAGAACACCACAGGAATATTATCCGGTTTAGCTTTACCAATAATGGTGGAAGCGGCGGCTGGATCCACCAAGTTAATCGCTAAGGCTTTTACCCCTTTTGAAATCAACACATCCACTTGGTCATTTTGAATAGATTGCGCATTTTGAGAGTCATTCATCAATAACTTAACATCTTTTAATGTATTTGCTTCTTTGCTAATTTCTTTGCGCATTAATGACATAAAGTTATCATCATATTTATAAATGGTTACCCCAATTTTTGTTTCTGCTTGCGCAACGCTCACGCCGGCAACTAAACCCAATGCTAAAGTTAATGCACTTAAACCTAATTTTTTCATAAATTTGCTCCTAATAAGAGAAAATGAAGTACAAACCTACCTCAGGCGTGACTTAAGCAACGAAAGCACGCACTAATGTAACCGGCCTTAACTATAACGGTTAAAATGTTAAATATCTGTGATCATCATCACAAATTTACATTAACCCATTCAGCGGTATAGAAATCTGTGATCTCCATCACAAAATCCATTTTTCTTTATATTTATCCCCATTAATTTATGCTATGTTAACGTCATCATTAAGAAAATATAAGAATGGAGACTTATTATGACTACATTATTTGATCCAACTGAACATCCACATCGCCGCTATAATCCCCTCACAGATCAATGGGTTCTCGTATCCCCTCATCGTGCGAAACGCCCTTGGCAAGGACAGCAAGAAAAAGTGCAAGAAGAACAAAAACCTAGTCATGATCCTCATTGTTATCTTTGCCCAAGAAATAAGCGAATTACAGGCGAATCTAACCCTGATTACAGCAAACCTTATGTTTTTAAAAATGACTTTTCTGCCTTGCTAGTTGATTCACCTGCGCCTGAAGTATCACAAGATCCTTTATTTCAAAGCAGCGTAGCACGTGGAGAAAGCCGAGTCATTTGCTTCTCTCCAGACCATAGCAAAACCTTGCCGTTACTCACTGAAAGTGAAATTGAAGATGTCATTGATGTGTGGAAAGCACAATTAAATGAATTAGGTCAACAATATCAATGGGTTCAGATATTTGAAAACAAAGGGGCGGCGATGGGATGCTCAAACCCACATCCTCATGGCCAAATTTGGGCAAATAGCTTTTTACCTAATGAAGTCGCGCGTGAAGATGAAAATCAACGTAAATATTATGAAAAATACGGCTCTATCTTATTAGTGGATTATGCCAAACGCGAACTGGAACAAAAAGAACGCATTGTGGTAGAAACCAAACATTGGGTCGCCGTTGTACCTTATTGGGCTGTATGGCCTTTTGAAACCCTGCTATTACCTAAAGCACACGTAAAACGTTTAACAGAACTAACAGCAGAGCAAAGCCAAGATTTAGCGGTGATTTTGAAAAAACTCACCACCAAATACGACAATTTATTTGAAATTAGTTTCCCTTATTCCATGGGCTTCCATGCAGCACCTTTTAATGGTAAAGAAAATGAACACTGGCAACTGCACGCCCATTTCTATCCACCATTGTTACGTTCTGCAACAGTTCGTAAATTTATGGTGGGCTATGAAATGCTGGGCGAAAGCCAACGTGATTTAACGGCAGAACAAGCTGCTGCAAGATTGCGAGAGTTATCTGACATTCACTATAAACATCGTTAATTTTCACCGCACTTTAAATCATCTAATAAAGATAGGTATGAGTTATGCTTCCACAAGAATTATCGAAAAAATTATTTACTGAAAAATATCAGACAGCCCCAACACTCAATGTTTACGCGCCCGGTCGTGTGAACATTATTGGTGAACATACGGACTACAACGATGGCTTTGTTATGCCTTGTGCCATTAATTACGGCACATCAATTAGCGGCGCACCGCGTCAAGATCACCTATTCAGAGTTTTTGCAGCTGACTTACAAGAAAGCGACGAATTTCGCCTTGATCAACCCATTGAGCCCAAAGCCAATGCCAAATGGACCGGCTATGTTCGAGGGGTGGTGAAATTTATTCAAGCGCGTTGCCCTGAGTTTACCCAAGGGGCAGATTTAGTGATTAGCGGCAATGTTCCCCATTCTTCCGGTTTAAGTTCCTCCGCCTCACTTGAAATCGCTGTGGGGAAATTTTGTCAACAATTGGGCAATTTACCCCTAAGTAATACCGATATTGCCCTTATTGGTCAAAAAGCTGAAAACCAATTTGTGGGTGCCAATTGCGGTAATATGGATCAACTGATTTCCGCCCTTGGACAAGCGGAGCATTTATTAATGATCGACTGCCGTTCCCTTGAGACACAACCTACACCTGTGCCTGAAAATGTCGCGATCATTATCGTCAATTCCCATGTTAAACATGATTTGGTGACAGGGGAATACAACACACGCCGCCAACAATGCGAAGCCGCGGCAAAATTCTTTGGTGTTAAGGCACTACGCGATGTTTCTGTGGCACAATTCTCTGAAAAAGAAGCAGAATTAACCGCACTTGATCCCGAAATGGCGAAGCGTGCACGTCACGTGATCACAGAAAATCAACGTGTATTAGATGCGGTGCAAGCACTAAATAAGGGAGATATATCTCGTTTAGGTCAATTAATGAATGCCTCTCATCTTTCAATGCGTGATGACTTTGAAATCACCACACCTGAAATTGATTATTTGGTCGAACTTGCACAATCCGTCATTGGTACATCAGGCGGTGCGCGAATGACCGGGGGAGGCTTCGGCGGCTGCATTGTGGCACTTGCCCCAACGGAAAAAGTGGAAGAAGTTCGTCAAGTTATTGAAGCAAATTATGAAAAACGGACAGGTCTGAAAGAAAGTTTCTACGTCTGTACCGCCTCGCAAGGGGTGCATTTATGCTAACTGAAAATCCCCCATTAGAAATAGGTTGTGCCCCTGACGGCTTGCCTTTTCGTCTTTACACCCTAAAAAATGAAGGCGGTATGCGCATTCAAATCATGGACTGGGGCGCGACTTGGCTTTCTTGCCAAGTTCCTGTAAATGGCAACCTACGCGAAGTGTTGTTAGGTTGCCAACCTAACGACTACCCAAAACAAACCGCCTATTTAGGTGCAAGCATCGGGCGTTATGCCAATCGCATTGCTCACGCTGCCAAATTAGGTTTAACCCCAAATCAAGGCGAACACCAATTACATGGCGGCGCAACAGGTTGGGATAAAGTGCGGTGGAAATTAAAAGACTTTTCTGAAAACCATCTTTACCTATGCCATCATTCGCCCCAAGGAGATCAAGGTTTTGCTGGCGAAGTGAATGCCACGGTGACTTATACCCTAGAAGCGGATAATGCCTTATTAATCAGCTATCAAGCAGACAATCAGCAAGATACCCCTTTAAATCTCACTAATCACGCCTATTTCAACTTACAAGACAGTAAAGATGGCTGTGACGTTCGTCAACATTTTCTTCAACTTAATGCCGATCAATTTTTGCCAGTGGATAGGCAAGGTATTCCAAATGCCCCTTTAAAATCCGTGCAAGGAACCAGTTTTGATTTTCGAACGGAAAAACCTATTCAACAGGATTTCCTCAAAGAGGAACAATTGCTCACTAAAGGCTATGATCACGCATTCTTACTGAATCAAGAGCACAACAAACCTTGCGCTATTTTAACTTCACCTGATCGAGCTTTACGCCTAGAAGTGAGCACTAGCCAACCAGCATTGCAAGTTTACACGGGCAACTACCTCGCCGGAACCCCCACAAGAAATGGCGGACAATATGCAGATTACAGCGGAATCGCCTTAGAAACCCAAGCCCTGCCTGATACCCCAAACCATCCAGAATGGTGGCAATATGGCGGTATGGCAAAAGCAGGTAGTCATTATCATCACTGGACAAGATTTAAATTTGTCCTGTAATCGCAAAAGTGCGGTGAAAATCAACCTGGTTTTTCACCGCACTTTGCCAGTGTATGACATGATATTCAAATTTCTTCTAGCAACCATTTGAAAAATATGCTACTTTTTTATCCGTCAATCCGACAATAACATACTAAAATATTATGAACGAAGAGCATTCGATAAATCCAACTCAAACAGAAACACATCAAAAAAAATCCTTTTTCCAATCCTTATTTGGGCGTTTTTTCCAAGGTGAACTGAAAAATCGCGAAGAATTAGTGGAGGTTATTCGGGATTCCGAACAAAACGAATTGATTGATCAGGATACACGTGAAATGATCGAAGGGGTGATGGAAATTGCCGAACTTCGCGTACGCGATATTATGATCCCACGCGCCCAAATTGTTTTTATTGAAAAAGAACAAGATCTTGAAAGCTGCCTTGATACCATTATTACTACAGCACACTCGCGTTTTCCGGTCATTAGCGATGAGCGCGATAATGTACTGGGTATTTTGCACGCCAAAGATTTATTAAAATTCTTACGTTCCGATGCGGAAGAATTTGATCTACCAAGATTACTACGTCCGGTGGAAATTGTACCGGAAAGTAAACGCGTGGATCGATTGCTGAAAGAATTCCGTTCAGAACGTTTTCATATGGCGATTGTGGTGGATGAATTTGGTGCCGTATCAGGGCTTGTTACCATTGAAGATATTTTGGAGCAAATTGTTGGTGACATTGAAGATGAATTTGACGAAGAAGAACTCATTGCCAATATCCGCCAATTATCGCGCCATACTTACGCCGTACGTGCACTCACTGATATTGATGATTTTAACCTCCAATTTAATACCCACTTTGCCGATGAAGAAGTGGATACCATTGGCGGTGTCATTATGCAAGCCTTTGGTTATTTACCCAAACGCGGCGAAGAAATTACCCTTGAAAACGTACATTTTAAAGTCACGTCTGCAGACAGCCGCCGCATCATTCAATTACGCGCGACAGTGACCGATGAATTATTGGCTGAAATGACATCACAAGAGGAAGAAGATAAAAATAATGAGTAACTTACTCGTCTCTATGATTGCGCTGATTTCGGGAGGAATCGGCGTTTTTGCCTTTTCCCCCTATGATTATTGGGGCATGACCTATCTCTCATTATTAGGTTTGATTTATATTGCCAAACATTCCCAAAAACGCACCGCACTTTGGGCAACATTTTTGTGGGGGCTCAGCTTTTTTAGTATTGGTACCAGCTGGTTACACGTCAGCATCCATCAATTCGGTGGATCACCTTTATGGTTAAGCTACGGCTTAGTGGTTTTACTCGCCGCTTATCTTTCACTTTACCCCATGCTTTTTACCTATCTCATTCAACGCTTTAAGGTACAAAGTGCGGTCATTTTTGCCGTAATTTGGACATTCACCGAATTTCTGCGTGGTTGGGTATTGACAGGCTTTCCTTGGTTACAATTTGGTTACAGTCAAATCGACAGCCCATTTTATGGTTTAGCACCGATTTTTGGTGTCACGGGTTTAACCTTCTTTAGCCTATGGACAAGTGCGGTAATATTTAATGGCGTTTCTGCACTCGTTCAAGCACAAAAAAAATGGCATGCCTTTTTTGCCAATGTAGCGATGCTGGCGATAATAGGAATTTTAAGTGCCTACTCGTCACAACAAAATTATGTTCAAAAACAGACAGACAAAGCCTTAAACATTACCTTAGCGCAAGGCAATATTGAACAAAACCTCAAATGGGATCCTGAATATCTCAATAGCACCCTTGAGATCTATAGTCGACAAATCGCTGAACATCTGGGAAAAACAGACTTAATTATTTTGCCGGAAAGTGCATTGCCTACTCTCGAAAATCATATTCAACCGTTCTTTGAAGCCTTAAAGCAAGCAGGACAAAAAGCCAATACAGATGTGATTATCGGGACAGTTTATCGTGATGAAAACCTGGGAAAATTACTCAACTCCATTACGGTTGTCGATAAAGCTTATCAGGCAGAAACCGCTCAACGCTATAACAAGCACCACCTTGTCCCTTTTGGTGAATATGTCCCACTAGAAAGCCTGTTACGTCCATTAGGTTCAGTGTTTAATTTACCGATGTCCGCCTTCCAACAAGGGAAAGAAATTCAGCCTGCACTGAATATAAAAAATCGACTTTTTACGCCGGCAATTTGTTATGAAATTATTTTAGGTGAGCAACTTCGCCGTAACTTAGCCGGAAAAGCAGGATTTATCTTAACCATATCCAATGACGCTTGGTTTGGCGATAGCCACGGTCCTTGGCAACATTTGCAAATGGCAAGAATGCGTGCCTTGGAGCTAGGTCGTCCATTAGTTCGCGCCACCAATACAGGCATTAGTGTTTTTGTTGATGAACAGGGGAAAATTATCGCCCAAGCCCCACAATTTACCGAAACCACCCTAACCCAGCGTATTGAACCCACCCAAGGTTGGACCCCCTACGCCAAATTAGGCAATCTCCCCTTGTATATCCTCTCTTTCCTGTTCATCGCAGTACGCGGTTTAGGTGCGTTGTTAAAACGGAAATTGATGAAAAATACGGCTCTTTAAAGGGTTAAAGGTCATTAGGGCGGATTTAATCTCCGCCCTAATAACGATATAGATATTAACCACCAAATCCTTAATTGGCATGTTTCAAGTTCTGGTATTTACCCTTAAGAGCTTGCGATACATATGGATTTTCATTAAGATACAATAAGTTAAAGGTTTAACAGGTTGAAATAGGTTATATGAATAAAAATTTAGGAAAAAAGAGAAAGTTATCATTAAAAATTATGCCTATTTTAGGATTGCTTTTCTCTCTGTCTGCATTATCTGCACCGAATGACCCCAACCTAAACCAAATTGACGCTCAGCAACAACAACGCCAACAACAGCAAAATGCACAACG
>NZ_CAMEFX010000054.1 GCF_945915845.1 uncultured Actinobacillus sp. | reverse complement strand
ACAGATTTTTTAAACATTGATAGGAATAAAATATGAATATTTCATTTATTTTCCCGGCACAACTCGGTAAAGCAAGAGCATTTCTTGTAAATGAAGTGCTAACGGCAACAGCAAAACAGCAAGGGCATTCTGTGGTCAATGCAGAACAAGCGGATTTTGTCGTGTTATTTGATGAGCAAGTGCCTGCGAATGTTGTCGGTAAACAAGGGGCGGTGGTTAGCCTTGAGCAAGCCTTTGCTCAACCAGAAGCAACACTCACGCAAGCGGTCAATTCTGCTCAAACTTTTGCCAATGCAACGCAAGCGGCAGTATCAAACTCTGGCGTAAAAAATATCGTAGCAGTAACCGCTTGTCCGACAGGGGTTGCACATACCTTTATGTCTGCGGAAGCCATTGAAAACTATGCGAAAGCACAAGGCTGGAATGTGAAAGTCGAAACTCGTGGGCAAGTAGGGGCTGGCAATCCGATCTCTGCGGAAGAAGTAGCTGCAGCAGATTTAGTCTTTGTGGCGGCGGATATTGACGTGGATTTAAGCAAATTCCAAGGCAAGCCGATGTACCGCACTTCAACAGGTTTAGCGTTGAAGAAAACTGCACAAGAGTTTGAAAAAGCCTTCCAACAAGCGACTGTTTATCAAGGCGGTTCTGCGACAGCTGCGAAAGGCGAAGAAGCGACTGGCGAGAAGAAAGGGATTTATAAACACTTGATGACGGGTGTGTCGCATATGTTACCGTTCGTGGTGGCTGGTGGTTTGTTAATCGCTATTTCCTTTATGTTCGGTATTGAAGCCTTTAAAGATCCGAATATCGCAGGTGGTTTACCGAAAGCGTTAATGGATATTGGTGGCGGTGCAGCATTCCACTTAATGATTGCCGTCTTTGCCGGTTATGTTGCCTACTCGATTGCTGACCGTCCGGGTTTAACTGCAGGTTTTGTCGGCGGTATGTTAGCAACGACGGCAGGTGCAGGGATTTTAGGCGGTATTATTGCTGGTTTCCTTGCAGGTTATGTAGTGAAATTCTTGAATGATAACATCAAGTTACCGGCAAGTTTGACTTCGTTAAAACCGATCTTAATCCTACCGCTATTAGGCTCTGCGATTGTCGGTCTTGCAATGGTTTATGTGATTAACCCGCCTGTTGCCAGCATTATGGAAGCCTTATCTAGCTGGTTAAAATCAATGGGTGAAATCAATGCGATTGTACTTGGTATTGTGCTTGGTGTGATGATGTGTACCGATATGGGCGGCCCAGTAAACAAAGCTGCTTACACTTTCTCAGTGGGTATGTTAGCCTCAGATGTAAACACCCCGATGGCGGCAGCAATGGCGGCAGGTATGGTGCCACCTATCGGTATGGCGATTGCGACTTGGATTGCACGCAACAAATTTACCGTAAACCAACGTGATGCAGGCAAAGCCTCTTTCGTACTTGGCTTATGCTTTATCTCTGAAGGTGCGTTACCATTTGTAGCGGCTGACCCTGTGCGTGTGATTGCCACCTCTATCTTAGGCGGTGCAACGGCGGGGGCAATTTCTCTTGGTTTAGGCATCACATTACAAGCCCCTCACGGCGGTTTATTCGTGATCCCATTTGTTTCACAACCGTTGATGTACTTAGCAGCAATTGCGATTGGTTCAGCGGTAACAGGTATCGCTTATGCAATCGTTAAGCCAAAATTAGTAGAATAATTTGTGATATAAAAAATCTGCACCTCAATGCGCTTGGGGTGCAGATTACGTTGTTATTTTTAATCGCTCCTATACAGACCTTACAACTCATCTAAAACATTCAACGCATCAGCCAGTTTTTTTACCGTATAAACTTGCATATTATCCACCGCACTTTTCGGTTTATTACCAAAAGGCACAATAGCACGTTTAAATCCATGTTTAGCGGCTTCAGAAATTCGCTCTTGGCCACTCGGAACCGGTCGAATTTCGCCACCTAACCCAACTTCGCCAAAAATAACTAAATCTTGGGGTAAAGGACGGCTTCTGAAACTCGAAATTAACGCTAACAATAAAGCTAAGTCTGCACTGGTCTCTGTCACTTTAACGCCACCGACAACATTGACAAACACATCTTGATCAGACATCTGTAAACCACCATGACGATGCAATACGGCCAACAGCAGAGCAAGACGATTTTGTTCCAAACCGACAGCAACACGGCGTGGATTAGCTAACATAGAATGATCCACTAATGCTTGAATCTCTACCAACAATGGGCGCGTTCCTTCCCATAGCACCATAACCGAACTGCCTGAGGTCAATTCATCACCGCGACTTAAGAAAATCGCCGAAGGGTTTTTCACCTCACGCAGTCCCTGCTCTGTCATCGCAAAAACGCCTAACTCATTTACCGCACCAAAACGGTTTTTATGGGATCGCAAGGTGCGAAAACGACTGTCCGCCTCCCCTTCCAATAACAAAGAACAGTCAATGGCATGTTCTAATACTTTAGGGCCGGCTAAGGTACCGTCTTTGGTAACATGTCCAACCATAATAATTGCCACTTGGCGCGTTTTGGCATAACGAGTTAAAAAAGATGCGCATTCACGTACTTGTGCCACAGAGCCAGGGGAAGATTGAATATCCGATAAATGCATCACCTGAATAGAGTCAATTACAATAATTTGTGGTTTTAATTGATCCGCTAAATGACAAATCTGCTCGACGGATGTTTCCGATAGCATTTGCAATCTGTCTGCCGGCAAATTTAAACGATTGGCGCGCATAGCCACCTGTTGTAAACTTTCTTCCCCGGTTACATAAAGTGCGGTCATATTTTGTGCCAAGCCACACATGACTTGTAGCAACAATGTGGATTTTCCTGCCCCTGGATGACCACCAATCAAAATTGCAGAACCGGGCACAATTCCCCCACCCAGCACACGATCTAATTCTTTAAAGCCGCTAGTAAAACGAGGAGTTTCTTGTAAACTGATTTCCGCAAGTGTTTGGATTTTCGCTTGGGTTTCACCGGCATATCCACTAAAACGATCATTTCTTGGTGCCGATTTTGCTGAAATCATCCGCACTTCACTAATGGTATTCCAAGCCTTACAAGCGGAACATTGCCCTTGCCAACGGGAATATTCCGCGCCACAATCGTTACACACATAAGCGGTTTTGGGAGCTTTTGCCATTGTTATGCCACCGTCAATTTAATCAGATTAATCATACGTTTAACATATTGTCCTTGGTGCAATAGATTATTGAGTTTATCCATCGCCAAAGTATTATCTTTAGTTTCACTGTGTAGGCAAATAATCTCACGAACTTTCTCAAACAGCCATTCATTACCGTCCACCAAGTCCAACAAGAATTGCTCATCAAGTTGTCCGTGTTGAACCGCTGCGCTCAACAATTTTTTGGCTTCAATATAATAATTAGCCAAATTAAAGAACGCACCGATACGCTCGACGGTACGCATAAAATCCTGCGCAAAATAACTTGTGCCAAATAATAAGGTTTCTTCAATTAAGTGTTGTTCATTATTAAAAAGCGCGGTCAAAATTTCCTGTGGATTTGCACTATTTTGCTCAATATCCAAAAACTCACGCCATTTTTCTAGCCAATCAGTTAAAAGTGGTAATTTCCCTTTCGCTAGTTGATAACCGCGTTTGGCTTTGCTTGTTGAACTTAAACGAACCCCCTCTGTTAGTGTTAAATTTTCCACTAATGCCAATAAATCCTTAAGCTCACCACGTTTAAGCTCAAATTCCACTTCACAAATAGGATCAATATTCCCTTTTGCTTTAATTTCACCACGATCTAAAGCAATTTCAATTTCTGTATCTTTACCACATTCAATCAACCAAGATTGACGTTCAAAATCGGTACTAAAAATTGGTTTTAAAACAAGATGTTGCGGCAAACTCACTTGTGTTAGGGTATTCAATTTCGTCACATCAGGCTCTGCCGTTTCTAACGGGAAATTGTATTCGGGACGAATATGCAAGCCCCCAGTCACGTTGCCATCGGTTTTTAATGTCATTTGAAATGTGCCATTTTCTGACCGCACTCTTAACCCCATTTTTTGATTAGCAAAGAAACCCTCTTCCGTATCGTAATAGGTATTGCCTAAAAAAGATCGTTTTTGTTCAATAATATGAAAATCCGTCAAGGATTGAGCAAGATTTTCTGCAAAATTCGGCGTAACGGCTAATTTCAATTCAATTTCATTCGACATTTAATTTTATTCCTATTTATTCTGACCGCACTTTGTGCGAAAACGAAAGATTATGGCAATATTATCATTTAAAGCGTGAATTTTCTCTAACAATAAGATAATATGCGCGAAGTTTTGGGCATTACCAACATATTGTTGTGCTGTGCCTATCACGCCAAGTCATTGGCATTATTTTATCAACCCCATTTAGGAGTTAATTATGGCGATGAATAACTTTCTCGGATTATTTGCCCATTCCCCATTAAAACCATTACAAAAGCATTCAGATAAAGTAACGGAAGCATGTACCTTACTTGTTCCCTTTATCGAAGCCGTTTTTGAAGATGATTGGGATAAAGCGGAAGAAGCCCGTTTACGCATTGTAGATATGGAACACCGCGCTGACAAATTAAAACGTGAAATTCGCTTAAAACTACCACGCGGATTATTCTTACCTATCGACCGCACAGATTTGCTCGAACTTGTTACTCAACAAGATAAACTTGCAAACTATGCAAAAGATATTGCCGGACGGATGGTAAGCCGCCAATTCCCTATTCCTGCTGAAATTCAAGAAGCCTTTAAATCCTTTGTTTGTCGTAGTATTGATGCGGCATTGCAAGCAAACAAAATCACACGCGAAATGGATGAGTTATTAGAAACCGGCTTTAAAGGTCGTGAGCTAACGCTCGTTAATAATATGATCAATACGCTTGATGATATTGAAGATGATACGGATAAAATGCAAATCGAATTACGCCGAGAATTGCGTAAAATCGAAGATCGTTATAATCCCATTGATGTGATTTCTTTATATAAAACCTTTGAATGGGTTGGCGTGTTGGCTGACCAAGCACAACGTGTCGGCTCACGAATTGAGTTAATGCTCGCTCGTTCATAATTATATTTAACATAGGATTTCGACTATGGAAGTATTACAAAACTACGGCACTCTGCTCATTATCATTACCGCAGCATTTGCCTTTTTTATGGCATTTGGCGTGGGTGCAAATGATGTATCGAACGCCATGGGAACCTCGGTGGGTTCCGGTACAATTACCGCCAAACAAGCAATTATTATTGCGTTAATTTTTGAATGTGCAGGGGCATATTTGGCTGGTGGTGAAGTGACAGAAACCATCAAAAGCGGCATCATCGATCCGAATGATTTTATTGCCCAACCTGATGTGTTGGTATTGGGAATGATGTCGGCATTATTTGCTTCAGGCTCTTGGTTATTAATCGCCTCTCGCTGGGGCTGGCCTGTGTCAACAACACACTCTATTATTGGTGCCATCATCGGTTTTGCTTGTATCACAACAGGTGCCGGTGCAGTACGTTGGAATGCCATTGGTGGTATTGTGGGAAGCTGGTTTATTACCCCATTTATCGCTGGTGTATTAGCTTACGGTATTTTCTTGGTCATTCAAAAATTAATTTTTGACACAGAAAACCCTCTACGTAACGCACAAAAATTCGGTCCTTATTTTATGGGGTTAACGGTATTTATCTTAATTATCGTCACCGTAGCAAAAGGCTTAAAACACGTTGGTTTAAACTTAAGCACAAAAGAAACGGTATTAATTTCTATTGGATTAAGTGCTATTTCAGTCATCATTAGTCATTTCTACTTCCGCAGTAAAAACTTTATTCGCAAAGCGCGTAAAGGGACATTTGGTGGCGTAGAACGCGTATTTAGTATGTTAATGCTGATGACAGCTTGTGCCATGGCATTTGCCCACGGTTCAAACGATGTAGCCAATGCTATCGGACCATTGGCAGCGGTGGTCACCATTGTAGAAAGTGGCGGTAACATTGCCGCTTCCGCCCCAATGGCTTGGTGGATTTTACCACTGGGTGCCTTAGGTATTGGCGTTGGCTTAATCGTTATGGGTTATAAAGTGATGGCGACCATCGGTACAGGGATTACAGATTTAACCCCGAGCCGTGGTTTTGCTGCACAATTCGCGACTGCGGCAACCGTAGTGGTGGCTTCAGGAACAGGCTTACCGATTTCAACCACTCAAACCTTAGTGGGTGCGGTATTAGGCATCGGTTTAGCTCGTGGTATTGCGGCGTTAAATTTAAATGTTATCCGTAATATCATTGCATCGTGGGTAGTTACGCTACCGGCCGGTGCGTTCTTTGCTATTGTAATTTATTATATTTTAGCGTTAATTTTCCGTTAATTTGAAAAGTGCGGTCGATATTTGGTAATATTTGACCGCACTTTTATTTTCCATTGATTGTATTATGTCAAAACTCATTAAAATTACTCTCTCTGCCCTATTATTAAGTTCAGCTTTCAACACTTTGGCAGAAACCGCTTATGTGACCGAAAATCTAAACACCTATTTGCGCAAAGGCGCGAGTGATAATTTCAAAATTGCAGGTGCCATTCAAGCCGGTGAGCCCGTCACTGTGTTAAATCGTCAGGATCGTTATACTTTAATTCGCGATAGCAAAAACCGCGAAGCTTGGATTTTAAATAGCGAACTTTCGTCAACGCCAAGCAGCAAAAGTGAAAACCCAAGATTAAAAGCACAGGTTCAAGAACTGACCACAAAATTAAATAATATCGACAATGATTGGAAACAACGTACCGCGGAAATGCAACGCCGTAGCATTGACAGCAACCAAAAAAGCAGCCAATTATTAGAAGAAAATTCCCAACTTAAACGTGAATTAGAAATTACAAAAAATAAAAATCGTGACCTAGAAGCCATGTTAGATGCAGGAAAACGCGAAATCGCTATTCAATGGTTTATTTATGGCGGTTCCGTTTTAGGTGTTGGGTTAATTTTAGGTTTAATTCTTCCGCTTATTTTCCCTAAACGCCGCCGTAATGACGGCTGGTCGTAAGATTTTTAGCTTGAAAAGTCAATATTGGATAGCTAAAATGTAACAGGTCGGGAACAGATTGCGACTCTATTCCCTTCCTAGCCGATTAGGCTAATTTAGTGAATAAGGCTGAAAGAATATTGAGAATAGCGAAAACTCTTATTCCAACAGCTGTTGCTAATAAAATTAGCAAAACAAACAAAACAAAAAGTTCTGATCTTTTCACATAAATCACCTCCTTAGTGCCATAGGACTAAGACGACTAGGCAATGTGCTAATTGCGATAGCACTTGCCCATCGCCGATAGCACGAAAGGAATTATAGCAAAATAGCTGTTGTTATCAACAGCTATTTGTTTTTTTATACAGAGGGAATATGGAAATCTATCTTGTTGGTGGCGCGGTGCGCGATAAACTATTAGGCTTACCCGTCAAAGATCGTGATTGGATGATTGTAGGGGCAACACCTGAAGATTTGCTGGCTCAAGGCTATCAACAAGTAGGCAAAGATTTCCCTGTTTTTCTTAACCCTGAAACCAAAGAAGAATATGCCCTTGCTCGAACTGAACGTAAATCAGGTTCGGGTTATACCGGTTTTATTTGCAACTTTTCACCGCATATCCGTTTAGAAGAAGATCTGATTCGCCGTGATTTAACCATTAACGCCATAGCACAAAGTGCAGATGGAAAATATCACGATCCCTATGGCGGTATTGAAGATTTAAACAACCGCACTTTACGCCACATATCCCCTGCGTTTGCAGAAGATCCATTACGCGTCTTGCGTGTTGCTCGTTTTGCCGCGCGTTTTCATCATCTCGGTTTTACCATTGCAAACGAAACACTGGCATTAATGCGTTCGTTGACTGAACAAGGGGAATTGACACATCTCACTACAGAGCGCGTTTGGTTGGAAACGGAAAAAGCACTCACAGAAAAAAATCCCGACATTTATTTTGATACCCTACGCAAAGTTGGGGCTTTAAAAGTCCTCTTTCCCGAGCTCAATGCGCTTTATGGCATCCCAAACCCGGTCAAGCACCATCCTGAAATTGATACATTTTTGCACACAATGATGGTGCTACAACAAGCGGTTTTACTCACAGAAAATACCCAAATGAATCAAAGTGCGGTACGTTTTGCCGCCCTTTGTCATGATTTAGGCAAAGCATTAAGCCCCCAAGACATACTCCCCCATCATTATGGACATGAGAAAAAAGGCGTTCAACAGGTTCGTCATTTATGCAACCGTTTGAAAGTTCCAACCTACTATAAAGACTTAGCGGAACTCACTTGTGAATACCATACTCACGCCCATAAAGCCTTTGAATTACGTGCAGAAACTATCATCAAATTATTTAATACTTTTGATGCTTGGCGAAAACCACAACGCTTTAAAGAATTTTTGACTACGTGTATGGCAGACAGCCGTGGGCGTTTAGGTTTCGAGCACATTCCTTATCCACAAAAAGCCTATTTATGGACATTGTATGAAACGGCAAGACAAGTGGATATTCAACAAATTATTGATGCCGGTTTTGAAAAGCAAGGTATTCGCGATGAATTAATGAAACGGCGTGTACAAGCGGTAAAAACTAAAATAAATACCACTCAACCGCAGTTTTTGACTAACTAAACAGAAAAACGTACAATACGCGCGTTTTTAATAGAACAATATAAGTATGAAACTCAAGCAATTCTTTCCTATTTTGTTATCGGCTTTGATCGTCACCGGTTGTGCCTTAGATATTGATGAAAATCGCCCTACTGAAGTCAAAACTATCTCAAAATCTGACCGCACTTGGCAACAACATTTAGTGCAAATCAAAAATATCCAACGATATTCTGCTATGGGGCAATTAGGTTATATCAGTTCAACTGAACGCTTTTCCAGCCGTTTTGAATGGCAATATCAAAACCCTCAGAACTATACTTTAAAACTCTACTCTACTCTAAGCTCAAGTCGTCTCGTTTTGCAAATGCATAATGCCGGAATGACAATTTCTGATAATAAAGGAAATCAGCGTTTGGAGCGTGATGCTAAATTATTGGTACGTGAAATTGTGGGGATGGATGTTCCCCTTGAACAGCTTGCGACTTGGTTGAAAGGGCAACCTGATGAGCGTGCTGATTATCAAGTGGGCGAGAATCATTATCTCGCAAATTTCAGCTATCCTGTGGATGGCGTGGTTTGGACCGCTGACTATTTAGTCTATCATCAAGAAAAAACACCGGCTTTACCCAAAGATATTTTGCTCAAAAATGCAAATCAAACTTTAAAAATTCGTGTGGATAATTGGGTATTTTAATGAAAACACATCACTTTTTAACCGCACTTTCGGATAAACGTTATTTCCAATCAGACAATGCTTGGCGTTTTCCAAGTCCTGCAAAACTGAATTTATTTTTGTATATCAATAACAAACGCGCTGATGGTTATCACGAGTTACAAACTTTGTTCCAATTTTTAGATTATGGCGATTGGCTGGAAATCAGCTTGCGTGATGATGGTAACATTTGCTTAACCCCTGAAATTCCCCATTTAAAACCGGAAGACAATCTTATTTATCGTGCGGCGAAGTTATTACAACAAAAAACAGGTTGTGCTTTGGGCGCGAATATCCATTTAGATAAAATTCTTCCTATGGGTGGAGGGGTTGGTGGTGGTTCTTCTAACGCAGCGACCACACTGGTTGCCCTCAATGCATTATGGCAAACCCATTTATCTTTGCATGAACTTGCACAGCTAGGGGTAACATTAGGAGCCGATGTGCCGATTTTTGTTCATGGTAAAGCAGCTATTGCAGAAGGTGTGGGAGAGGTTTTCCATGATTGTGAACCTGACGAAAAATGGTATGTGGTGTTAAAGCCTGAAACGGCAATTTCTACTGCGGTCATTTTTTCTCATCCGGATTTACCACGTAACACCCAAAAAAGAAGCATTACTCAACTCTTAACTGATGAATTTGCAAACGATTGCGAAAAAGTTGTAAGAAATTGCTATCCTATGGTTGAAGAAACCCTAGAGTGGTTGTTAAAATATGCGCCGTCAAGATTAACAGGGACAGGTGCTTGTGTCTTTGCAGAATTCAATGATGAACAATCTGCACGCGTAGTATTTGAGAAAAAACCTGAGCAATTTTCGGGTTTTATCGCAAAAGGCTGTAATCGCTCGCCATTACATCAATGGCTTGAAAAAATTTCTTTTCTTTAAAAACTAAAACCTTGAGGTTAAAACACCATGCCTGATATTAAACTCTTCGCTGGTAATGCAACGCCAGAATTAGCAAAACGCATTTCAGAACGCCTATATATTTCTTTAGGCGACGCTACCGTAGGTCGTTTTAGCGATGGCGAAATCCAAGTACAAATCAATGAAAATGTACGTGGTAGCGATGTGTTCATTATCCAATCTACTTGTGCGCCAACCAATGATAATTTAATGGAACTGATTGTAATGGTTGATGCTTTACGCCGCGCTTCAGCAGGTCGTATTACTGCTGTCATTCCTTACTTCGGTTATGCTCGTCAAGACCGCCGTGTCCGCTCTGCTCGTGTTCCAATTACAGCTAAAGTGGTAGCAGACTTCCTATCAAGTGTAGGAGTTGACCGTGTATTAACCTGTGACTTACACGCAGAACAAATTCAAGGTTTCTTTGATGTACCTGTAGATAACGTATTTGGTACACCAGTGTTGATCCACGATATTTTGAAAAAAAACGATTTAGAAAATCCAATGGTTGTATCACCTGATATCGGTGGTGTGGTTCGCGCTCGTGCAGTAGCGAAACTATTAAATGACACCGATATGGCGATTATCGATAAACGCCGTCCAAAAGCCAATGTATCACAAGTTATGCATATTATTGGTGATGTGAAAGATCGTGACTGTATCTTAGTGGATGATATGATCGATACAGGCGGTACATTATGTAAAGCAGCAGAAGCATTGAAAGAACGCGGTGCAAAACGTGTCTTTGCTTATGCAACACACGCTGTTTTCTCCGGCTCAGCAGCACAAAACCTCGCCAGCCCCGCATTAGATGAGATCGTTGTTACAGATACCATCCCATTAACAGATGAAATCAAAGCATTAGGCAAAGTGCGAGTATTAACACTTTCAGGTATGTTATCAGAAGCCATTCGCCGTATTAGTAACGAAGAATCGATTTCGGCGATGTTTAATTAATTTGTTATGATACATTTAAGGGCAGAACTTGTTTCTGCCCTTTGTTTTTATCTAAATACACTAGGGTCTGTTTATCTTTCAATAAAAAGCTGCGTTGTCGCCTAAAAAAGCCAT
>NZ_CAMEFX010000053.1 GCF_945915845.1 uncultured Actinobacillus sp. | reverse complement strand
AAAATATGTTTTTAACTATTCTTAAACGCTTTTATCTGTAAGATATATTGCGAGAATTTATTAAACTCATGGCTTTCAATATCATCCCAAATAATGTCGTAATAAGGTGCCAGCACATCGGCACTTCGATTCGCGTTAACCACTTCATCAAGACTTGAAAGTAACACCAACGCATTTCCTTTGTTTTTCTCACGGAAATTAGTCACACATTTGAGCGCGATATCCTCAAATTCTTCAGGTCGGTCAATTTTATCTTGTAAGATTTCACTTGGGAAAAGGGTTGGATTCAGCATAACCTGTTTAATTCCACACAGAAAACCAACACGTTCTGCCCAATACCCTCCTAAACCGACACCACAAATCAAAGGGGACTTATCCTCGGTTTTTGAGACTAATTTATGTACTTCTTGTAGTAAATGTTGCATATCATGACGTGGATGCAATGTGCTGTAATTCACAAAACGGACATCTTCATCAATATAACGTAGTTGCATCATTTTTTCGTAATCATTCGCATGGCTTGATGAAAATCCGTGTAAATAAATAATCATAACGTACTCCTTTTATGTCAGATTATCGGGTTTTATTTATCTTACGCAAAGCGCGGTGAAAAATCTGAAGATTTTTTGAATTTTGTGATCTTGCTCTCGAAATAAGCTATCATTTTTCCGGCAATATCCACACCACTGGTTTTCTCAATCATTTCAAGGCCAGGACTGGCATTGACTTCTAACACTAAATAGCCTCGCTCTGATTGAATTAAATCAACACCTGCAACATCTAATCCAATGGCTTTTGTCGCTCGAATAGCAAGCTGTTTTGCCGACTCAGGGATATCAATGGCCGTGGCTTTTCCACCTAAATGACAATTTGCCCGGAAATCATGTTGTTGGCTTTGTCGTTGCATCGTTGCCACAACTTCATCGCCAATAACAAAACAACGAATATCCGTGCCACTAGCTTGCGCAACAAATTCTTGTACTAACAATGGGGAATGGGAGCCAACATAGATACTTTCCGCTTGTTTCAAGGTATTCGCTAACATCACGCCCTCACCTTGCATTCCTTGTAACTGCTTAAGCACCACAGGTAGAGCCATTTGCTGAAAAGGCTGAGATATTTCACAGCCTGCAAAAGTCGAAAGAGGAATAGGGATATTCTGGTGAGTTAAAACCTGTAAACTTTGCCATTTATCCCGCGCCAAACGAACCGCGGCTTCCTGATTTAAACAAGGGATGCCTTGACCTTGAAAATGTTGCAAAACAAAGCACCCCATTTGTGTACTGGTTACGCCAAAACGCGGTAAAATACCGTCATAGCTCGACAATAAAAAAGCAACATCTTGAATACCTTGTTGATAATAAATGTCAAAGTGCGGTGAATTTGGGGTGAGTTTTAATAGGCAACGATTCGGATCTAAAATATCCATTTTATGACCGCGCTGTTGTGCGGCTTCATGTAAGCGCCGGCAACTATACAGGCGAGGTTCTCGGCATAACAGCAAAAAATTCATATTCATCCCATTTATTTAATACACTAATATATTACACCAATCAAAGAGTTCGGTGAAAACCCCTTTCTTATTTGATGACAACATTTTACAATAAATTACTTTTTACATAACAGAAGGAAAAAATATGTTCGTAGTTATCTTTGGTCGCCCTGGTTGCCCATATTGTGTTCGTGCCAAAAACCTCGCTGAAAAATTAAAAGGCGAAGTAGCTGATTTTGACTATCGTTATGTCGATATTCATGCAGAAGGCATTACTAAAGAAGATTTATCTAAATCTGTAGGTAAACCGGTAGAAACTGTGCCACAAATCTTTATTGATGAAAAACCAATCGGTGGCTGTACTGATTTTGAAGCATTGATGAAAGAACAATTTGGTGTAGTGGCATAATTCATTTCGCGTCATTATACAAGTGCGGTCAAAATCGAATAGGATTTTGACCGCACTTTTTTCTCTGACTACTCGCTAGTTAACCACGTGGATGGAATTTTTCATGTAAGCGTTTGAGACGCTCTTTAGCCACATGGGTGTAAATTTGCGTGGTAGAAAGATCACTATGTCCCAATAACATTTGAACAACACGCAAGTCCGCACCATGATTGACCAAATGCGTGGCAAAGGCGTGACGCAATACATGGGGCGAAAGACTATCACTATCGATTTCTGCAAGAACCGCATAATACTTGATACGATGCCAAAAGGTTTGACGTGTCATTTGAACAGCTCGCTTACTTGGAAACACCACATCAGAACTTTGTCCATTCAGCAACATCGGGCGACCATAATTAATAAATTTTGCGACCCAGTAAGCTGCCTCTTCCCCCATTGGCACAATTCGCTCTTTATTACCTTTACCTATCACCCGAACCACACCTTGCGACAAACTAATATTATCCATCGAAAGGGAAACCAATTCTGTAACACGTAACCCCGTGGCATAAAGCAATTCAAGCATGGCCTTATCGCGTAACTCTAATGGAATTTCGGTGCTAGGGGCTTGCAATAAATCCCCTACTTGTTGTTCCGTCAAATATTTAGGTAAACGGCTCGGCAATTTGGGCGAACTTAACACTGCGCTAGGATCATCTGTGCGATATTTTTCACGATATAAATACTGAAACAATCGGCGCATCGCACTCAACAAACGTGCCGTACTCGTTGCTTTATATCCCTGATTTACGCGCTCACCAAGAAATCCTTGCAAATCAACCGGATCCAAATCTAATAAGGTTAAGGATTGACCGCCTAACCAATTAGAAAGTGCGGTCAAATCTAAACGATAAGATTGAATAGTGTTTTCTGACAAACCTTTTTCTAACCAAAGTTCGTTAAGAAAAAGTTCAATGAGCGCGTTATCTTTCATCTAAAGTCTTTACTCATTCTCTTCTGCTTTTTTAGCATTCTCTGCTTTTTCTGCTTCCGTTTCCGCAAAAGCCTCTTCATCTGCTTTATCAATCGCACCTTTTATGGTGAGTTGAATTTCAGCAGAAATCACACGGTCAAAAATATCTGAAAGTGCATTCAATTTGCTTACATCTGCATTACCTTCATCATTAAAATAGCCATTTTCTTTTAAGCTATTAATAAAGGTAGAAAATACCGCTTTATCAAAAAATTCCGGCGCATTAATACCATGTAATACCGCTAAACGCTGTGCCACAGATTGACTTTCTTTTTCTAAAACTGCACGTCCAATTTCAGGGTGATTTTGTAAAATATTAATAGTAATCGTATAACGCTGTAAGATTTCACGTACTGCTGAAGCCCATAATTGTAAACTACGTACTCTTGAGCGGTTAATGCTGAGCATATTTTCATAGCAATGAATTAACTGCTGGCGTTGTAATTCCGCAATAATCTTCTCAATTTGCCCTTGAATGTCTTCTGTTGGAATATGCAAAAATAATTCCGCTTTAAGGAATGGGTAAATTTTGCTTACCGCCTCTACCACTAACTCTTTTTGGATCGCTTCATAATGTAACACTAAACTTGCCACCAAAGACGGCAACACAAATAAATGTTGAATATTATTGCGATAATAAGTCATTAGCACCGCAGAATTACGTTCTAAACGCACTAATTCACCAAAATTATCTTTTTCCACCAAAACACCCACACGATCTAAGCCCAATACGTGCTCCAACATTTCTTCCGGTGTTTCCGTTGGCAGGATTACATCTTCTGAATAAGGGACATTTTTTAGGAATTGTTGATAGCTACCTAATTGCTCTAATAATTGTTCACGAGCAAGGGCGCGTTGACGTGATGACAATAAGGCCGTCCCGGTTAAATTCATGGCATTGACGGCAGCCGCTTTATTGATATTAATCATCACTTGATGGGAAACACTATCCACGGCTTTATTAAACCAAGTTGGACGTTCGTCCGTTTCTTCTTTCCATTCAGGATAATGCTGATTTAAATAAGCACCTAAAGTAATTGGCTCGCCAAAATTCACAAAGCCTTTACCTAAATTGCGTAATTTTTTGATCACACGGAGCACTAAGCCGGCGTTTTCTTTTTCTTTCGCTGCACCACGCAATTCTTTAGCATAGGTATCCACTTCGATCACGTGTTCATAACCGACATAAACAGGGACGACAGAAATCGGACGCGTTTGGCTTTGTTGCAATGCCTGTAATGTCATCGACATCATCCCGGTTTTAGGCGTTAACAAACGACCTGTACGCGAACGTCCCCCTTCAATAAAGTATTCAACAGAATAACCACGATGGAATAGCTCTGCTAAATATTCGCGGAAAAGGGTTGAATATAAACGGTTTCCTTTGAACGTACGACGAATAAAGAATGCGCCCCAACTACGGAATAATGGACCTGCCGGCCAGAAATTAAGATTGATACCTGCTGCGATATGTGGAGGGACTAAACCTTGATGATATAGCACATAAGAAAGTAGCAAATAGTCAATATGGCTTCGATGACAAGGCACATACACAATCTCATGTCCATCTAGTGCCAATTTACGTACACGATCCGCATTCTCAACTTGAATACCTTGATATAATTTATTCCATAACCAACCTAAAAAACGATCAGCTAGGCGTAAACTCGTGTGATTCGTGTCTGCGGCAATTTCATGCAGAATTTTTTCTGCTTCTTTACGCGCTTTTTCCCGAGGGAGTTTCTTCGCTTTTGCTTCATCTTCAATTGCCTGTAATACCACGGGTAATTGTAGCAATTTATTAAACATGGCTTGACGATTTGGTAATCGTGGACCTGTGGCTGAAATACGTTGGCGAGCAAAGTGCATTTTGGCAATACGTGCTAATTTCTGAGAAATACGCTCATCGGCCCCATGATGTTCCACCATATAACGCATAGAAACCGCTTGAGAAAAACGAACAAAAGTGTCGCGCCCAAACCAAATTGCGGCAATGGTTTTCTGAATACCATTTAATAAACGTAAATTAGGTAAACCTTTATCTTCGCGCCCGGGTGAACGCCCCCAAAGCACGGATACAGGAATCACTTGAACATCCAATTCCGTTAAAGTGCGGTGAGATTCAAGATAATTATAAAAAATATTTTCCGTTTCTTTTTTTACGCCTTTCGATTTAAAAAATTGACGCCCTTCATCTAAGAAAACATAACGCGGCAAGGATTTCCCAGCGATTTCATTATTGATTAAAGGGTCCGGCAAACCAATATTTAAACAATTGTTGCGGAAAACCACAAAATCAGTTTGTGAGGTGTAAGGTAATACGTAAACAACAGGTTGTTCCGTATTAAGTTGTAATTCTTCAATGGGACAATGTGGAATAGGGTTATTTTTGACTAAAAAAGATAACGGAAATTCCAAGCATTTTCTATATAGATTGATGAGTGCTGACATAGTTAAATTCCATTGTGTCGGTTAAGAGCATATCCGACCAGAGTTTAGCATAAAAAGACCCAGCTTTCAGCTTAAAAAAAGAGCGAGCCCACAATTCTGTGAACTCGCTCACGAAAATAACGATAATTTTATTTTTCAAATAATTCAGCATGTAATGCGCGCACAACATCATCCGCTTGCGTACTTTGAACAAGCATACAGACGTTATTCGTGCTTGCGCCATAACTGATCATACGAATATTGTAATCATTCAACGAATCAAATACACGTTTTGCTACGCCTGCAGAAATGTGTAAGTCATTACCAATCAATGCTACTAATGATAAGCCTGTATCCACTTTTACTGTGCAAACTTCGCTTAATTCTGTTAGTAATTCATTCGATAATAATTCCGCACCGGATGACGCCGAACCTGTTTTATCTAAGGTTAAAGCCACACTCACTTCTGAAGTGGTAATGGTATCCACAGAAATTTTGTGTTTCGCCAAGATATTGAAGACATTGGCTAAGAAACCTTGCGCATGCAACATATTTAAGCTCGAAAGCGTTAATAGCGTTTGATCACGGCGTAACGCAATTGCGCGGAAAGTTGGGCGCGGTTGAGGATCACGTGTTACCCAAGTACCGCCATCTTGTGGTGCTTTACTTGAACCCACATAAACAGGAATATTACTACGTACAGCCGGTAATAAGGTAGCCGGGTGTAATACTTTTGCCCCGAAAGTCGCCATTTCTGCCGCTTCAGCAAAACTCATGGTATCAATACGTTGTGCCGCAGGAACGATACGCGGATCAGTGGTATAAATACCGGCTACATCCGTCCAAATTAAAACGTCTTTCGCTTTTAATACTTCCGCAATTAAAGCCGCAGAATAATCTGAACCACCACGACCTAATGTTGTGGTTTTACCATTTGGATCACGGCCAATAAAGCCCTGAGTAATCACTAATTCACCACGATCAATTAATGGTTTTAAAATATTGTCGCTATTTTTCTGTGTTTGTTCATCATTCGGTGCTGCTTTACCAAAATGGCTATTTGTTGCCACGATGGAGCGAACATCCAGCCACGTTGATTGTGCATTTAATTCACGCAACACTTCCACGAAAATGCGGGTTGACATCATTTCACCATGGCTAATTAACTCATCCGTTAACGCCGTAGAAGTAGCAAGAGAAGCCGCTTCAGAAAGGCTTTCGATATTCGTTAACAATGCTTCAATTTCAGGACGAACCAAGCTGTCGTCTTTTAGTTCAGTTAAGATATTTTCCTGAATCTGACGCACTTCACCTATTAATTTTGCACGTTGCTGTGCATCTACGCCATTTGCCAATGCAACTAATAAATTCGTCACGCCTGCAGAAGCCGAAAGTACCACTACGCGTGTATTCGGATCGGCTAAAACGATTTTGGCGCAAGCTGTCATTGCGGCATGATTTGCTACACTCGTACCACCAAATTTTGCCACTGAAAGATGAGACATAGATAACTCCTGTAAAAAATAGTTGTGAAATTTTGAATAACTATACAAATAATGATTTTATTTAATTTTGTCAAACAAAAAATAAGGAAAATACACAAATAATTGCATTCTCCTTAAACAGATCAAATTTTATTGTGAAATTCTTAAAAATTCATCAAAGAAAGTCGGGAATGTTTTTGCTGTACATTTTGGATCCAAAATGGTCACAGGTGTATTAGACAACGCCACCAATGCAAAACACATTGCCATGCGGTGATCATTATAGGTTTCAATTTCTGCATGCCGGAACTGAGTAAGTGCCAGAGGTTGAACTCGAATAAAGTCTTCACCTTCTTCCACTGTTGCCCCTACTTTACGCAATTCAGTTGCCATTGCCATTAAACGATCCGTTTCTTTTACTCGCCAGTTGTAAATATTGCGAATAACGGTTTCGCCTTTAGCAAACAATGCGGTCGTTGCAATCGTCATAGCCGCATCGGGAATATGGTTCATATCCATATCTACGCCAACCAATTCACCTTGTTCCGCTTGGATAAAATCATCGCCCCAAGTAATGTTTGCGCCCATTTTTTCCAATACATCCGCAAACAGACGGTCACCTTGAATACTATTTTTACCTACACCAGTAACTTTAACACAGCCTTTGATTGCGCCTGCCGCCAAGAAATAAGAGGCGGAAGAGGCATCCCCTTCCACTAAAAAGGTTTTCGGTGATTGATATTGTTGATTCCCTTTCACAACAAAACGTTCATAATTTTGGTTGTCAACATCCACTCCAAAAATCTTCATCATATTTAAAGTAATATCAATATAAGGTTTAGATACTAACTCACCGATAATCTCAATTTCTGTATCGGCCACAGCCATTGGCGATGCCATTAAAAGCGCGGTTAAAAATTGCGAAGAAACAGAGCCATCAATTTTTACTTTTCCACCTTTTAACCCAGTATTACGAATTGCCACTGGTGGATAGCCATCTTGCTCTAAATATTGCACATCCGCCCCGGCTTGCAAAAGCGCGTCCACCAAATGTTTAATCGGACGTTCTTTCATCCGTGGCTCGCCAGTCAACACAATTTCAGCCGGTGCAGCATGAGAATTGGCTAAACAAAGTGCCGCCGTTAACGGGCGCATTGCAGTCCCCGCATTACCTAAAAATAAAGACAATCCATTTTGCCATTCAAAAGCACGTCCTAAGCCTTCTACTTCACAAATAGATTTATCTTCTGAAAGTGTGTATTTTACGCCTAGATGCTTTAACGCATTGAGCATATGACGCACATCATCGCTATCAAGCAAATTTGTCACTTTTGTTGTTCCATTAGCCAGCGCCGCTAATAATAACGCACGGTTTGACAGGCTTTTTGAACCGGGAAGGTTAATTGTGCCTTCCACGCGATTAATCGGGTTTAAAGTAATTTTTTCCATTGTATTGATATCGGTCTATCTTGATATAAAGAAGCGGTATTATGTGGCACTTGTACAAAGCTGAAATGGCGGTTGGTGAGCTTGTCGAACCATAAGACATTTCAGCGGTTACTGCACAAGACTTACGTTTCGACAGGCTCAACGACCGTCTTGTGCAACTGCTACATAATATCGTAAATAAGGTTATTTAAGATTTAACACTTTCACCAAAGCTTTAAACAAGCGCGCATTTTCTTCAGGTAACCCTATACTAATACGTAAATGATTTGGCATGCCATAACCTGCGATAGGGCGAACAATCACGCCTTCACGTAACAGTGCATCATAAATCGGTGCAGCCGGTTGTTTAAAATCAATGGTGATAAAATTGCCTTTTGACGGAATATACTCCAAGCCATATTGTTGACAAAATGCTTCGTAACGTTGAAGCTCTTGACGATTATTTTCAGCGACTTTTTGAACAAAAGCATCATCATTCATGACCGCGATCGCTGAGGCTAAAGCCAAGCTGTTTACATTAAACGGTTGACGCACACGGTTGAAAAGATCGGCAATTTCAGGACTTGAAACCGCATAACCAATACGTAAACCGGCCAAACCATAGGCTTTAGACAAAGAACGTGACACCACTAAATTCGGGTATTTATTTAATAATCCGAAAGAATCTACTCGCTCATCAACGGCAGTAAATTCCGTATAAGCCTCATCTAAAACCACAATAATATCCGACCGCACTTTTGCTAGAAAAGCATCAATTTCCGCTTCGGTTAAGAAATTACCAGTCGGGTTATTTGGGTTCGCAATATAGATTAATTTGGTTTTCTCATTAATGGCTGCTAAAAAACCATTTAAATCATGTCCCCAGTTTTTAGCCGGAATTTCACGCGCTATCGCATTAATAGCCTTGGTTACCAAGGGGTAAACGATAAAAGCATATTGTGAATAAATAATTTCATCTTGTTCAGAAGCAAAAGTATGCGCCACTAATTCAAGTAAATCATTGGAACCATTTCCCAAGGTAATTTGTTCAGGATTGACCTTAAATTTTTGACTGATTGCTTGTTTTAACTCAAAACCATTACTATCGGGGTAGCGTGTTAATTCATCTAACTGAGCGCAAATCGCCTTTTTCGCACTCTCAGGAAAACCAAAGGGATTCTCATTTGACGCTAATTTGATGATATTAGTAATACCTAACTCACGTTCGAGTTCTTCAATAGGTTTACCGGCTTGATAAGGTGAAAGCGACTGCACACCTTGATTGGCTCGTTGTAAAAATGACATATTGTTGACCGCAGTTTTATAAAATCACAAGAAATTGGGCGAATATCATTCGCCCTTACATAAGCAAATTAAGCGTTTTCCGCTTCAAATTTTTTCATAAATTCGATGAGTGCTTGCACACCTTCAATAGGCATAGCGTTATAAATAGATGCACGCATACCACCTAACACTTTATGACCTTTTAAGGCTTGCAAACCTACTGCGGTTGCTTCCGCGACAAATTTTGCATTTAACTCGTCATTATCCGTTGAGAAAGTCACATTCATCACAGAGCGGTTTGCTTTGGCAATGTAGTTACGATAGAACGCACTTTGATCAAGATAGCTATAAAGTAATGCCGCTTTTTCTGCATTGCGCTTTTTATAAATATCTAAGCCACCTTGTGCCAACATATGTTTAAATACAAGTGCGCATAAATACCAAGCAAAAGTCGGCGGAGTATTAATCATTGAATCTGCGTTAGCTTGCGTTTCATAATTCCAAATAGACGGCGTAGCTTGACGTGCTTTACCGATTAAGTCTTCACGCACAATAACAAGTGTGATCCCTGCCGGTCCTAGGTTTTTCTGTGCCCCGGCGTAAATTAAGCCAAATTTGCTGATATCTATTTGTTCAGACAGAATATCTGAAGACATATCTGCCACAAGCACCCCATTACCTACGTTAGGAATCTCTTTAATTTGCACACCGGTAATGGTTTCATTGGTGCAATAGTGAACATAATCATATTGCTCAGCAATGTCGCTAAAATCCGTACGATTAACGGCAATCACACCATTGTCATCTTTCTCAATAATGCTCACTTCATCTAACTCAATAAAATTACGTGCTTCTTTTGCCGCTGTCGCTGACCAGTGACCACTATTTAGATATAAAGCTTTCCCTTTTTCTCCACCTAAATTCATAGGAATAGCGGCAAATTGACCACGTGCCCCACCTTGTAAGAATAAAATCTTATAATTATCCGGCACATTAAATAATTGGCGAAGATCTTTTTCCGCTTCCGTAATCAGCCCCATAAAATACTTACCGCGATGGCTCACCTCCATGACAGATGTGCCTTGATTTTGCCAATTTAATAATTCTGCTTGTGCTTTTTCTAATACCGCTTTAGGCATCATTGCAGGACCGGCGCTAAAGTTAAATACTTGTGTCATGATTGCTTCCTAATAGTTATAAATAATTTTGAAAAAAGTGCTTGTATTTTTACCACCATCAGCCTGATCAAGCAACGAATTTTCCGCAAATTCGAAAAAAATTTGATCTAAACCACAAAATGGTTCTTAACACTTTGACGTTACAGAAAAAAAACGCTAAATTAAGGTGTCTGTTTTACTTTAACGAGGCTTAAATAATGGAAAATGCTAGCAAACAATCCTTCCAAGATGCGTTGGAATATGTGCGTATTACTCGTCAACGCAATAAATTACTTCGCGACATTGACGATTGCGAACGTAAGATTCGTGACAATAAAAAACGCGTGTTGTTACTGGATAACTTAAATGACTACATTCAAGATGGAATGACTATCGCAGATGTGCGCGCTATTATTGAAAATATGCATGATGACTATGAAAACCGTGTGGATGAATATGTGATCAAAGCAGCAGAAATGTCAAAACAACGCCGCGAATTAAAAACGCGTATGAAAGAGCTTAAAGCTTCACATTCTGCATTAGCTAAAAAAGAAAAGTAATTCCTATTCAATTTGAAATAAACAAAAAGTGCGGTTAAATCAACCGCACTTGGATTGCTGACAAAGCTCATCTTTGGGGAACCACCTAGCACGAGCCGTGCTAGGTTCGTTAAACCCAGCCCCGCTGGGGCTGAATAGAAGAGCCGCAGAGCGGCTCAGATTATGTAACCCTATACGGCTCGTATAGGGTTTGTCAACGGTCTGAGTGCGGTCTAATCAACCGCACTTTTGTATAGAAAAGAATGTGAAAGATTAATTACCACCTCGTTCATAGATAATTTCCACACCTTCCTCATCTTCTTCAGACCAGTCATCCCAGAAATCATCTTCGTCTTCTTCCACGGCATTTGCCATGGCTTGTTGATGATAATCATCCCATTTGAATGTCACTTCTTCCGCTTCTTTATTTTCTTCTTCCACTTCTCGTGGATTAGCTTCAATAAAGTCCATAATTTCATTGGTTAAATCAGACACATTTTTGCCCGTTGCCGCTGAAATTAAGAAATACGCTTCATCAAAACCTAACCGTTCTGTAATGTCTTTAGCGCGTTCTTGTGCTTCTTCATCACTCATGGTATCAATTTTATTGAACACCAACCAACGGGGTTTATCCGCTAATTTTTCGCTATATT
>NZ_CAMEFX010000052.1 GCF_945915845.1 uncultured Actinobacillus sp. | reverse complement strand
AAGCCCATAAACTTGTTCAAACAACCAAAGAGAATATGGCAGTTTGGTCAGCTAAAGTTGAATCTTACGCGGGTTGGAATCCACAAATGACATTTACATTATTATGCATTTCACCCATCTTAATTTGGAGTGATGTAAACCAACGACCGCCTTATTTTGAAGGTAAAGTCACCATCGTTGATAAACATGGAAATCCTATTGAAGCTGCTATTGAAACTAATTTGTCAACGCCATCTATTAATATTGAAAACAGCGAAAGTCAAGAGACAACGGATGAGCATTTACTTGATAATACAAGCAATACAGTAGATATAAATATTGAATCAGTTAATGAAAAGATGATAGAGACCGAAATTACTCATTCTATGAGCATAGATCAGGATATGACACTTACTGAATCATCGGTCGTAGAAGACTCTGCTGAATCAATGGATTTGATTGGCAACATTCTTGATTTATTCCCAATTCAAACTAACACCGTATCAGCAGAAACTGTTATAACGACTGAACCAGTCATTAAACAACATTTAAATACTGAACCAGTCATAAATGAAACCGCGGCAATTCAAATAACTGACCCAGTAAATAATGACATACAACAAAAGTCATATAAAACACCAAGTACCGAAGTGACGGCTAATAATTCATCAGGAGCAAATTTTATTTCTTGGTTGAAACAAGGAATTAGCTCAGGAAAACTGCTGATGAACCGCCCAAATGCAATGATTCACATCGTTGACGATCATCTATTTCTTGTCACTCCTAACATATTCAAAAGCTACGCAATTGAAATTACAGGTAACACAGAAAATTCTGACTGGGAATTGGTGCAGAAGGAATTTCAAAAATTGGAATTACACAAGCGTCAATATATTAAGGAAGAAAATGATAGTCGTAATATTTGGATGTGTTCAGTCATGGGCCAAAACAAAACATCTTTACTTAATGGATATTTACTTCCGAACGTAAAAGAGTATATTGGTTCCAAATTAGCATTAAATAACCATTGGTTAAAATTAAAAGGTACAAAAAATGACAATAAATGATTTATTAGATCAATTTTTTTATACAAACACATTAATATCAGACCTAAAACTAAAGACACCTATCAAAAGGTAGCGCATCAACTTCTAAAGTTCTATCCTGGCTTAAGCATTGAAGAACTCACTCAAGAGCATATCATCAGATGGCGAATGCAAGCTCTATTGTCGATTAAGCCAGTAACATGGAACAACTACATGCGGCATTTACATAGTTTATTTAACTTCGGTATGAAGAAAAAACTTGTACCGCAAACTGAAAACCCATTTAGTGGCTTAATGCTTAAATTAGGGAAAAAACCGAAGAAAACCTTGACGGAAAAGCAATTAAGCAAAATTGCGACCGTTTTAAATGATGAAGGTCGGTTGCCTGATATATTGCAACCTGCATGGTTTATGCGTTGCCTTATTGATATGTTGAAATACACCGCCATACGCCGTGGGCAACTATTGAAGTTGAAAATAGAGCATATTGATTTAGATAAGAAACTATTATTTATCCCTTCAGATATTAATAAAACGCATAATTATCACCAAATTCCTTTATCTAAGCACTTAATACCCAGCTTAACGTATCTCATACAAGAATTGAGAAAACAAGGCTTAAACAAAGAAGCTCAATTGTTCAATTTAAATCGATTTTCCTTTTACACAAGGGATTGCAAACGAGATATGACGGACGACCAATTGTCCCATGTGTTTAAGGTTCTCTCTAAACTTGTAGGATTTAGTGTATCTCCACACCGTTTTCGTCATACAGTGGCAACAAATTTGATGAAAAATCCACAAAATCTTTATATCACTAAACAGTTGCTAGGCCATAGCAATATTAGTGTAACATTAGAGTATATCGAATACGATGCAGAGACACTTAGAAGCAGTGTAGACAATCTATAATTATTAATGACAATCAAGATCTAACCGTAAAGTTAGATCTTGATTAAAAAAATAGATCAATTTTTTACATTCGGGAATTTACATAACCAAAATTTCTGATACAATTTGCAATGAGACATTTTAGGTGCTCTTTTAAATTCAAAAATTTATGTAATTATAGTTGCACAAAAGATTTAAAATCCCTCGCCTTTCGGGGCGTGCCAGTTCAAGTCTGGCCTCGGGCACCATTCTAATGAATAGAGAGCTGCTTTAAGAAGTAGCTTTTTTTGTTTCTAAATCTTTTCAAATAATTTAATTTCCTCAACTAATGTCCATTCCTAGTTTTCTGTTTATAGGTATCTGCTTTTCAGGGCGATAGCAATTTATCTAAATGTCAATGCTATACCATAATTACAGATAAAAATAACCGCACTTTAGATGTCAATTTCTAAAGTGCGGTTTGTTTTCATTGATTTTTACGCTTTTTGTTTCATTGCCGGGAATAAAATCACATCACGAATTGAAGGCGCATTGGCGAAAATCATCGCCAAACGGTCAATGCCTAAACCTTCGCCGGCTGTTGGTGGTAAACCATGTTCAAGCGCGACCACAAAGTCTTCATCTTTAAACATCGCTTCGTCATCACCGGCATCTTTAGCCGCAACTTGTGCATCAAAACGCTCTGCTTGATCTTCTGCATCATTTAACTCGGAGAAACCGTTACCAATTTCACGTCCACCAATGAATAATTCAAAACGGTCTGTGACTTCAGGGTTCTCATCATTACGGCGTGCAAGTGGCGAAATTTCCGCCGGATGAGCCATTAAGAATGTCGGTTGAATTAATTGATGTTCAGCCACTTCTTCAAAAATAGCGTTCACAACAGAACCTAATCCCCAAGATTTTTGGATCTCAATACCTAAGCCCTTTGCAATTTCTACTGATTTTTCAAAGTTATCTAAATCAGCGCGTGTAATACCATTACCGTATTTTACGATGGCATCGTGCATAGTAATACGTTCAAACGGTTTGCCGAAATCAAAGACATATTCGCCATAAGGAACTGTTGTTGTGCCTAGAATATCTAAGGCTAATTTACGCAGTAATTCTTCCGTGTTATCCATTAAATCGTGGTAATCCGCATAAGCTTGATAGTATTCGATCATAGTAAATTCTGGATTGTGACGAACAGAAACCCCTTCGTTACGGAAGTTACGGTTTAATTCAAATACACGTTCAAAGCCTCCAACCACTAAGCGTTTTAAGTAAAGCTCCGGTGCAATACGTAAATACATATCCACATCTAACGCATTGTGATGTGTAATGAACGGTTTCGCAGCCGCACCGCCCGGAATCACTTGAAGCATAGGGGTTTCTACTTCAATAAAGTTTTTCTCTAAGAAGAATTGACGAATGCCGGAAACCACTTGTGAACGGATCATAAAAGTGCGGCGAGATTCTTCGTTAGAAATTAAATCTAAGTAACGTTGACGGTAGCGCGTTTCTTGGTCTGTTAAACCTTGCACTTTATTTGGTAACGGACGAAGGGATTTTGTTAATAACTCCACTTCAGAAGCACGAACGGTTAATTCCCCTGTTTTGGTCTTAAATAACGCACCGGAAACACCGACAATATCACCTAAATCCCATAAGCTAACATAATCGCTATAAACGCCTTCCGCAAGATTATCGCGTGCGACATAAAGTTGGATTTGACCTGTGACATCTTGAATCGTGAAAAATGAAGCTTTCCCCATTACACGTTTAAGCATAATACGTCCGGCAACTTTAACCTGATGATCTTGTTCTTTTAAGATTTCACCCTCAATTTCATCATATTTAGTATGTAAATCTTTTGCATAAGCATCGCGGCGGAAAGTGTTAGGAAATGCATTCCCACGCGCGCGTAATGTGGCCAATTTCTCACGGCGAGCAATCATTTCACCATTCAAATCTAATTCTTGAGTTTGTTGTTCTGACATTGTTATTACCTTTAGTTAAAATGCTATAAACCGGCTTTTAAGCTTGCTTCAATAAATTTATCTAAATCACCGTCCAATACGGCTTGAGTATTACGGTTTTCCACGCCTGTACGAAGATCTTTAATACGACTATCATCAAGCACATAAGAACGAATTTGACTTCCCCAGCCAATATCCGATTTATTTTCTTCCATAGCTTGTTTTTCCGCATTTTTCTTCATCATTTCCATTTCAAACAATTTGGCTTTAAGTTGTTTCATGGCTTGATCTTTATTCTGATGTTGCGAACGACCGTTTTGACATTGCACTACAATCCCACTTGGAATATGCGTAATTCGCACCGCACTTTCCGTTTTGTTCACGTGCTGACCACCTGCACCGGACGCGCGATAAACATCAATACGTAAGTCTGCAGGGTTAATATCAATTTCAATATTGTCATCAATTTCGGGATAAACGAAAGCTGCCGCAAATGAAGTATGACGGCGGTTATTACTATCAAAAGGGCTTTTACGCACTAAACGGTGGATACCTGTTTCAGTCCGTAACCAGCCGAAAGCATATTCGCCGGATACTTTGAGCGTAGCGGATTTTAATCCTGCCACATCACCATCAGAGACTTCGATAAGTTCAGCTTTAAAACCTTTACTTTCCGCCCAACGGAGATACATACGCAATAACATTTCCGTCCAATCTTGTGCTTCTGTTCCGCCCGATCCTGCTTGTAGGTCAACATAACAATCTGCGGCGTCATGTTCACCGCTAAACATACGGCGAAATTCCAACATGGCAAGACGTTGCTCTAACTCATCGAGTTCAGCAACCGCTTCATTAAAGGTTTCCTCGTCTTCACCTTCAACAGCAAGTTCAAGCAAACCCTCTACATCTTCTAAACCTTGATCAAGTTTTTTAATGGTATTGACCACGATTTCCAAGGCGGAACGCTCTTTACCCAATGCCTGTGCTTTTTCAGGTTCATTCCAAATATCAGGTTGCTCTAGCTCGGCATTGACTTCTTCCAAGCGTTCTACTTTAGCATCAAAGTCAAAGATACCCCCTAAGTACCGCAGTACGTTCGGCGAGATCAGCGATTTTGTTTTTTACTGGATTAATTTCAAACATTTTCGTTTGTGTACCGTTAGAATTGAGTCAAAAATAAGGCGTGATTATAGGCGTTTTCCGCTTTTTTTTCTACTAGAAAATCGGTTATTAGTTGCACTCGCCATTAATCTCTCTATAATCTCAATTTTCTGACTTATTTTAGGAACGCAAAATGAAAAAATTATTCACCGCACTTTCTGTGGCAATGGTTTCCATGAACAGCATGGCTGATGACGCAGCGATTATTAAAAATTTAAAGCAACTGGGTGCTGAACAGGTTGAAGTCAAATCTTCACCCATTAATGGCTTAAAAACCGCCGTAACGGATCAAGGAATTTTGTATGTCTCAGAAGATGGAAGGTACGTTTTACAAGGTAAATTATTTGAATTAAACGGCAATAAAATTGTGGATGTTTCAGCTAAAGCTTTAATGGCCACCTTAGAAAGCTATAAAAATGAAATGATCGTTTATCCTGCCAAAAAGGAAAAACACATTGTAACCGTGTTTATGGATATTACCTGCGGTTATTGTCATAAGTTACATTCACAAATCAAAGAGTATAACGATTTAGGGATTACCTTGCGTTATTTAGCCTTTCCACGCAAAGGAATGGATAAAACGGCGGAGCAAATGGAAGCGATTTTTACAGCAAAAGATAAAGCCTATGCCTTAAATGAAGCGGAAAAAGGCAATTTACCCACACAATTAAAAACACCTAATATCGTAAAAAAACATTATGAGCTCGGTGTGCAATTTGGTGTACGCGGTACGCCAAGTATTGTGACATCAACGGGAGAGCTTATTGGTGGCTATCTTGCGCCGAAAGAATTGCTAGCGGCACTTGAAGGGTAAACAGTTTCTTATTTTCAACTTGAAAAAAAGAAAGAGAGTTTTATAATACGAAGAAAGGGGCAGTTGCCTACCCCTTGTTGTTGTAGTCGGAAATGCTTAATATGCTGGCGGGCAAAAAAGCATAAACAACACAAAAATTAGGATAAAAATCCATAATTTAGGCATTGTCAAATGTCCTTAGCTGACACAAAAAGTTGGACTTAATGGTCAGAAGGTGCTTTTAACCCCTGTCAGCATCAGGGTTAAAAGCCCTGACCGACCAACGGAAATTATAGATAAAAGAGCTGTTGATTTCAACAGCTTTTTTCTTTATCCCTTTGTTGTAGAGCCGCTTTTAACCGGCTCATTTAATTCGGAATGAAGCTAGAAATTTTTTCTGTTTCTATAAATTATTATGAATAAAATCATCCAACGCCGTGATATACCCAACGGAATGCCTGTTTGTGAAGATCATTTATTGGATCGCATCTATCGCTCTCGTCATATTCAACACAGTCAAGAATTAGATCTTCGATTGCAGTCCATGCATTCCCCTTTTTTGCTTAAAGGGGTAACAAGTGCGGTCGAAATTTTAGCGGTTTCTCGTGATAAGAAAATTATTATCGTCGGTGATTTTGATGCGGATGGTGCGACTAGCACTGCGTTAATGGTGACCGCTTTACGGCAATTAGGTTTTACCAATGTTAATTATCTAATCCCCAATCGTTTTGAGCAAGGTTATGGCTTGAGCATTCCGGTGGCAGAAATGGCAATTGAACAAGGCGTTGAGTTGTTGATTACGGTTGATAATGGCGTTTCATCATTGGAGGGGGTGGCTTTCCTCAAATCCCGAGCGGTACAAATTATTGTGACAGATCATCATTTACCGCCCGAAACCTTACCGGATGCGGATGCGATAGTGAATCCAAATTTAATGGATTGTGAATTTCCATCCAAATCCTTGGCAGGTGTTGGGGTGGCGTTTTACGTGATGTTGGCGTTGCGCGCGAAATTCCGCGAAATGGGCATTTTTGACGAAAAAACACAACCTAACTTTAGTGAATTATTAGATCTCGTGGCATTAGGAACAATTGCGGATGTCGTCCCATTGGATCAGAATAATCGCATTTTAGCTCATCAAGGATTAGCACGAATTAAAGCATCACACTGTCGATTTGGCATTCGCGCCTTGGTTGAAGTGGCGAATAAAGATTTGCGTCAACTGACAGCCAGTGATCTTGGTTTTTCCATTGCCCCACGCTTAAATGCTGCCGGACGATTAGATAATATGTCTGTGGGGGTAGAGCTATTGCTGGCAGAAACGATGGAAACCGCGCGAGCCTTGGCGTTGGAATTGGATGGATTAAATCAAACACGCAAAGAAATTGAGCAAGGGATGAAACTGGAAGCCCTTGAAATCTGCCGAAAATTAACCGCGCTTCAAGGCAAAGATAATCAGCTTCCTTTAGGTGTGGCGTTATATCAATCTGATTGGCATCAAGGTGTTTTAGGGATTTTGGCTTCGCGGATAAAAGACCAGTTTCATCGTCCTGTGGTGGCTTTTGCCCAAGACAGCGAGGGGATATTAAAAGGTTCAGCGCGTTCTGTGGAGGGCTTGCATATGCGAGATGCATTGGAACAGGTTCACCAACGCCATCCCAACATCATTTTAAAATTTGGCGGGCATGCGATGGCGGCCGGATTGAGTATTCGGGAAGAATTATTTGAACAATTTCAATCCGCATTTAACCGGGTTGTGACAGAATGGCTGGGCAATGATGAACTGAAAGGAACCTTGTGGACAGACGGTGACCTAGAACCTGCTTTAATGAATATCCAAACTGCAGAAAAACTACGTGCAGCCGGTCCTTGGGGGCAAGCGTTTCCTGAGCCTGTTTTTGATGGTGAGTTTAAATTATTGCAACAACGATTAGTCGGGGAGCGACATTTAAAAATGTTACTTGAACCGATACAAGGTGGGCAATTATTAGACGCCATTGCGTTCAATGTGGATACGCGTTATTATCCCGACCTTTCTATCCGAAAAGCCAGATTGGTCTATAAACTGGATATCAATGAATTTCGTGGCAATCGCGATATACAATTATTAGTGGATTATATTGAGCCTTTAGCATAATGAGATTTTGGCATTTTTTGATTTTCTTCTGCTTTATCTCTCAATCTTTTGCCATTGAGTCTTTGTCGTCTCTTGAAGAAAATCAATTTGAAGAAGGCAAAGATTATTTTACTTATGATAAACCCATTGAGATAGATGAAAAACTCGATGGGAAAATCATTATTCAGTCTTTTTTTGACTACGATTGTCGAAACTGTTCTAACGTTCAAGATATTTTAGAACTTTATGCGCAAATCAATGCGAGCCATGTCATTTATCGCGAATATCCTGTTGCCCTTGAAAATAACGAATTTTCAGCCCGCACTTTTTATGCTTTACAAGCGGTTGGGCGGACAGATGTATCCGATAAACTCCTGTTTGAAACCATGGATAAAGGGCAATTTCTTGTACTGTCAAGATTTGAACACTTACTGGCATGGCTTGAAAAACAGGGGGTAGATGGGCAGACATTCAAAGAAATGTATTTATCGCCTGAAATCTCAGAAGCCGCCCGGCAAAGTATAGCGATGACGGAAAAATATGGGGTGTTTACCTATCCTTACGTGGTCGTTAATGGCGAATATGTGTTAACCACGAGTACACTTTATAATGATGATTATACTTTTGCCGTATTAGATTTTTTAACAACAAAAATAGTAAAGGGAAATAACAGATGAAAATAGGTATTGTGGGCGCAATGGCGCAGGAAGTCGAAATTTTAGCAGGATTAATGACGGATAAAACGGAACAAAAAGTGGGAAGTGCGGTTATTTTTGAAGGAAAAATTAACGGCAAAGCTGTGGCATTGTTGCAATCCGGTATTGGTAAAGTAGCGGCAGCAATGGGGACCACCGCGTTATTACAATTAACCCAACCTGATGTCGTGATTAATACGGGATCGGCAGGTGGTGTCGCGCAAGGTTTAACGGTAGGGGATATTGTGATTTCCACAGAAACCGCTTATCACGATGCGGATGTGACGGCATTTGGTTATACGAAAGGTCAATTACCGGCTTGCCCGGCAACCTTTAAATCAGATGTTAAACTCACAGAACTGGCGGCACAAATTGCGCAAAGCCAAGGGCGTAAGGTGAAATATGGTTTAATTTGTTCCGGTGATAGTTTTATTGCCGGTGGAGATCGTTTAGCGCAAATTAAATCGGATTTTCCCAATGTCACGGCGGTTGAAATGGAGGCCGCAGCCATTGCTCATGTGTGCCATGCGTTTAATGTTCCCTTTGTGGTTGTTCGAGCGATTTCTGATGCAGGTGATGGGCAAGCGAGTATGTCTTTTGAAGAGTTTTTACCGCTTGCGGCAAAAATGTCATCAGAGATGGTGTTAGGTATGTTGGAACAGCTGTAATTAATCTTTGCTAACCCTGTCTTTGTACAGGGTTTATTTTTTAATAGGTGTTTAAATGGGATTTTTAAGTTTAATTAAGCAAGGGCAAAAATACGCTGACACTTGGCTACTGCATCCCACCTTAGGGGCAATTTTCCCCGAAAATCGGGTCATTCAAGCCACAAAATTTGCCCAAAAGCTGATGCCGTTTGTAGCGGTATTTTCTATCGTCTGGCAGCAAATTTACGCGAAAAATAATAACATGGCTTTTTCTATTGCGGTTTTGACCGCACTTTTTGCCCTTTGTATTCCTTTTCAAGGACTTTATTGGCTGGGAAAACGGGCTAAAACACCGTTACCCCCTCAAAGTGCGGTGAAGTTTCAACAGATTTTACAGCAACTGGCGCAAAAAAATATTACGCTCAAAAATAGGGATAATCCGACTTACCAAGATTTAGCCGAATTATTGCGCTTGGCAGATAAACACTTAGGGGCGGAATTTTGGCAGGAAATATGATGTAAAATTATTTTATTTTTCTACTACGCAAACGATTACTTTTTTTGTAGAATAGCGGCTGTTATTTTTTCTTTTGGAAGATTTGAATGATTGATTATATTATCATCGCAATTATTGCTTTTTCTTTGATCGTCAGTTTGTTTCGCGGTTTTGTTCGTGAAGTGACCTCTTTAGCGAGTTGGATCTGTGCATTTATTGTCGCGAGTCAGTTTTACCCCTATCTTGCCAACTTACTCACCCAAATTGAATCTGAATACATTCGTAATGGGGCAGCCATTGCCATTTTATTTATTCTTACCTTAATTGTTGGGGCAGTGGTGAATTACGTGATTGGTCAACTTGTGGATAAAACCGGGCTTTCCGGTACCGATCGCGTATTAGGTGCCTGTTTTGGTTTTTTACGTGGCGTGTTGATTGTGGCGGCATTGTTATTTTTTGCCGATACTTTTACCAATCTGAATCAACAGGATATGTGGAAAGCATCTAAATTGATTCCGCATTTTGCTTTTATTGAACAATGGTTCTTTGAGCAAATGCAAGCAAATTCAAGTTTTTTAAATTTACCTACGACTAAATAAGAGGATTGCCAAATGTGTGGTATTGTTGGGATTGTGAGTCAAACTCCAGTAAATCAGTCAATTTATGATGCGTTAATGGTGCTGCAACACCGTGGTCAAGATGCCGCCGGCATTGTGACCGTAGATGAACAACATTGTTTTCATTTACGCAAAGCGAATGGCTTAGTGGCAGACGTGTTCCAACAAGTCCATATGGAACGTTTAAAAGGAAATGCCGGTTTAGGGCATGTTCGTTATCCAACGGCAGGGAGTTCCAGTGAATTTGAAGCGCAGCCTTTTTATGTCAATTCCCCTTATGGATTAACCTTAGTTCACAATGGTAACTTAACGAATTCGGAAGAACTGAAAGAAAAGCTTTTCCACGAAGCACGTCGTCATATTAACACTAAGTCTGACTCAGAAGCACTACTCAATATCTTGGCTTATCATATTGATCAAATCCATAAACAAGCATTAGAACCTGCCGACATTTTCTCTGCCATTAAGGCAACGAATAAAGATATTCGTGGAGCTTATGCTTGTGTGGCGATGATTATTGATCATGGTTTAGTCGCATTCCGTGATCCCAATGGGATTCGCCCATTGGTTTTAGGTCAACGTGAAGAAAATGGCAAAATGGAATACATGTTTGCTTCAGAATCCGTGGCTTTAGATACAGTCGGCTTTGAGTTCGTACGTGATATTAAACCGGGTGAAGCGGTTTATGTCACCTTTGATGGGGACATTTATTCCGAAATGTGTGCAGAAAATACAAAATTATCCCCTTGTATTTTTGAATACGTTTATTTTGCCCGTCCGGACTCAACCATTGATGGCGTATCTGTTTATGCGGCACGTGTACATATGGGCGAACGTTTAGGTCAAAAAATTGCCCGTGAATGGAAAGATTTAGATATTGATGTTGTGATACCTGTACCTGAAACCTCAAATGATATTGCTTTGCGTATTGCAACGGTATTAGGGGTTCCATATCGTCAAGGTTTTGTAAAAAACCGTTATGTTGGGCGTACCTTTATTATGCCGGGTCAAACACAACGTGTGAGTGCGGTGCGCCGTAAACTCAATACGATTTCATCTGAATTTAAAGGTAAAAATGTCTTGTTAGTGGATGATTCAATTGTGCGAGGCACCACTTCTGAGCAAATTGTGGATATGGCGCGCGCTGCCGGTGCGAACAAAATTTATTTTGCCTCTGCCGCTCCTGAAATCCGCTATCCGAATGTATATGGTATTGATATGCCAACTAAACATGAGCTCATTGCTTATGGACGTGATGTAGATGAAATCGCGAAATTAATTGGTGTTGATAAATTGATTTTCCAAGATTTAGCTTCTCTTGAAATTTCCGTTCAACAGGAAAATCCACATATTCGTGAATTTGATGCTTCTGTCTTTACAGGAAAATATGTCACTGGTGATATTACATTGGAATATCTTGACAGCATTGCGACTCAGCGTAATGACAAAGCCAAAACCAAATCAAAATAAAAATAAAGCAGAAAACGCGCTGGAATGGCGCGTTTTATTTAATCTGAGCCTCTATTAGGGTCTGTTTATCTTTCAATAAAAGGCTGCGGCGGAGCTTATTTTTTGCCC
>NZ_CAMEFX010000051.1 GCF_945915845.1 uncultured Actinobacillus sp. | reverse complement strand
ACAAAACTCAGTCCTTGAACTAAATCAGTCTAACTTTTTGGGGTCAGATCAAAATTTACCGCACTTTTTGTGTTCATTACGCGACTAAGCTTTTTTCAAAAATTCCGATTTTAATGAAAAAGGTTGGCCGTCGATTTTACAATCTACATCGTGATCACCCTCTACCAAACGAATTCCTTTGGCTTTTGTGCCTTTTTTTAGCACAATGGATGAACCTTTCACTTTCAAATCTTTAATTAAAATTACATCATCCCCATCTTGAAGAATATTGCCGTTGCTATCTTTCCATACTTTTTCTTCCGTTTCTTCCGCAACATCTTCTCCAGACCACTCGTATGCACAATCAGGGCAAACAAAATTGACGCTATCATGATAGACATATTCACTATGACATTTTGGGCAAGTTGGCATTTGATCCATGTTTTTATTCCTTCTTTAATCTAATTTTGGGCGGGCAGAGTATAGCAAAAAGTGCGGTGAAAATCGACCGCACTTCAAATCTGATTAGTCTTGCTGTTCTAACAACTCAGCATTACTTTTTTTACCTCGTTTAACAAGGCGTGCACGCATTCTGATATTGATCATTTCTACACACACTGAGAATGCCATAGCAAAGTACACATAGCCTTTCGGGATATGGAAATCAAAGCTTTCTGCAATCAGCATTACCCCGATCATAATTAAGAATGAAAGCGCCAATACTTTCAAGGTTGGGTGACTGTCAACAAAATCACCAATTGCACGAGCGGCTAACATCATAACACCAACGGCGATCATAATAGCAATGATCATCACTTCAATATTATTTGCCATACCGACAGCCGTAATCACGGAATCGAGTGAGAACACAATGTCAAGAATAGCAATTTGAATTAGAGTCAGAAAATAATTAGGGGCTTTTTTCTTCTCAAGAATTTCATCATCCTCATCTTCAGGATTCATTTCGTTGTGAATTTCATGAGTACTTTTCACAATTAAGAATAAACCACCGAGTAATAAAATCAGATCGCGACCTGAAATTTCTTGCCCTAATAGGGTAAAGAGTGGTTGAGTGAGTTTCATAATCCAAGCTAGAGAAACCAAGAGCGCGATACGGGTTAGCATTGCTAAAGCAAGCCCGATAATTCGCGCTGATTGGCGTTGTTGGGCCGGTAATCGTCCAACTAAGATACTAATAAAAATGATGTTGTCGATACCCAAAACGATTTCAAGCGCGGTTAAGGTAAAGAGCGCGATCCATGCTTCCGGGTTAGTGAGCCATTCAAACATAATGTTTCCTTTAATGTAAAAAAATTGCCGAGATCATAGCTATTTAGCGAAAAAAAGCAATTAGGGTGTAAAGAAATTTTGCAAAATTTCTGCGGTAAATGTTTTGCGAAGATAAAAGCCTAAAGGTAGCGTATCAATGATTTCCCCTTTGGCATTAATGCCTTTTGCGCGCGCGCGATTGTTTGCCCCTTTCGGTCGTAATTGTAATACTTCACCATATGTAGCATTAATTTGGTGCAATTTGCCTAGTACAATATAATCCATTAATTCTTCCCAATCGCGGCGTAATCGGTTTTCTTGCTCGGCGTTGGGTTGCCATAAAATAGGCGCACCAATAAAACGTTCGGCAGGCGGAATTTGGCGTTCGCCTTGAACAGGGATCCAAAGGACGCGAGATAGTTTGTGTTTAACGTGTGAACTTTCCCAATTTACCCCTGAATTTTGAATTAAGGGCGCAAGGCTGACAAAAGTCGTTTCCAGCGGAAAACCATTGGCATTAATGGGGATGGTTTTTAACTCAATCCCGAGATGAGCGAAATCCTGCTCAGGTTTGCTGCCTGCTTTGGCACCGAGTGCGATTTCAATCAATTGCCCAACCCAGCCTTTATCGCGCTTGAGATCGGGCGGTACGCTCACACCTAATTCTTGAGCCAGTTCGCCCAAGGTTAATCCGGCAATGGATTTGGCGCGGTGAAGCAATTCTGTTTCATTTTTCGGGGATGTTGTCATAAAAGTGCGGTTAGATTTTGTATTTTTTTAAGAGTTTCTGTTTAACGTATTCTACGCCTTTGTCCACATAGTCAATTTTTTCTAAATCCAATAAAAAACGTTTGGCAGGCAAGCCACCACCAAAACCGGTTAATTGGCGATTTTTTCCTAATATGCGATGACAAGGAATAATAATGCTAATGGGGTTGCTCCCCACCGCACCGCCCACGGCGCGCACCGCTTTGGGATTGTTAATTAAGTTGGCAAGATTGCCGTAAGTAGAGGTTTCACCAAAAGGAATATGGCGTAAGGCGTTCCAAATGCTTTGTTGGAATGTGGTACCTTTCGGTGCCAGGGGAATTGCTGCAAAATCTTCTTTCTCACCATTAAAATAGCGCGTCAATGCTTGAGATACTTGCGCAAAGAGCGGTCGATTTTCATCGTGTTTCCATTTGGGATTGGGAGCGATTTGTTCTGCTTCAAAATCTAAGTTGGTTAATTTCCCGTCTTGTTCAATCATCAGTAGATTGCCAATAGGCGAAGCATAATAGGCGTAATAAATTTCGGACATAAATCTCAATAAAAAGGGGCGTAAAAATGACGCCCCAATTATAGAAGATTTCGCTTAGAAACGATAGTTTACATTTAAACCGTAAAGATTAACCTGTGATCTTACAGTGACATTGTTATCTAAGGTTAACTGTGTACCATTGATTGTACGGCTTTCTGTTTCTGTGAAGTTACGAGTTTTACCGCGTACATAGGCATAGGCTAAATCAACAGATAAATCCGGTGTGAATTTATAGGTCGCGCCTAAGCTATACCACATACGATCTGTGTCCGGAATTGAAATAGAAGATTTTCTACCTGCTGCACCTTCATCATGCGCAATACCCGCACGTAAGGTTAATTTATCGTTGACATCATAGGTAGTACCAATCGCAAAACGTGACGTATCGCCAAAATGTTCAACTTTATCAAAAGCTTGTCTGCCGTTGTCTAAATAAGCCTGTAAGCTTTGTAAACGGCTCCATTTGGTTAATTTGTAGCTATAGTGAACTGCCCAGTTTTGTGTCACTTTGTGGTAACCGGAGAATTCCCAATAGTCAGGTAAGTTTAATGTTACGCTACCATCGCTCTCAGGCATGCCACCAAAGGCTGCGGGTAAATCGTTCATTAATGTACCATCAAATTTGATTTTCACTTTGGAATGGAAGGCTAAACCCCAACGGTTATTTTCATTAAGATCGTAGGTAATGCCTGCGTTCCAGCCAAAACCCCAGTCATCGCCTTGTAAGTGAGTTAAACGATCCGTTGCTTGAATACGTTCAGGACGACCACGCATTGCTAATAGCCTATTTGCTATATTCGCAACTCCCCCAACTCGGCGAGTTAATGTCGCTTCTGCATAAACCGCATTAATGCCTAAACCGAAACTCCAGTGGTTATTTAAGCGATAAGCACCACTTAGGTTTAAGTTAACGGTGGTTAAATCTGTTTTACCGCCCATGACACCCGCGTTGTAGTCGGCATCATATTCTGTGGCTAAACCATAGTTAACATTGACACCCCCACCGACTGAGAATTTTTCATCAATAGGGTAAATCCAGTAGCTGTTTGGTAATAATTTGCTTGCGATTGCGTCAGAATACCCTGAATCATAATTGAAATTACCATAAGGCGTACGCGCCGTCATGGTGCCTTCTAAGTTAACACCCGGATTAATCCAAATCCCACCCACTGAAACTTCAGGACGTTTGAATTGCGTCATTAATGCAGGGTTGGTGGCAACCACACCTGCGTTATCTGCGATAGCGGCTTCACCCGCATAAGCACGGCCTAAACCACTAGTAGTGACTTCTTGTAATTGGAATGCTGCCGCATTGGCTGCGCCGGCCGCGAAAGCGAATGTTGAAAAAATAATCGTTTTCTTAGCGAAATTTTTCATAAATATAAGTTCCTAAGTAATTATTGTTCGATTATACATATAATCGTTGGGATTCTAATGAAACTCAGGATCGAGGGCAAATTTATTCGTTCATTTTGCTATAGAGTTCCGACCAGTTATTTTTGAACTTTTCAATTATCGGTAAAACAAGAAGAAGTTAGCACTAAAAGCCTACAAATAAAAAATACTCAGTATATTATTCTGATAATTTGGTTAAATATGGATTAATATATATTTTAAAGGTCGTAAAATACTATTAAAAACAAATAATTATCTAAAATAACCATTGACAGCGCGTAGAATATACGTAAAATCAACCGCACTTTGACACATTTAAGGATTTTTATGTTTTATTCAGTTTCTCTCCTGCTCAACTTACGATTATCACAGTCAATGTGCGGCTAAGTTGTGGACGGAAGAAACGTGAAAACTAAAACGTAAAAAACACTCCCAAATTTACCCGCACTTTAAGCGGGTTTTTTCGTATATAAAAGGTAAGAAAAAGGAACAAATTATGGCACAAGATCGCGTCATTATTTTCGACACCACTTTGCGTGATGGCGAACAAGCATTAAAAGCAAGTTTAACTGTAAAAGAAAAATTACAAATCGCACTTGCCTTAGAGCGTTTAGGCGTAGATGTGATGGAAGTGGGTTTCCCTGTGTCATCACAAGGGGATTTTGAATCCGTGCAAACCATTGCGCGCCATATTAAAAATTCCGTAGTTTGTGGGCTTTCACGCGCAGTATTTAAAGATATTGACGCGGCGGCAGAAGCGTTAAAAGTGGCAGAGCGTTTCCGTATTCATACCTTTATTGCCAGTTCTGCGTTACACGTTGAAGCGAAATTAAAACGCTCATTTGATGATGTGGTGGAAATGGCTGTAGCCGCGGTAAAACGCGCGCGTGGTTATACCGATGACGTTGAATTTTCTTGCGAAGATGCCGGTCGTACAGGTATTGATAATATTTGCCGCATTGTGGAAGCAGCGATTAATGCCGGAGCGACCACGGTGAACATTCCTGATACCGTAGGTTATTGCTTGCCAACGGAATACGGCAATATTATTCACCAAGTGATGAACCGTGTGCCGAATATCGACAAAGCCATTGTTTCGGTGCATTGCCACAACGATTTAGGCATGGCGACGGCTAATTCATTGACTGCGGTACAAAACGGCGCGCGCCAAGTGGAATGTACTATTAACGGCATTGGCGAACGTGCGGGGAATACGGCGTTGGAAGAAGTGGTGATGGCAATTAAAACGCGCCAAGATTTATTCGGTGTCGATACCCGAATTAACACCCAAGAAATTCATCGCGTGAGCCAAATGGTGAGCCAACTTTGTAATATGCCGATTCAGCCGAATAAAGCCATTGTTGGGGATAATGCGTTTTCTCACTCATCAGGGATTCACCAAGACGGTATGTTGAAAAACAAAAATACCTACGAAATTATGTCGCCTGAAACCATCGGCTTGAAGAAAGAAAAATTGAATTTAACCGCGCGTTCAGGACGGGCAGCGGTGAAAGGTCATATGGCGGACATGGGCTATACGGAGCAGGATTACGATTTAGATAAATTATATGAAGCGTTCTTAAAACTTGCAGATAAAAAAGGCCAAGTGTTTGATTATGATTTGGAAGCTCTTGCCTTTATTGATATGCAAGCCGGCGATGAAGATCGTTTGACATTAGATGTGATCACTTCACAAACCATTAGCACCTTGCCGGCTTCCGCTTTTGTTCAGGTAGAATTAGACGGTAAACGTATTAACCAAACCTCAAACGGTGGTAACGGCCCTGTGGACGCGGTGTATAATGCGATTATGCAAATTGTGGGCATGGACCTAAAAATGTCTCATTACAATTTAACGGCAAAAGGCGAAGGCGCAGAAGCCTTGGGGCAAGTGGATATTGTGGTAGAATATCAAGGCCGTAAATTCCACGGTGTTGGTCTTGCCACAGACATTGTTGAAAGCTCCGCATTGGCGTTAGTGCATGCGATTAATGCTATCTATCGTTCACAAAAAGTGGCGGATTTGACTAAGGATTTGAAACATTAATTCGCATTAATTGTAGGGGCGAAATATCTTTCGCCCTGAAATCAATCAGAACAAATGGTATTTCCCCTACAAACTGCGGTCAAAATTAAACAAATTTTAAAAATAAAATAGGAAACTCAAATGACAACATACAACGTAGCGGTGTTACCAGGCGATGGTATCGGGCCAGAAGTGATGGCAGAAGCCATTAAAGTATTAGACAAAGTTCAAGCAAAATTTGGCTTTAAATTAAATTTCACAGAATATCTTGTAGGCGGTGCGGCCATTGATGCCAAAGGCGAGCCATTGCCGGCAGAAACCTTAAAAGGCTGTGATGAAGCCGATGCCATTTTATTCGGTTCAGTGGGCGGCCCGAAATGGACAAACCTTCCGCCAGATCGCCAACCAGAGCGCGGCGCATTATTACCATTACGTAAGCATTTCAAATTATTCTGTAATCTTCGCCCGGCAACCCTTTACAAAGGATTAGAAAAATTCTGTCCGTTGCGTGCTGACATTGCGGCGAAAGGCTTTGATATGGTGGTGGTGCGTGAATTAACAGGCGGTATTTATTTCGGTCAACCTAAAGGTCGTGATGGCGAAGGCGCACAAACTCGAGCCTTTGATACAGAGGTGTATTACAAATACGAAATCGAACGCATTGCACGCGCGGCATTTGATGCAGCAATGAAACGCCGTAAACACGTGACTTCAGTAGATAAAGCTAACGTGTTACAAAGCTCAATTTTATGGCGTGAAACCGTGGCAGAAATTGCCAAAGAATACCCTGAAGTGACCGTTGAAAATATGTATATCGACAACGCTACTATGCAGTTAATCAAAGCGCCTGAAAGTTTTGATGTGTTGCTTTGTTCAAACATTTTTGGCGATATTATTTCTGATGAAGCGGCAATGATCACAGGTTCAATGGGGATGTTGCCATCAGCCAGTTTGAACGAAGAGGGTTTTGGTTTATACGAACCCGCTGGCGGTTCAGCGCCAGATATCGCAGGCAAAGGCATTGCCAACCCAATTGCACAAATTCTTTCAGCGGCAATGATGTTGCGTTACAGCTTTAACTTAAATGAGGCGGCCGATGCCATTGAAAACGCAATCCAACGCGTATTGGCAGCCGGTCATCGTACAGGCGATTTAGCAGACAACTCAACCCCGGTTTCAACCGCGGAAATGGGAACATTAATTGCTAACGAGATTTAAAAAACTTGCGGATTTTTAACCGCACTTTAAATGCTTTTGTAGGAACAGGGTTTATCCCTGTCCCACGTGATATTTATCGATATATTAGAGTGGCAAAGCCACTCAATTATACGTAACCTAGTACGCATTTTGCGTGCTAGGTAAAAAATTGGAGTGAAAAATGGGAAAAACCCTTTATCAGAAATTGTTTGATGCACATGTTGTGTATGAAGCAGAAGGCGAAACGCCAATTCTTTATATTAACCGTCATTTGATCCACGAAGTGACTTCACCACAAGCCTTTGATGGCTTACGTGTGGCAGGTCGTCAAGTACGTCAGGTGAGCAAAACTTTCGGCACGATGGATCACAGTATTTCCACCCAAGTGCGTGATGTGAATAAATTGGAAGGTCAGGCAAAAATCCAAGTTTTAGAGTTAGATAAAAACTGTAAAGCCACAGGTATTGAATTGTTTGATATGAACACCAAAGAGCAGGGAATTGTTCATGTTATGGGGCCTGAGCAGGGCTTGACTTTACCGGGTATGACCATTGTTTGTGGCGACTCTCACACGGCAACTCACGGTGCATTTGGCGCGCTTGCTTTCGGTATTGGAACGTCGGAAGTGGAACATGTGCTCGCTACCCAAACCTTAAAACAAGCGCGCGCGAAAAGCATGAAAGTGGAAGTGCGCGGCAAAGTGAACCCAGGTATTACGGCGAAAGACATCGTGCTTGCGATTATCGGCAAAACCACCATGGCAGGCGGTACAGGTCATGTGGTGGAATTTTGTGGCGAAGCCATTCGCAATCTTTCTATGGAAGGTCGTATGACCGTTTGTAATATGGCGATTGAATTTGGGGCAAAAGCAGGTTTAGTGGCACCAGATGAAACCACATTCGAATACTTAAAAGACAAACCGCACGCACCAAAAGGCAAAGATTGGGATGACGCGGTGGCATATTGGAAAACCTTAAAATCTGATGATGATGCACAATTTGACACAGTTGTGGTGTTGGAAGCCAAAGACATTGCGCCGCAAGTGACCTGGGGAACCAACCCTGGTCAAGTGATTGCCATTGATGAATTAGTGCCAAATCCGGCAGAAATGGCGGATCCTGTAACGAAAGCCTCTGCGGAAAAAGCGCTGGCTTACATTGGCTTAGAACCGAATACGGATTTGAAAAATATTCCTGTAGATCAAGTGTTTATCGGCTCTTGCACGAACTCACGTATCGAAGATTTACGCGCCGCCGCCGCTGTGATGAAAGGTCGTAAAAAAGCGGACAATGTAAAACGTATCTTAGTGGTACCAGGTTCTGGCTTGGTAAAAGAACAAGCGGAAAAAGAAGGGTTGGATAAAATCTTTATCGCAGCAGGTGCAGAATGGCGGAACCCAGGTTGCTCAATGTGTTTGGGGATGAACGATGACCGTTTAGGCGAATGGGAACGTTGTGCCTCTACTTCAAACCGCAACTTTGAAGGTCGTCAAGGTCGTAATGGTCGTACCCACTTAGTCAGCCCGGCAATGGCGGCGGCTGCAGGTATGTTTGGTAAATTCGTTGATATTCGCAACGTGGAATTAAATTAAGGAGCAAAAAAATGGCAGGATTAAAACAACATTCAGGCTTAGTTGTTCCACTTGACGCAGCGAATGTGGACACAGACGCGATTATTCCAAAACAATTTTTACAAGCCATTACACGCGTGGGTTTTGGTAAACATTTATTCCACGAATGGCGTTATCTTGATGCAGCGGAAACTCAACCTAATCCAGAGTTTGTGTTGAATTTTCCACAATATCAAGGGGCGACAATCTTATTGGCACGCAAAAATTTAGGCTGCGGTTCATCGCGCGAACACGCGCCTTGGGCATTAGCGGATTATGGCTTTAAAGTCATGATCGCCCCAAGTTTCGCGGATATTTTCTACAACAACAGCTTAAACAACCACATGCTCCCGATCAAATTAACGGAAGAAGAAGTGGAAGAAATCTTCCAATGGGTGTGGGCAAATGAAGGTAAACCAATCCACGTGGATTTGGAAGCGATGACCGTGACCGTAGGGGAAAAAGTGTATCACTTTGAACTAGACGAATTCCGTCGTCATTGCTTATTAAATGGCTTGGATAATATCGGTTTAACACTTCAACACGAAGACGCCATTGCGGCGTATGAAGCAAAAATCCCAGCATTTTTGCGCTAAGGATGAAGAAAGATGAAAAGTGCGGTATTTTAACCGCACTTTTTTATTGAAAGATAAACCGGTCCTATTCCTGAACGACCAAAAGTCCAATGGCACCCTTATCGGCTTGTAGTAAATCACTTGAACCAAAAAAAAAGGGTTGTGCATTGGTCGAGCGATTATTGAACTGAACTAATAAGGTCGCTTTGTTTGCAATTCGAACAGTATCTTGCCATACCAATTCATTATCAGGCACCGCTTGATCATTTTGGCTTTCCACTAAGAATTTTGCCCCTTGGATACGAAACCCTGCGGCACTGCTACTGGTAATATGCCAACGTTCCATGCTACCTTGTTTTGCGTTCACATCAATTCGCCGTGGATCAAAGCGTTTTTGATTGATCATGGCATTTTCATTATCAATGTGAAACGCCCGTTCTTGAACAATATTTTTAGGACGTGTTGTAACGGAGGAAAATGTGTAGTTTGGCTGACTATTAAAGGCGGAAATCAGTCCTTCAGGGCGTAGTTCTAATACCGTGTTATCTGCGACTTCACCATTATCATCAATAAATAAACTTAATTTATCGAAAATGCCGCGTTTTTTTCCGGCGATAAGCGCAACATTTCCCCCTTCATTTAAATCTACCAAAATTTCTATACGTTCACCTGTGCCGAGATGTATTGATTTCATCGGTTTAGGTTCAGGTAAAAATCCCTGTTCTTTGGCAATAAGTAGAAATTCTCGTTCATCATCGAAATGAAGCTCATAACTTCGTGAAATCGAGGCATTTAATAGACGTAAACGTATCCAACCACGAGCCACGTTCAAATAAGGTGCTTCTTGTCCATTAATCAACAAATGATTGCCCATAAAGTGCGGTTCATTGCTAGAAAATAATGGAGAACCTTGGTTGTTTAAGTGAATATCTTGCAGAATTAAAGGAATATCATTAATACCATATTTATTGGGTAATTGTGCTTTACGGCTTTCCTCATCTTCAATTAACCAAAGTCCAACTAGTCCGCGGTAGTTTTGATAGGCTGAGCCGGCTAATGAACAAGAATGATAATAGCAAGCAGCAGCCGTTTGATTAATTGGCACAATAGGAGCCCAAGTCTCGCCAGGCTTGAGACTATGCCCAATACCGCCAATAGTGTCACTATCAGCCTGTAACCCTTGAATATTCATCGCGACCAATTGAGGTAAGTTATTGCGATAGTTCAGTTTGACAAAATCTCCTTTACGCACACGCACTGTCGGACCTAGATAAAGTCCATTAAATCCCCAAACTTCAGTTAAATTATCATTAGCCAATTTAGTTTGAATACTTTCTAAACCAAGAAAAACAGGCTTTCCACGGCGGCTTTCAAGTAGTGGCGGAATGGTTAAGGGTTGGCGACTTGCAGCAAGTGCTATATTAGGTAAGTTAATAAACGCACCGGCAATCAAGGTTCTTTTGAAAAGCTGTCGGCGAGAAAGAACCATTTATGCATTCTCCATAGCTGCGATTTCTGCATCTAATTCTGCTAAACGTTTTGCCATGATACTATGGCAATATTCAGCAAATTCGCGGACATTTTCTTTACTGAATTGACTGCTATCAATAGGTTCGAGCATTTCACAAATGACTTTACCGTTATTTAAACGGTTAAGATCGATTTTGTTATGAGTGCTTGAGCAAACAATCGGTACAATAGGCACGCCGGCAGCAAGTGCGGTGTGAAATGCCCCTGTTTTGAACGGCAATAAACCGCGACCACGACTACGTGTGCCTTCAGGGAACATAAAAATACTGATATTGTCGTCTGTAATATGTTTTGCCACAGTGGTCATGGTATTGTGCGCTTTACTACGGTTTTCACGATCAATCAAAATATTGCCTGTCACCCAATAAAGGAAGCCAAAAAAAGGTATCCAAATTAAGCTACGTTTACCCACACTGACGGTGCGCGGCATCACCATATAAGAAATGGTAACCATATCGTAGTTATTTTGATGATTACCAATGTAAATACAATTACCGATTTTGTCTGCGTTAGGTAAAAAACGATGTTCAACGGTTAAACCAAATAAAGGATAAAGGCGACCAAAACAACGTGCCATCAATCCTACATTGCTTGGATGTTTGAACCGAATTAATGAAAAAAGTGAACCAAAAACACAAATGAGAATACAGAGTACTGTAATAACAAGAATTCTAAACAGTTTTAACATGATTGGTCGTCCTTTAGAAAATTTGGTAAAGTATAGCGAAACTAGGTGCTTTTTTCTATTTTTATCATAGGAAATTTATGGGTAAAACATATTTCATTTCGGATCTTCATTTATCAGAAAATCGTCCGGATTTAACCGCACTTTTTGTAGATTTTATGCAACATCAAGCCCCTCAAGCGGAGGCACTTTATATTTTAGGTGACTTATTTGATTTTTGGGTAGGGGATGATGAAAAGTCTACGGTGATTGCCACGGTCATTGAGCAGATTAAAGGATTATCTGAGCAAGGTGTGAAATGCTATTTTGTTCATGGTAATCGTGATTTTCTGATTGGTCAAAAATTTGCTCAGACTTGCGGACTGCATTTACTTGGTGATTATGAAGTGGTGAATTTATATGGTCAACCCACTTTAATTTGTCATGGTGATACGCTTTGTATTGATGATGTAAACTATCAGGTATTTCGTAAAAAGGTGCATCAAAAATGGTTACAATGGCTCTTTTTGCGTTTACCGCTGAAAGTGCGGTTGAAAATTGGACAAAATATTCGTCAGCAAAGTAAAATGGATAAATTGGGCAAATCCTCAGAGATTATGGATGTTAACCCTGAATTTGTGTTGCAAACCTTTGAGAAATTTGGGGTACATCGCATGATTCATGGTCATACACACCGCCAAAATATTCACAAAATCCCACCGCACTTTGAACGGATTGTCTTAGGGGATTGGGGCAAAACAGCCTCTATTTTAGAAGTCACAGCACAAGATGTTCGGTTTGTTGAAAACTAGGGTCTGTTTATCTTTCAATAAAAAGCTGCGTTGTCGCCTAAAAAAGCC
>NZ_CAMEFX010000050.1 GCF_945915845.1 uncultured Actinobacillus sp. | reverse complement strand
GGGCAAAAAATAAGCTCCGCCGCAGCCTTTTATTGAAAGATAAACAGACCCTAATTTTAGCCTATCGTTGTCGCAATTATCTTGAAATTTCGCTATAATCAACCGCACTTTTGTACGCAATAGTAATGTAGTTTAATTTCATGAAACTTCAAGCCAATCATAAAACCCTTGATTTATCTTCCCCAAAAATTATGGGGATATTAAATTTTACCCCGGATTCTTTTTCTGATAGTGGTCAGTTTTTTACCTTAGATAAGGCATTGTTCCAAGTAGAAAAAATGCTTAAAGATGGCGCAGTGATTATTGATATTGGTGGTGAATCTACGCGCTCTATGGCAGAAGAAGTATCTGAACAGGAAGAATTAGCGCGTGTTGTGCCTTTGGTAGAAGCGGTGCGTCAACGTTTTGATTGTTGGATTTCAGTGGATACCTCAAAAGCTTCGGTGATGGAAGAATGTGCAAAAGTGGGCATGGATATGATTAATGATATTCGTGCCTTGCAAGAATCTAATGCTTTAGAAACTGCCGTTAAACTAGGATTACCGACTTGTATTATGCATATGCAAGGGCAACCTCGTACCATGCAGAATAACCCACAATATGATGACGTTGTTGCAGAAGTGCTTGAATTTCTTGAGAAACGCACCGCACTTTGTTTACAAGCCGGTATGAAAGCTGAAAACATAATTTGGGACGTAGGGTTTGGCTTTGGCAAAACAGTGCAACACAATTTTAAATTGTTACAACAAAGTGCGCGTTTTGCGGTACAAGGCTACCCTATACTTGCCGGACTTTCACGCAAATCCATGATCGGTTCGGTACTAAACAAAACCGTTGACCAACGTGTGGTAGGCAGTGCAACGGCAGCATTAATTGCAGCAATGAATGGCGCAACAATTTTACGCGTGCATGATGTGGCTGAAACCGCAGATGCACTGAAAATTTGGCAAGCAACTTTAAACGCATAAATCTAGGATGAATTTTTCATCCTTCTCTTACCCTTAAAATAAAGGAAATAAAATGGCAGAACGTAAATATTTTGGTACAGATGGTGTACGTGGTAAAGTGGGGGAATTTCCAATCACCCCGGAATTTGCACTTAAATTAGGCTGGGCAGCCGGTAAAGTCCTTGCTACTCAAGGCTCAAAAAAGGTATTAATTGGTAAAGATACCCGAATTTCCGGTTATATGTTGGAATCCGCCCTGGAAGCAGGACTTGCTGCAGCAGGTTTATCTGCCGCTTTTGTGGGACCAATGCCAACACCGGCCATTGCTTATCTCACCCGCGCTTTCCGTGCTGAAGCCGGTGTAGTCATTTCCGCCTCTCATAACCCTTACTACGATAACGGTATTAAATTTTTCTCTGCGGCAGGCACAAAATTACCTGATGAAGTCGAAGAAGCGATTGAAGCGATGCTTGAACAGCCGATGGATTGTGTTGAATCAGCCGCTTTAGGTAAAGCAACGCGCATTGTTGATGCAGCCGGTCGTTATATTGAATTTTGTAAAAGCACCTTCCCAACAGATTTAAGTTTAGAAGGCTACAAAATTGTCGTGGATTGCGCACATGGTGCAACTTATCATATCGCACCCAGTGTTCTGCGCGAATTAGGGGCGGAAGTAATTGAAATCGGTACCGAGCCAAACGGTTTAAATATTAATGAAAAATGTGGTGCAACCGATATTAAAGCATTGCAAGAAAAAGTATTGGAAGTAAACGCTGATGTCGGCTTAGCTTATGATGGCGATGGCGACCGTATTATGATGGTGGATCATTTAGGCAATAAAGTAGATGGCGACCAAATTCTTTATATTATTGCACGAGAAGCATTACGTGCAGGTAATTTAAAAGGCGGTGTAGTCGGAACATTAATGAGTAATATGAGCCTAGAAATTGCCCTTAAACAACTTGGTATTCCATTCTTACGAGCTAACGTAGGCGACCGTTATGTCTTGGAAAAGATGCAAGAAAATAACTGGAAATTAGGTGGTGAAAATTCAGGGCATATTATTATTGCCGATAAAAACACCACAGGTGACGGTATTATTGCTTCTCTTGCGGTATTAACTGCGATGGTTCAACATAAATTAACCTTAAATGAGTTAACTTCAGCCGTTCAATTATTCCCACAAGTGCTAATTAATGTCCGCTTTGCAGGAGGTGCAAATCCATTGGAAAGCGAGGCAGTAAAATCCGTTGCCGCTGAGGTTGAAAAACGTTTAGCCGGAAAAGGGCGTATCTTGTTACGTAAATCCGGGACAGAACCATTGATCCGCGTGATGGTGGAATGTGAAGATGGTGTGTTGGCACAACAATGTGCAGAAGAAATTGCTCACGCTGTTAAAGCTAACTAAGGACTATTTATCTTTCAATAAAACCTCTAATTGCTCAAATTTCTTTCAGTTGACCTAGTGCGGTAAAATTTTAACTTGTTTTAACATAAAATTTCGTTATAATGACCGCACTTTCGTTAACAACGACAACCATATTTAAAATGCGACTATAGCTCAGTTGGTTAGAGCACCACCTTGACATGGTGGGGGTCACTGGTTCGAGTCCAGCTAGTCGCACCATACATATAAATCAACGTAACACACGTTGCTTTAAATCGTTTAAAAAGCCTTGTAAATCAAGGCTTTTTTCATATCTAAATAATGCTCAGAACCGAAAAACACGGTACATATTTTTCTACAAAACTTACCCGTTTATTCGTAGAAAAAATACGATGGGTAAAACTATAAGAAAAATGACCGCACTCACCCCCACCGCAACACGAAATTGCCAATGCTGTGTTTTATGGCGATAACGTTCCATGGCTAAATGCATTCCCATAAAACCGCCCATAAAACATAACGTCAACAAAACAGATTCTTCAATCCGCCATGCTTTATTTTTTGCACGCTGTTTATCCAGTCGCATTAAAAAATAAGCGGCGATATTCACCGCCGCTAAATAACTTGCCAAAATACAGAAAAACATTAGTTGCTATACACAGGTAAACGTGCACAGATTTCTAATACTTTCGCTTTAGTAGAAAGAATCACTTCATCTTCTTTCTCTGTACCCATAGCGTCTAAAATATCACACATCCAACCGGCTAATTCAGTCACATCTTTTTCAGTAAAACCACGACGTGTTACTGAAGGTGTGCCCACACGAATACCTGAAGTCACAAATGGTTTTTGCGGGTCATTTGGTACTGAGTTTTTGTTCACGGTAATATTCGCACGACCTAATGCGGCGTCTGCTGCTTTACCTGTTTTACCTTGGTTAATTAAACTCACAAGGAATAAGTGGTTTTCTGTACCATTAGAAACCACATCATAACCACGTGCTTTGAATACTTCCACCATGGCTTTTGCATTTTTCAATACATTTGCTTGGTATTCTTTAAATGCCGGTTCTAAGGCTTCTTTGAAACATACGGCTTTCGCTGCAATGATATGAACTAATGGACCACCTTGGTTTGCAGGGAAAACAGAAGATTGTAATTTTTTATAAATTTCTTCATCGCCACAAGCTGATAAAATTAAACCACCACGTGGGCCACCTAAGGTTTTGTGTGTAGTCGTTGTAACCACGTGTGCATGTGGTAATGGACTTGGGTAAACGCCTGCTGCAATTAAACCTGCCACGTGCGCCATATCAACGAATAAATACGCGCCTACCGCATCTGCAATTTCACGCATTTTCGCCCAGTCAACCACTTGAGAGTAAGCAGAGAAACCCGCCACAATCATTTTCGGTTGGCATTCTTTCGCTTTCGCTAACACATCATCATAGTCAATCACGCCATCTGCAGTGATACCGTAAAGCACAGAATTATAAATTTTACCCGAGAAACTCACTTTCGCACCGTGGGTTAAGTGACCGCCATGGGCTAAATCCATCCCTAAAATTGTATCGCCGGCATTAATTAACGCACCATAAACGGCAGCGTTGGCTTGTGAACCTGAGTGTGGTTGTACGTTAGCATAGTCACAGTTAAATAATTCTTTCGCGCGATCAATAGCCAATTGCTCAACGATATCTGCATATTCGCAACCACCGTAATAACGTTTACCCGGATAACCTTCTGCATATTTATTTGTAAACTGAGAACCTTGCGCTTCCATTACGCGTGGACTCGCATAGTTTTCTGAGGCAATTAATTCAATATGTTCTTCTTGACGGCGATTTTCATCTTGAATCGCTTGCCATAAAACCGGATCGTAATCTGCAATATTCATTGATTTTTTAAACATGGTAAGTTCCTCTTTTGCTGTGATAATGGCGTATAGTTTACAATTTTATACGTCATTTTTTAATTGAAATTTCATTGCTAAATTTTCATTAGGCAGATGAATTATTTTCATCTAAAACATTACTATATATACCCTAACTAGGATTGCTCATCAAAAAGTAATTATTGATTTTGCTCACGCGCCACCGCGCGATAACCAATATCTCGGCGATAGAAACGGCCTGTCCAAGTGACTTGCTCTGCCAATTTCAAGGCTTTTTGCTGTGCATCAAATACCGTATTACCCAAAGCAGTCACACAAAGCACGCGTCCACCATTGGTCACAAGTTTACCGTCTTTCTCTGCCACACCGGCTAAAAAGACTTTTTCACCTTGCGCAGGTTGAGCCGGAATACCATGGATTTCATCATTTTTGCGATAATCCCCAGGATAACCTTCCGCTGCTAGCACGATACCCAGTGCCGCCTCTTCCGCCCATTCTGATTTCACTTCATTTAATTTACCCTCACAGGCTTTTAAACAAAGCTCCACTAAATCAGATTTCATCCGCATCATAATCGGTTGCGTTTCAGGATCACCAAAGCGGCAGTTAAATTCAATCACTTTCGGCTGACCATTTTTATCAATCATCAAGCCTGCGTATAAGAAACCTTTGTACACATTATTTTCCGCCGCCATACCGCGCACAGTCGGATAAATAATTTGCTCCATCACGCGATTGTGAATTTCTTGCGTCACTACTGGTGCAGGCGAATAGGCACCCATACCGCCTGTATTCAAGCCTTTATCGCCCTCGCCTACGCGTTTGTGATCTTGTGATGTTGCCATTGGCTCCACATTCACGCCATCTACCATCACGATAAAGCTGGCTTCTTCGCCATCTAAAAATTCTTCAATTACCACACGGCTACCCGCTTCACCAAAGGCATTACCAGATAACATATCTTTGATCGCCTCTTCTGCCTCTTGTAACGTCATCGCTACAATCACACCTTTACCTGCCGCTAAACCGTCAGCTTTCACCACAATCGGCGCACCTTTTTCACGCACATAAGCCAACGCCTGATCCACATCAGTAAAGTTTTGATATTCTGCGGTCGGAATATTGTGACGTGCCAAGAAATCTTTAGTAAAGGCTTTAGAACCTTCCAACTGCGCTGCTGATTGACGCGGCCCGAAAATAGTTAACCCAGCCGCCTCAAAGGCATCCACCACACCAACGACTAACGGTGCTTCAGGGCCAACAATAGTTAAACCAATATCATTTTCTTGCGCAAATTTCACCAACGCCGGCACATCTGTCGCAGAAATATTCACATTTTCCACCGCACTTTCTAATGCTGTGCCGGCGTTACCTGGTGCAACAAAAACTTTGCTTGCTAAAGGCGATTGCGCCGCTTTCCACGCTAGAGCGTGTTCGCGACCACCGTTTCCGATGATGAGTATGTTCATTTTATGTTCCTTTTAAATTCTTTTTGACTGTAATTTTAATATCGTGTTTCGCCGATGGCGACCTACTTTTCTTATTCTGTCACTTTTCTTTGCTTCGCCAAAGAAAAGTAACCAAAAGAAAGGCGCCCCTGCTTTGCCTTATTTCCTAAAAATAGTGGAATTTGTTTCACGCAAAATTTGTAAACTCGCTACGCTCAAACAGTACAAATTTTGCTACAAATTCCCCCATTTTTAGGCGGCAAAGAAGGGAACCCTCAACAAAACTGTTCAATATTCTAAAATAACGGTATGTTATATTCACATTTTCCCCGTCTGAAATGCCTGAGCGACTTGAAATTTTTAGGAAATTTTGTACTGTTTGAGCGTAGCGAGTTTACAAAATTTCCGTTAAAAAAATTTCAATCAAGCGAAGATAGCATTGAAGTCGGGGTGTGTTCTTTGGTTACTTTCTTGCACAAGCAAGAAAGTAACAAATCAATGTCTAAAGTGTCTCATTTTAGTAAGAACCATCACCATATTATGCTCATCCGCCGCATCAATCACTTCTTGATCGCGCATTGAACCACCTGGGTGGATAACACATTCAATGCCTACCGCGGCAGCGGCATCAATGCCGTCACGGAATGGGAAGAATGCGTCAGAGGCCATAACACAACCTTTCACTTCTAAGCCTTCATCTTGTGCTTTGATACCTGCAATTTTCGCAGAATAAACACGGCTCATTTGACCTGCGCCGATGCCGATGGTTTGATTGTTTTTCGCATAAACAATGGCATTAGATTTCACAAATTTCGCCACTTTCCAGCAGAATAATAAATCTTCTAATTCTTGTTGAGTTGGTTTACGTTTGCTGACCACTTCTAAATCATCAATGCTCACCATGCCTAAATCCGCGTCTTGCACCAATAAACCGCCGTTCACACGTTTTACATCTAAACGAGCTTGTGGTTTGCTGAATTCACCACATTCTAGTAAACGCACATTTTTCTTCGCTTTGACCACTTCAACCGCTGCTGCTGAAACCGTTGGCGCAATAATCACTTCCACAAATTGACGTTCAACAATGGCTTTCGCGGTAGCTTCATCTAATTCACGGTTAAAGGCAATAATGCCACCAAATGCTGAAGTAGGGTCAGTTTGATAAGCGCGATTGTAAGCCTCTAAAGTATCTTTTCCTAACGCCACACCACAAGGATTCGCGTGTTTAACAATCACACAAGCCGGTTCATCAAAAGATTTCACACATTCTAACGCCGCGTCAGTGTCCGCAATATTGTTGTAAGAAAGAGCTTTACCTTGTAATTGTTTCGCGGTTGAAACACTGGCTTCTTTTACATCTTGTTCGACATAAAACGCCGCATTTTGGTGGCTGTTTTCGCCATAACGCATAGTTTGTTTACGGATAAAGTTCAAGTTTAAAGTACGAGGGAATTGACCGCACTTCGCGTCTTTATCTTCTTCCTCAGCGGCAAAATAAGGTTTCACCATTTGACCAAAATAGTTGGCAATCATTGAATCATATTGCGCCGTATGTTCAAAGGCTTTAATGGCTAAATCAAAACGGGTTTCTAAGCTTAAGCTATTTTGGTTTTGATCCATTTCCGCAAGAATGGCGTTAAAATCATTATTATTCACCACAATCGCCACATCTTTATGGTTTTTCGCCGCAGAACGCACCATTGTCGGGCCGCCGATATCGATATTTTCTACTGCATCTTCAAGCGAACAATTTGGTTTCGCCACCGTTGCCGCGAAAGGATAAAGGTTTACCACCACCATATCGATCCCTTCGATACCATGTTGTTGCATAACGGCATCATCCGTACCGCGGCGACCTAAAATCCCACCATGCACTTTCGGATGAAGGGTTTTTACACGACCGTCCATCATCTCCGGAAAGCCTGTGTAATCGGACACTTCCGTCACCGGCAATCCGTTGCCAGCTAAAAGTTTTGCTGTGCCACCAGTTGATAATAATTTCACACCACGTTGATGTAAGCCTTGTGCGAATTCCACAATACCAGTTTTATCAGACACGCTTAATAACGCTTGACGAATTGGACGAGTTTGCATGAATGTTTCCTTTTATGGGTTAATTTAAAAAAAATCCTGCGCATTATAACGCAAACGTTTGCTTTTGTGTGGAAAAGATTAAAGGTTGTTGATGTTTTATGATTAGAAAATAGACTATTTTGTACCAGCACGCAAAATGCGTATATGATGACGTATGGTTGAATGGCTTTGTGACTCTAATTCTCAACATCCAAAGTGCTAAATGATATGCCATTCCATACAGTTTATCACGCAAGAAAATGTAGGGGCTGATCACATTAGCCTCAAAAAACAAATATCATTACTCATTGATTTTATTAAAAATATGAAATACATATCAAATATTGGGGCAAATGTGATTTACCCCTACCGCCCTGTGATATTTCCAACAATATTGGATATAAATCATAATATTTTCACGAAAAATTACTGCAATTTTGGTGAAAATATATTTTGGACGCCAAGCGTGGCGTCCCTACAATCACTGCGTTAATTGATTTTTTGAAATAACCCAAATATGTGACCCATTACGTTGATTTATATATAAATTTTCATAATTCATTACATCGATTTATCTACAAAATTTTTATCAATCACAGCAAAATATTCGGAGTGTTTGTAGGGACGCCACGCTTGGCGTCCAGCGATATATGAACACGAAATGATATTTCCGACAACATTTGATATAAAGAAATAAAAATATTGTACAAATAAAAAATATAGCATTAGAACTTTTCTTTAATTTTTTCTAGTAAATCTAACCTTCTATTTCTGCTCTCCTTATTCATCTTCACGAAAAAAACGCTCTCGCCATTTTTTATATTCTAAGCCATTGAAAGGAATATCTTGTTCAAAAGCCCCAACTTCCTGTGGATACCATAACTCCTGACTATATAACGGTTTTAATAGATTGGCTAATTGATAATAACTCTCTGGCAAATCCGATAACATTGGGTAATCCGAAGCTTGGATCAAATAGACATCTTTTGCTTGCCACACCGACAAACCTTTAATTGGCGATAATGCCTGCACGCCCCCCACCTTATCCAATAACTCCCGAGATAACATCGTTTGCCAGCTAATGCCTTTTATTGTCTCTCGTTTTAGTTCAAGTCCTTCGCTAATCTCATTAGTAATTTCCAACCCGGGATATTTTTGAGCCACACTATATTCCGCATCACGATAAGCTAAGTTCTCTTCTAAATGGCGACAAGTACCAATTCCGGCATAGCCATGTAGTGGTTGCAAATACCCTAACCAACGAACTAACACATCTTGAACACTTTCGTGATATGTTGCAAAAAAAGTGAGCGGAAAATGGATTAAGACTCGGGATAAATACCCCTGTTTTTCCCCCCAATCTGCCTTTCCAAGCACCGAGAAATTAACATTACTCGCATCATATTCCCGATTACCCCCTTTATATAAAAATTCCCATTGCCAATCTGAAGGCAAAGGCAGTAGCCATTCTTTTACTTCGGGGGCTGATTGCTGACGTAAATCTATCCAATTGTATTTTCTATCTTGGGTAAACGTGATTTGGTCTTTCAGCATTGCTCGGTATTCATCGAACATCGTTAAAATGGCTTGGCGTTTTTCTGTGGTATACCCTTTATCAAAAAACAACACAATTTTAGTACAAATACCCAGCAATACATCTCCCTTTGGATTGACCAGTTCCAATTCTTTATCTAAGTTAGTTAATGCCATCGCCATATTCGCCGTTCCTCCAAAACCCAAGAATAATATCAATATTAAAAATAATCGTTTCACGGTTTTTCCTGTTTTGCATCTTATCTATAAAATAAACTTTTATTAAAGCTATTGCAATTTTTTAGGCATAGTTTTGAATATCTCAGCACGGCAAAGCCATACCGAGTTACGCATAATTCAGCCCCTTTGGGGCTGATAGTGCGGTTAAAATTTTCTTGGATTTTAACCGCACTTGTGCATAATACAAGCGATTAAAATCAACAAGGAAAAAATATGGGATTTTTAAGTCTATTATTCGGTAAAAAAGCGAAACAAACTAAGCATACTGAACAATCATTAAAAGAAATTTACCTGCAATTTGCCCAAATGATTAGTGGTAATGATGACGCTGTTTTAGCCGAAGTTCGAGAGCTATTTGAGCAGACATCTGCATTTTTGGCGACACATCAAGAGCAATATGATGAAAGATGTATTGATACCGAACGGCTTTCAAAGGAAGAATTATATTGGATCAGTTTTGCCGATATTTTGATTGCTCACAATTATGCCGCAGAGTTTGATTGTAAGAGTGAGTTAGAAGATTTTGAGTATTTTTTGAAAGCCTTACAAGGATTTAAGTCATATCCTGCCGTTGATTTTCCGGCGTTGGATGAAAATGAAGTGGTTCATATTTGGATAGATCAAATCAATGCCTATTGGAAAAATCAGCCAATTGCTTTAATGCAACAGGATATTGACAGCGATAGCCACGTTGTTTTTCCAATCAACAAAGAGCATATTGCCTTTTTAAAAGCAGAAAGTAAGAAGATCGGACAGAAATTTTATGAAACGGGGTTGTGATGTTTGTTTTCTAGAGTTTGATATAATAAAATTTCTCACAGACAGGGTAAATGTCCCCTCGGTCTTAAAACAAAGCAGGGATCCGTAGGAGCCAACCAAGGCCAGCTTATAATGAGCAGTATTGGTATGTTAGGCAGCGGCTAACAACATATGCAATGGGGAACGTATGTTCCCCTAAAAACAGTACTTATACCAACCCATACCGCCATTGTTCTTTAAAAAATTAACTTAATAGCACACCATTCAAGCGGTTGGATTTTTCTAACATTTACAAAAGATTAGGCGAATCTGACCGCTTACTCTCCCCTTTGCGGATAACCACTGGCTTTATACTATAACCACAACGAAACGAACCACAACGAAACAAGCGGTCAAAAACACGCATTATTTTTCCAATATGACCAAAACGACAATGAAATCCACCGCACTTCTCATCAAGGCGTAGGGTGGGCATTCCTGCCCACCATTTATATTTGATGATATTTTCGGTGGGCAAGGATGCCCACCCTACAAAAACTGATATTAAGAAAAAATTTGGCAATAAATACGATATGGAAATAGAACAATTAAAAGATTTTTATAGAAAAGAAGGTAAAATAAAATGAAAAATATAATTATTCCATTTAGCAACGTTGGTGAGTTATACTTTGGTATGAGTAGAGATTATATAAACAACAATATTCTTAACACTATAGATTATAAAAGTGAAGAAGATATTATATTAGGTACAAATGAAAAATTTACAGATGACTTTTTTGAGAATGGGATGACATTAGGATATCTAAATAAAGATTTCAAATTAAGCTACATTTTATTAACTGATGAAGCAAATTGTAACGCTATATTTAATGGTAAAGATTTACTAGAGATGAATTATTTAGAATGCAAAAATTACCTTTTGCAATTCGATCCTGAAATAAAAGAAGAGGAATATGTAGGATTTACAAGTTATAAATTAGGTATTTCAATTTACGCTCCCAATGGTACTGAAGAACCTGATACTTTTATTGAATGTGTAACTGTTGCTGAAAAGGGTTATCTTGAACAGCAAGATTTGTTAGCTGAAATGATATAAATACTTTTTATTACAAATGCAACAAAACAAAATCGCTCAAATCATCGCTCACACAGGGGCATATTTCACGTTACGAAATACGCCCCCTTTCTCTTGTGTATTTCCCCAAAATAGCGGTATTCATCGCTTTGTTCCGGCAAAAGACAAAATCACCAAAGGCGACCCCATTGATGTTCTCACAGGTCAAGTCGTTGAGCAACGAATCGATTTTACTCTTGGGCAAACCATTCCCCTTGCGTTTATTCGCACTTGGTCTCGTCATAAAGATGAACAACAGGCTGATGGCTTATGTGGTCGTTTTTGGATGGATAACTTCTCCGAATATGCGGAAGTGTCCGACAGCGGGCAACACATCAAAATAGCCACCTTTGAAGGCAGTTATTTACGCTTTGCCTTACCATTAGGCGCAACGGGGTCATCCAATCCAGACCACCCTGAATACACTCTCATTCGTCATCGTGAGTATTTGGAGTTATTCCACCGTGAAACGCAGTTGTCTAAACTGTTCTATTTTAGTCACTCCGCAGAAAATGACGATACTGAAACGGAATCCGAATCCTCAGAAGCCGATTTTGCCTATCCACCGCTGACTGACGGACGTTATCTCATTTCCGCTTGGTTAGATACGTTTGATAATGCGGTACAGTTTCATTATAACGAACATTCGTGGCTGGAAGCGGTTTCCCACACCGACGGCATTACCCTTGCCTTTACCTACCAAGGCGAATGGTTACATCAAATCATCCGCACCGATACAGAACAAGCTGAAGTCCTGGCAACCTATCGCCAAGATGAACGTGGTGCTTTGGTGGAAAACAATGCCCTACTCGACTTCCATTTGTTTTACGAATACGACTCGCACTTTAACCTAACCCGTTGGGCGGATAATGATAAAACTTGGGTGGATTATCATTATGACGAACAAGGTCGGGTCATTCACAGCATTGGTGCCGAAGGCTTTTATCCCGTTTGGCTTCAGTATGAAGAGAATCGAACAACGGTTTTAGACAGCCAACAACGTGCGACTGTATATGACTACGACAGTCATCTTATGAAACCGCTTTCCATCACTTTGCCAAGCGGTGCCAAAACCCATTTTGAATACGACCGCTACGGCAATCTGCTTTCTCAAACCTTTGCCGATGGCAAGCAGGTGCAATTTGACTACCTTGAGCAAACCGGTTTAGTTACCTGTTTTACCAACACCGCTGGCAAGCAGTGGCATTATGACTATGACGAAAACGAACAACTTTGTCAGCTCTCCGACCCACTCGGACGAGTGTGGGCAAAAACAGAAAATCGTGGCACTTTTGCAAAAAACAGCGATAATCCGACCGCTTGCACTACCCTGTTTACCTCACCCGACGGCTCGACCACTGAATTTATTCGCAATCAATATGGGCTATTAACGGAAGTCAAATCCACGTTTGGCAAACATCA
>NZ_CAMEFX010000049.1 GCF_945915845.1 uncultured Actinobacillus sp. | reverse complement strand
GATTGGACTGGTGCTGGAATTCGTCCACCACGGTTAACAAAAACTTCACAGGAGCCTTCTTTTACAGGCATAATTGGGGCATAGCCGAGTAAGCCGCCAAATTCCACATTTTCGCCCACGCCTTTGCCTGTAACAGGGATAATACGCACGGCAGTGGTTTTGCTGTTGATCATACCAATGGCAGCTTCATCTGCAATAATGCCAGAGATGGTGTGTGCGGGGGTGTCGCCTGGAACGGCAATCATATCTAATCCCACGGAGCAAACTGCGGTCATCGCTTCTAATTTATCCAAAGTGAGAATACCACTTTTTGCCGCAGCGATCATTCCTTCATCTTCCGAAACAGGAATAAATGCACCACTTAATCCGCCTACGGAGCTTGATGCCATCATACCGCCTTTTTTCACTGCGTCATTCAGCAGTGCAAGGGCAGCGGTTGTACCATGTGTACCACAAACAGTTAAGCCCATTGCTTCCAAAATACGCGCTACAGAGTCGCCCACTGCAGGTGTTGGTGCAAGAGATAAATCCAAAATGCCAAAAGGGATATTGAGCATTTTCGCCGCTTCTTGTCCGATTAATTCCCCCACGCGCGTGATTTTAAAGGCGGTTTTCTTCACCACTTCTGCCACTTCAGTTAAGGTGGTGGCGTTGGAATTTTCTAAGGCTTCTTTAACTACGCCCGGCCCTGAAACCCCTACGTTGATAATGGCGTCTGCTTCACCTGAACCGTGGAACGCGCCCGCCATAAATGGATTGTCTTCTACCGCATTACAGAACACCACAATTTTGGCACAACCAAAGCCTTCAGGGGTGATTTCTGCGGTGCGTTTAATGGTTTCGCCCGCCAGTTTTACCGCATCCATGTTAATGCCGGCGCGGGTTGAGCCAATGTTAATTGAGCTACATACAATGTCCGTGGTTTTCATCGCTTCAGGAATGGAGCGAATTAACACTTCATCGGAAGGCGACATTCCTTTTTGAACCAACGCAGAAAAACCGCCGATAAATGAAACACCGATAGCTTTTGCCGCACGATCAAGGGTTTGTGCAATGGATACGTAAGAATCCGCTTTGGTTGCAGCGGCAATTTGCGCAATTGGCGTGACAGAAATACGTTGGTTAACAATTGGTACACCATATTTTGCCGAAAGAATTTTGGCGGTTTCCACTAAATCTTTGCCAATGGTGGTAATTTTATTGAAGATATTCTGGTTTAACTGCTCAATATCACTGCTGATACAATCGTGTAAATCAATACCAATAGTAATGGTGCGCACATCAAAATTTTGGTCAGACACCATCTTAATGGTTTCAAGAATTTCCGTTGATTGAATACTCATGGCTTACCCCTTAAATACGGTGCATTGCTTTGAAGATTTCTTCGTTTTGCAAACGAATATCAAGGGCAAGGTTTTTACTTTCCAGCTCAAAAAGTGCGGCTAATTCCGGGAAAGATTTTGGGCATTTTGCGGTATCGACTAAGATAATCATGGTGAAATAATCGTCCATTAATTGTTGGCTAATGTTGACGATATTAATTTGATGTTCGGCTAAAATTTTCGCCACATCGTAAACAATTCCCACGCGATCTTTACCAATTACGCTAATTACTGAATTTGTCATAGTTCTTCCTTCTATCTGATTTTTATGAAAAATAAGCGTGGAACGAAGTATAGCATTTTTTTTATCGTATTTTTTCTCGATTTTAGTGGGATTTACGCGTATAATACGCCCCAGTTTTTTTCCGGCAATGGGTTTTGGATTCGCATTGCCGGTTAAATTACATAATTTAGATATAAACAATTATGACGGAGTAATCAATGTCTAGAAGACTAAGAAGAACAAAAATCGTATGTACGATGGGTCCTGCTACTGATAAAGGTAACAATCTTGAGAAAATCATCGCCGCAGGCGCAAACGTAGTACGTATGAACTTCTCTCACGGTACACCAGAAGACCATATTGAACGTGCTAATCGTGTACGTGAAATTGCGAAGAAATTAGGTAAACACGTGGCTATTTTAGGCGACTTGCAAGGGCCTAAAATCCGCGTTTCAACTTTTAAAGAAGGCAAAATTTTCTTAAGCGTTGGTGATAAATTTATTTTAGACGCAGAATTACCAAAAGGTGAAGGTCATCAAGAAGCAGTGGGTTTAGATTACAAAACTTTACCGCAAGACGTTGTACCGGGCGATATCTTATTATTAGATGATGGTCGCGTTCAATTAAAAGTATTAGCAACGGAAGGGGCCAAAGTATTTACAGAAGTTACCGTTGGTGGTCCTTTATCAAATAACAAAGGTATCAACAAATTAGGCGGTGGTTTATCAGCTGATGCTTTAACTGAAAAAGATAAAGCGGACATCATTACTGCAGCGCGTATCGGTGTTGATTATTTAGCGGTTTCATTCCCACGTTCAAGCGCAGACTTAAACTATGCACGCGAATTAGCATTAGCAGCAGGCTTAAAAGCACAAATCGTGGCGAAAGTTGAACGTGCTGAAACAGTCGCAACAGATGAAGCAATGGACGACATCATTAACGCAGCAGATGTTATCATGGTTGCTCGTGGTGACTTAGGTGTTGAAATTGGTGATCCTGAATTAGTGGGCGTTCAGAAAAAATTAATTCGCCGTTCACGTCAATTAAATCGTGTGGTGATTACTGCAACACAAATGATGGAATCAATGATCAGCAACCCAATGCCAACTCGTGCGGAAGTAATGGACGTGGCGAATGCGGTATTAGATGGTACTGATGCAGTAATGCTTTCAGCTGAAACTGCAGCGGGTCAATACCCGGCAGAAACAGTAGCGGCAATGGCGAAAGTGGCATTAGGTGCAGAAAAAATGCCAAGCATCAATGTATCTAAACACCGTATGAATGTGGAATTCACTTCAATCGAAGAGTCTGTTGCGATGTCAGCAATGTATGCTGCAAACCACATGAAAGGTGTTGCTGCAATTATTACCTTGACAAACAGCGGTCGTACAGCGCGCTTAATGTCACGTATCAGCTCAGGTTTACCAATCTTTGCCTTATCACGTAATGAAAGTACATTAAATCTTTGTGCATTATACCGTGGTGTGACACCGGTTGCTTTCGATAACAATGACGCGTCAACAAGTGCAAAAGCACAAGCGGCAGTGCAATTATTGAAAGACAAAGGCTTCTTAATGTCAGGTGATTTAGTATTATTAACTCACGGTGATGAGCGCGGTAGTTCAAATACTTGCCGTACATTATTGGTAGATTAATATTAAATTAATTCATGATTAGATAAAAGGCGGGTTTGTTTAACTCGCCTTTTTTCATGAGAAAAGAGAGATTTTTGAGGCTAAATAGGTTGTTCTTGCCAAGAAGTATCATCCAATAATTTGCCAAAATATCCTTCAACTAACCGTTGAGTAATATCTGTTTGTGGGTCTGTAAATAAAGAGCGCGTATTACCATATTCGATCATCTGCCCGTTATCCATTACTAAAACCTCATCTGCAATATGCTTAATTAAACCGAGATGTTGACCAATATAAATATAAGAAATCCCACGGCGTTCTTGAATATCTAACATTAAATTAGTGAGTTGCGTTTTAACGGAGGCATCAAGTGCTCCTAATGCATCATCGGCAATAATAATATCAGGTTGTAGAATAAGCGCATGAGCCAAGGCGACACGCTGTTTTTGGCTGGCGGACATGGTATTAATCTTAATATGGGTATGTTCAGGATAGAGCCCAACCAGTTTTAAGGTGTCAAAAATTTGTTCATTGCGTTCATCTTCATCTAACGTGGTGGCTAATCGTAAAGGGGTGTCCAAAATTTGACCAACATTCAGGCGTGGATTAAAGGCAGAATGTACATCTTGAAATAGCATGCGAATACGTTTAGTTCTAAAGGCGTAATCGCCATAGGTTAATTCTGTTCCTTGCAGGTAAATTTTTCCTGATGTGGGTTTGGATAGACCAACAATCATTTTTGCCAACGTAGATTTGCCTGAACCATTATTTCCAATAATGGCAAGGGTTTTCTGCGGTTCAAGGGTAAAACTAATGTCTTGTACGGCATAGAAAGTATCTTTAGTGAGAAAACGCCCCGCATTTTGGAAGCGTTTACATAAATCTTCAACTTGTAAAAGTGCGGTCATTTTTATTCGTTTTCTGTTAATGTCAATGGACTTAAAGTCGGCGCTTTTATTGGGGTATTTTCCCGTAAATTTAATGGGTAGTGACATGCAAATTCATGCTGTTTAATGCGGCGAAATGGTGGCTTATTGACGCATTTTTTCTGGGCAAAAGGACAACGTGGCCCTAATCGACACCCCATAGGCATATTTTCTAACAATGGCACTGTGCCGCGAAGCGTATTTAAACGGCTTTTTAACGGCAAAGGCTGACTAAAATCCGGAATAGAATGTAGCAGTGCCGATGTATAAGGATGATGTGGTGCATTCAAAATACTCTCTTTCGGGCCGGTTTCAGCATTTTGCCCACAATAAAGCACAGAAAATGAGTCGCACCATTCACTAATACTCATAATATCATTACTGGCGAGTAAAATGGTGGTGTTATTATTTTTATTCATACTCGTCAGCAAACGAAATATTTGTTGTTGCGTACTGGCTTCCAAGGAATTGGTGGGTTCATCGGCAATGAGTAAACGCGGTTGATTAGCCACCGCCATAGCAATCATCACTTTTTGCCCTTCCCCTTCAGTGATTTCATTGGGATAGCTATGCATGATGCTTTTATGATCTTTAATGCCCACGCGATGCAATAGCTCAATGGCTCGGCGTTTTTTCCAACCAAACCATTGCCACCATTTCCCTTTAAATGTCCAAGAGGGAATATTTTGGATCATTTGCTTACCAATGACTTTACTTGGATCGAAATAGGATAGAGGATCTTGATAAATCATCGAGATTTCACGTCCCACTAATTTTCGCCGTTGGTGGGGCGGCATACTCAGTAGTTCAATATCATTAAAGCGAAAGCGTTCAGCGGTGATGATCCAGCTGTCTTTGAATGTATTACAAATCACCTTGGCAATAAGGCTTTTACCGGAACCGGATTCTCCCACCAAGCCACAAATTTCCCCTTCATCGAGCGTCAATGTGACATTATCGACAATGCGAATGCGCCCCAATGGGGTTTTGATATCAATACAAAGATTGCGAATATCTAACAAAGCCATAATTTCACCTATTCATAATATTTATCGATGGCCTTAGTTAGCCCATTTCCAAAGACAATAACGATAAGTAAACTGCCCATGATGGCAACGCCGGGTAAAATCACCGTCCAAGGGGCGAGATAAATTAATTCTAAACTATCGCGAATCATCGCGCCCCATTCAGGGGTTGGACGCTGTGCACCAAGGGAAATAAAGCTTAATGCACTAATTTCTAAAATGGCCACGGTAAACGCTCGCGTAATCTCTTTAATATACAATGCCAATATATTGGGCAAAATCGTGTCTTTCAGTAAGGTCAAGTTGGATGCGCCATCTAAGCGTTGAATAAGAACATAATCTTTTTGCCATTCTTTTTGGATTGCCTGATAAATTTCATGGATAAAGTGCGGTAATAATGCCAGCAAAATAGCGAGCATGGCATTGGATAAACTGGGTTCCATGAGCGTTGCAATGACAATGGAAATCAACAGAATGGGAATAGATAAAAAGGCATCAAGGAAATGACCTAAAATCTGTGATTTAATCCCCTTTGACATCCCCGCGACAATGCCGAGAAAACCACCAATAATGGCAGTAAAAATAACAATAATGCCAGCGGCGCCCAGCGTGTAAGTGGTACCGTTAATTAAGCGACTAAAGAGATCGCGTCCTATATCATCTGTGCCAAAGAAATAGGCGACTTCCCCTCTATCATTCCAAGACGGCGGCACTAATTCTTTACCGATAAAAATCATATCGCTCGGATATGGTGCGATAAATGGGCTAAAAAGTGCGGTCAAAATCAGCAAAATTAGGGCGTAGAAGCTGAATAGGGCGATACGATCACGCTGAAATAGCCGCCACACTTCAACAACGGCATTGGTATGACGGAATTCATGGGATTCTTTATCGAGCATACCAACCCTTCTTATTAAATGGATCTAATATCAACATAACGAGTTCTGCGAGAAAATTAATGATCATAATAAATAAGCCAATAATAATAACGCCTGCAGCGATGGCGTTATAATCTTGCTGTGTTACCGCATCAATGATCCAACGCCCAATGCCGGGCCAGGCAAAGGTTCCTTCAATGAGCATACATTGTGCCAGAATAAACGTAATTAAGCGCGGCAATTGGGGAATGAGTAACGGTAGCGTATTTCGTAGTAAGTAATAACGCAAAATGCTGAACGCACTCCAGCCTTTAGCAATAGGTAATTTAACATAGTTCTGTGTCATTACCCATTCCGCACGTTGTTGAATAATTTTTGTTATTTCCATAATAGGCGCGATCATCAACACTAAAGTGGGTAAAGCAAGATGTTGTAAGATATTTTGAACGACTTTGGTGCGATAAGGGACATCTATAAACCATACATCGATCGCGGCGAAACCAGTAATAGGTTTAATATCATACAGCAAATTAACTTGCCCAACAGCGGAAATTTCCCAGCGATAAACTGCCGCAAAATAAAGTAGAATAGGGGCAATCCAGAAAATCGGCAGAGACATACCGAGAGACGACAGGGCATTAATGGCTTTTCCGCAAGGGCGATTGCGGTAAAATGCACCAAAAAAGCCTAATGGAATACCGAAGAGTAGTCCTAATAAGGTTGCCATAAAGCAAAGCTCTAAGGTTGGCGGCAATACGGTTAGAATGACGGATAACAGTTGATCGCCGCCGTTATAAGTAATCCCTAGATCGCCATGCAACAAACTGCGAACATAATCCGCGTAACCGGAATAAAAGTGCGGTCCGGCAAATACTTGATTCGCAGGATCGCGCATAAAAATGGCAAAACTAACAATGCTGAGTAACAGTAGACTGACAAGAATCAGCAGAATACGGCGAAATAGCGTAAATAACATTATTTTCGCTCCTGTTTGAAACTAAGTTTTTCAAAATGCACATTACCAAAAGCCGTCATTTCTACACCTTGCACGTTCGTATCACTAATCAGCACACGTTTTACATTGGCGATAGGTAAAATCGGGAGTTGGCTTAAAATTTCTTTTTGCGCCAAATGGTAATCAATCGCTCGCAAATTCGGTGTGTTGGTTTCGAGTCCTTTATCAAGTAATTCATCAAAATGGGGCGAACACCAGTTTGATAAATTGGTAATTTCATGTACCGTACTACAACTCAAAATAGGACGCATAAACGTATCGGGATCCAGACTGCTTGCCAGCCAGCCCGATAAAATCATATCGTAGTCTTCCGTTTTATCGTGCAAATTTTGCAGTAAAAAGTTACGCGAGACGACTCTCACATTTACCTTAACCCCCACTTGCGCTAAGTCAAATTTAATCATTTCCGCCATTTTTATCGGTGATGGGTTATAGATAAGTTCATCTTTCAGCACCCACATATCCAAAGACAACCCTTTGTTTTGTAAGAGACGTTTTGCTTGCTCAGGGTTGTAATCGTACTCAAAGTTTGCTTGTTCATGACTTGCCGCCCAAGAGACCGCCGGAATGATATTATTGGCTACTGTTGCGGTATCATAGTAAATATGCTTAATCATACGCCGGCGATTAATGGCTTGCGCAATAGCTCGGCGAATGTCCACATCTTGTATCGTTGGGCGTAAAAAATTAAAGGCTAAAAAAGACAAATTCATCCCTTCAACCACATGGGTTTGAAAGCGTTCGCCCTGTTCTTTGAGCAAACCCAGTTGGCTCGCTTCAGGAAAGGCGGCAAGTTGACATTCATTATTTAAGAATTTAGCCAAACGCCCCGTTTTATCTGTAGAGAGATCGATGACAATATTTTCTAATTTAGCTTTCGTTTTCCAATAATTCGGGTGGCGGACTAAACGGACATATTGGCTACGGAAATAATCTTTAAGCTGATAAGCCCCGGTGCCTATGGGCAAGGTATCAAGCTGTACAAGATTATCATCGGCATTTAATTGTAATGCGTATTCGTGAGAGAAAATAATCGCGTATTGGCTGGCAAGATGAGAAAGAATCGAGGCATCAGGTTTCACCAAAAAGATCTTTACCGTATAAGGCCCGGCACTTTCTACACGTTCAATTTTTTGGTTAAGCTTAATGCTTTCAAAATAAGGGAAACGTGTTTTTTTGGCTAAACCATAAAAAATTTGGTATTGACGGTTAACACTTTCAGTGGGTTCAGAACTAAATTCAGGCAATGACGTATTATGCCCCAGCACACGATTTAAGGAAAAAACCACATCATCAGAATTAAAGTCACGCGTAGGAACAAACCAAGGGGTATGGTGAAACTTAACGCCCTTGCGTAAATGGATGGTGAGCACTTTGCCGTCTGCACTCAATTCATAAGATTGTGCCAAAGACGGCTCAACTTGCGAGCTGTTCGTTTTTAATTCAAAGAGCTTGTTATAAATCTGTTCTGTGACAACATTCATACTGGTTCCTGCATCCGCTGTTTGTGGATTGAAAGAAAAACCCGTAGCATGCGTGCAATAAACCAAACCATTATTTTTTACTTCATCAGGCACACGCGGCGAAGCAAAAACAGTGGTGCTGGCTAAAATAACAGAAAGTGCGGTTAAAATTTTAAGCATATTTTCAGATTTATATGATAAATTAGTGCCAATTTTAAAGGATTTAGGCATAGATTAAAAATAAAAATGTTCAACCGAATTCAAAAAGAAATGACGCAGGTTTTCGACCGCACTTTTGATCGCAGTTTGCGCATTGCAGTGACAGGGTTAAGTCGTAGTGGAAAAACAGCCTTTATTACCAGTTTAATCAATCAGTTATTGAATATTAATCAAACAGATAATCATCACATTCCTTTATTTGAGCCTGCGCGAAATGGACGTATTCTTGCTGTGAAACGCGTTCCGCAACAAGATTTGCGTATCCCTCGTTTTGATTATGAAGGCAATCTTGCCGAATTGATGCAACATCCACCGCACTTTCCGCCATCCACCCATGGTGTCAGTGAAACACGACTGGCTATTCGTTATCAACGTCAACAGGGTTTAATGAGTTGGCTCAATGAACACAGCACGTTATATGTAGATATATTTGATTATCCTGGGGAATGGTTATTGGATTTACCCTTGCTGGAACAAAATTATCAGAAATGGTCATTGCATTTACAAGGCTTACATCAGGGGAAACGCGCTGAATTAGCCCAAAAATGGCTCGAAAAAGCGCAAAAATTGGATTTAAGTGCGGTGGCAAATGAAGATGTTTTAGCGGATCTTGCCAAAGATTACACAGAATATTTGCACCATTGCAAAGCAGAAGGATTACATTTTATTCAACCGGGGCGTTTTGTTTTACCTGCGGAATTAGCCGGCTCGCCTGCGGTACAATTCTTTCCGTTACTTTGGTTAAATGAAAGTGAATGGCAACATTTACACAAAACCGCCAAATCCAATAGCTATTTTGCGATGCTTAATGAACGCTATCGTTATTACCGCAAGCATATTGTCAAATCCTTTTATGAAAACTATTTTGTTCATTTTGATCGTCAAGTGATTTTGGCGGATTGTTTAACCCCACTGAATCATAGCCGCCAAGCTTTTGAAGATATGCAACAAGCGTTGAATCAATTATTCAGTAATTTCCATTATGGCAAACGAAATTTGCTCAATCGCTTATTTTCATCTCGCATTGATAAATTGATGTTTATTGCCACTAAAGCAGATCATATCACCAGTGATCAATTACCGAACCTGATGAGTCTCATGCGTCAGTTAGTACAAGAGGGTGGACGCTATGCAGAATTTGAGGGAGTCGAGTTGGAATACAGCGCGATTGCTGCTATTCGAGCGACTCAACAAGTGAATGTGACGCAAAATGGTGAAAACTTTAAAGCCATTCAAGGTGTCCGATCATCCGATTTACAGAAAGTCACGCTATATCCGGGATCCGTTCCTGCCAAATTACCGAAAGCGGAATTTTGGGAAGCTCGAAGATTTGAATTTGATCAATTTGAACCTCAACCGTTGGAACAAGGCGAACCCATTCCCCATTTACGTATGGACGCAGTGATGCAGTTTTTGTTTTCAGATAAGTTGTTATAGTAATGGGATGAATATAAAAGCTCATCGTTGAGAAATGACCTAGCACGAGCCGTGCTAGGTTCGTTAAGCCCAGCCCCGCTGGGGCTGAAAAAATGATATTATGTAGTAATTGCACAAAGCTGAAATGGCGGTTGGTGAGCTTGTCGAACCACGGTTAGTGAGCCAGTCGAACCACAAGCCATTTCAGCGTGTTGTACAAGATTTACGTTTCGACAAGCTCAACGAACGTCTTGCGTCACTGCAATCTCATACCATAAAAAGAGCCGCAGCGCGGCTCAGATTAGGTAACCCTATACGGCTCGTATAGGGGGAATTACTCTTCCGAACTTTCACCTTCAAATTCATCATCTTCAGGCTCTGCAACACGCTCTAAACTCACCACATGTTCATCTTCCGCGGTACGGATTAAGCGAACACCTTGGGTGTTGCGTCCCACAATGCTGACTTCATTAACGCGCGTACGAACCAGTGTACCCGCGTCAGTGATTAACATAATTTGGTCGTTGTCTTCCACTTGGGTTGCCGCCACCACTTTACCATTACGCTCACTCACTTTAATTGAGATCACGCCTTTGGTATTACGCGATTTGGTCGGGTATTCAGAAAGTGCGGTGCGTTTTCCATAACCATTTTGAGTTGCGGTTAAAATTGCGCCGTCATTTTTTGGAATCACCAAAGAGACGACTTTATCGATATTTAAATCGAGAATTTCTTCTGCGCTATCGTCAGAAACTTCTTCAATTTCCACCGCACTTTCATCCTCAGACATCTCATTGGTTAAGGCTAATTTAATACCACGCACACCTGTAGCTAAACGCCCCATTGAACGTACTGCCGTTTCTGCAAAACGGACTACGCGACCTTGCGAAGAGAACAACATAATTTCGTTTGAACCATCGGTAATATCCACGCCGATTAATTCATCTTCATCACGTAAATTCACCGCAATAATCCCGTTTGAACGTGGACGGCTGAATTCTGTTAATGCCGTTTTCTTCACAATACCGCCGGCAGTTGCCATCACGACAAATTTATCTTCATCGTAACTTGCCACCGGTAAAATCGCGGTAATACGTTCATTTTCTTCCAATGGAAGAATATTCACAATAGGACGACCGCGCGAGCCACGACTTGCTTCAGGTAATTGATATACTTTCAGCCAATATAAACGACCACGGCTAGAGAAACAAAGGATAGTATCGTGGGTATTTGCCACTAAAAGACGTTCAATGAAATCATCTTCTTTCATCTTAGTCGCTGATTTACCTTTACCACCACGGCGTTGTGCTTCGTAATCCGTAAGTGGTTGATATTTCACATAACCTTCGTGTGAAAGGGTAACTACCACATCTTCTTGTGCGATTAAGTCTTCTAAATTAATGTCGCTTGATGCTGCGGTAATTTCTGTACGGCGCGCATCATTAAAATTGGTTTTCACTAATTCTAATTCTTCGCGGATCACTTCGCGTAAGCGTTCTGCACTGGTGAGAATATGAAGTAATTCGCCGATTTCGACTAAAATTTCTTTGTATTCATCCACGATTTTTTCGTGTTCTAAACCGGTTAAACGGTGTAAACGTAATTCAAGAATAGCGCGAGCTTGTGCGTCAGAAAGGTAATATTGACCATCACGCACACCACATTCTTCAGGCAAATCATCAGGGCGAGACGCGTCAACCCCTGCCGCTTCAAGCATTGGCGCAACGTTGCCTAAAGCCCAAGAACGTGCTAATAACCCTTCGCGTGCTTCTTCCGCCGTTTTGGATGCGCGAATCAAATCAATCACAGGATCGATATTGGCCAAAGCAATGGCTAAACCTTCCAAAATATGTGCACGTTCACGCGCTTTACGTAATTCATAAACTGTACGGCGAGTCACCACTTCACGGCGGTGTTTCACAAAGGCTTCAATAATTTGTTTTAGGTTAAATAATTTCGGCTGACCGTGGTCAAGTGCCACCATATTGATCCCGAACGTCACCTGCATTTGCGTCAACGAGTAGAGGTGATTTAAAACCACTTCACCCACGGCATCGCGTTTAATATCGATTTCAAGACGGATACCTTCTTTATTCGATAAATCTAAAATGCCCGAAATGCCTTCGATTTTTTTCTCACGAATGAGTTCACCGATTTTTTCCACCAATTTTGCTTTATTCACTTGGTAAGGAATTTCGGTCACAATAATTTGTTCGCGTCCTTTGTCATTGGTGACCACTTCCGCTTTCGCGCGCACGTACACCTTTCCGCGTCCGGTACGATAGGCTTCTTCAATACCGCGGCGACCATTGATTTGTGCCGCAGTCGGGAAGTCAGGGCCCGGAATATATTGCATTAATTCATCAATGCTAATATCTTCATTATCGATATAAGCCAAACAGCCGTCCATTACTTCACCAAGATTGTGTGGTGGAATATTGGTTGCCATACCCACGGCAATACCTGATGAACCATTGACTAACAAGGCAGGAATTTTGGTCGGTAACACGTCAGGAATCATTTCCTTGCCATCATAGTTAGGCGAGAAATCTACGGTTTCTTTATCTAAATCCGTCAATAATTCCTGTGTAATTTTTTGCATACGTACTTCGGTATAACGCATTGCCGCTGGGGCATCGCCATCAATGGAACCAAAGTTACCTTGACCATCCACCAGCATATAACGCAACGAGAACGGTTGCGCCATACGTACAATGGTGTCATATACCGCAATATCACCATGTGGGTGATATTTACCGATAACATCCCCGACCACACGAGCGGATTTTACATAGGCTTTATTATGAGTATTACCACTTTGATCCATAGAGAAAAGTACACGGCGGTGAACAGGTTTCAAACCGTCACGTACATCAGGCAACGCACGCCCAACAATTACTGACATCGCATAGTCGAGATACGAAGATTTCAGTTCATCTTCGATACTAACCGGCGTGATATCTTGACTTAATTCAGACATTGAAATTTTCCTAATTCTGAGATGAAAAAATTGAACGAATTATAGCATAGAATAGGAGATTTTTGGGAAAAAATAGGGGAAAAGTGCGGTTGGTTTTTAGGGTCTGTTTATCTTTCAATAAAAGGCTGCGGCGGAGCTTATTTTTTGC
>NZ_CAMEFX010000048.1 GCF_945915845.1 uncultured Actinobacillus sp. | reverse complement strand
AGCGCATATTGTTTTTCATTTTCAGGATTTAAAACAACGAGAATATTATTAAACTTCATAATGACCTCCATGCGTAAGTTTTTATTAGAATAGAGCAGAATAGGCAGCATGACAAGGATAAGTATGACAAATTGTGATATAGAACAAGTTTTTAATCTCAAAAGAGAACAAGTCAGATGACTTAGTGTGATGGGCGATTATATTTTTACAGATAACGAGGAGAAAAATACATATCTTTGTAGGGCATACAGGCAGTATACCCTACAGCTGAATATTGAGGTGACTTTAGATAAATTGGATTTTGGTTCTGTGAGAACCTGATAACTCATAGAGTTTATCTAAATCATTAATAGTAAGGTATTTACCTTGCACATTTAAAATACCCATTTTTTGGAAACGTCCGAGTAAACGGCTGATAGTTTCAACGGTTAAACCAAGATAATTACCAATATCGCCACGGGTCATAGTGAGGCGAAATTCTCTAGAAGAGAAACCTCTTGCTCCATAACGTTTTGATAGGTTATAAATAAATGCCGCTAGACGCTCTTCTGCATTCATTTTTGAGAGCAATAAAATCATTTCTTGATCGGCTTGAATTTCATTACTCATTAGACGCATCATTTGTTGGCGTAATTTAGGCATTTTGCCTGTGAGATCGTCTAAAATATCAAAAGGAATTTCGCAAACCATGGCTGTTTCAAGTGCCTGAGCAAAACTTGGATGCTTCATATTGGTAATTGCATCAAAGCCAATTAAATCGCCGGGTAAATGGAACGATGTAATTTGCTCTTCGCCTGTTTCGCTAATCGTATAAGATTTTATCGTACCTGAACGAATCGCATAGATAGAGTTAAGACTATCACCTGCTTTGAAAAGCACTTGGGATTTGTGGATAGGTTTTTTACGTTCGATGATATTATCAAGTTGATCTAATTCTTGTTCATTGAGCGTAAAAGGAATACATAATTGGCTGATACTGCAATCTTGGCAATGAATAGCGCAGCCGCCTGACTGAATTCGGCGGTTAGATTCATTTTTTGTAGTTGTTGTAGAAGTCATGAATTCCCTAATCCATTTAAAAAAACTGGATAAATGACAAATTTTGAGGTTAAAATTGATCTAGCTCAAGAAGTTTAGCATTAAATCCGATAATTAAGAAGCAATAAATAAAGGAAATACGAAAATTATGCCAGTTGAAAAATTAACAAAGACACGAGTTATTCAAATTATTGTGATGTTGCTTATTCTTATAGGTGCATTTTTGTATCGAACCTATCAATAGCTGTGAAATTTGTAGTGATATTTCGTGACGATGTCACATTTAAAAACTAATAAAAAAATGACCGCACTCAGTACGGTCATTTGTGTATTTAATCTATTAGTTTGCTGTTGCTAAACGAGCCAAATCTTTATCAATAAAGAATAATGATTTGCCATCTTCACCCACAAGATTAAATTTATCCAAGATACTACCGAATAATTTTTCTTCTTCATGTTGTTCACCCACAAACCATTGTAAGTGGTTGAAAGCAGACCAATCTTTAGCTTCTAATGTGGCTGTCACTAATTCGTTAATTTTACGTGTGATTAATTTTTCATGTTCAAACGTTAATTCAATCACTTGACGTAAAGATTGATATTCATGTGCAGGAGCTTCAATAGCTTCGATTTTCGCTTCTGCACCGGTTTCGATTAAATAAGTGAAGATTTTACGCATGTGTTGCATTTCTTCTGCTGCGTGCGCATTTAAGAATTGAGCCGCACCAACATAACCCTTGTGATCACACCATGCACTCATCTGCAAGTATAAGTTAGAAGAGTAGAACTCAAGGTTCATTTGCTCATTTAATAATTTGATAACATTAGATGGTAACATTGTTTCTCTCCTAAATTATAAGGTTGCTAAGTCTCTGTCGATAAAATATAAAGAACGACCATCTTCACCAAGAATATCGAATTTATCGATAATACCAGAGAATAGGGTTTCTTCTTCATGCTGTTCAGCCACATACCATTGTAAGAAGTTAAATGTTGAATAGTCCTTGCTTGCGTAAGTCACTTCCACGAGTTCATTAATTTTTGAAGTAATGAATTTTTCGTGTTCTAGCGTTGTTTCAAACACTTCTCTTAATGATGCATAATCTGCACGTGGTGCTTCGATTTTCCCTAAAATAGGTAAACCACCGGTTTCGCTTACGTAGTTGAATAATTTTTGCATATGTTGCATTTCTTCATCAGCATGACGGCGTAAAAATGAAGCTGCACCGGTGTAACCACGTTTTTCACACCATGCGCTCATTTGTAGGTAAATGTTTGATGAATGAAATTCTAAATTGATTTGTTCATTCAATTTGTCAGTAATTGCTTTATTTAACATGATAATGTCCTCTTTCAAAGTCAGTGCTATTGATGGATGTTATTTTAACCTTTTTTTTACATTTTTCAAGCATTATATTTTGTAAGTCTTTAATTTTATTCATAATTTTAATGGTAACCATTCTTATTTTAATCATAAAGATGCAAATAATTTTCAACAATTTACAACGCTAGAACTAACACACCAGCGATAATCAGACTTGACCCTAAAATTAACTTTGAGCTAATAGGCTCGCCTAATAGAACGACACCCAAAATAATGGCAATCACCACGCTTAATTTATCAACGGGTGCCACCCAAGAAGCCGGGGCAAGTTGTAGAGCACGATAATATAAAAGCCAAGAAAAACCTGTCGCTATACCTGATAAAATCAAGAAAGTGAAAGGTTTGGTGGCAATCTGTTGAGGTAATTGCCATTCGTGACGTGCAGTGATAATACCGGCAGTAACAAATAAGATGACAATGGTTCGAATAAACGTCGCTAAATTACTGCTCATTCCCTCTACACCTAACTTGCCCAATATAGCCGTTAATCCTGCAAAAAAAGCAGAACCAATAGCAAAAATAACCCAATTCATAATTCTCCTTAATATAAAGTTAGACAGATTTTACTTTTGTAAAACAGAGTGTAGCGATAATGAGCACGCCAATGGAAACATAAAAGACAGATCCATAATGCCAATGTTGTGCAATGATGCCGGCGACCGGGCCACTGGCAATCCAGCTGCTTTTGGCTGCATTGGAAAATAAGGTTGTTGCAGATCCCATTTGTGTAGGCATTAAATCTTGAAAATACACCATACCAATAGTCGCTACAATGCCGATAATAATAGCATTGAGCAATTGTAGACTTATTAATTGCCATGTTTTTGTGGTAAGCGGCAAGGCAATAAAAAAGAGAATTCCGGCTAAAAGTGCGGTAAAAATAAGTGTTTTTTTGCTGAAATATTGAGTCAAATAACCTGCGATAAGCATAATGGGAATTTCCATTCCTGCTGCGGTTCCCATTAAAATACCCGCTAAACGCTCAGGCAAATTCAGCTCATGAATAATATATAACGGCATATTAATTAAATACATGCCATTACTACCCATTACTAAAAAACAGGTCATAAACAAATAGAAAACGCTTTTTTTATCGGTTTGATGTGATATTTCTTTTGTGGCATTTTTAACAGAATGACGCATTGGGGTTTTAGGTAGTAGTAAAGCAGAGATTAGCGCACAGAGTAAAAATGCAGACGCGGCAATCAGATACATATAATCAAAACCCCAACTCATGGCAATACTAAAAGACAAAGGGGGACCGACAATCCAAGCAAGAGATATTTGTGTACGCATAATAGTAGTAAACATGACGGCTTCTCGTCCTGAATATTCAGCATATTCACGTGCTAAGGCAAAAGATTGGGGATTAGATGCCGCACCAATTCCCAATAAAAATGTTCCGAGAAAAGCCAGCACATAATAATTACGACTATAAGCGAAGACCAAACACCCAATCATAGCAATCATACAGCAAACAATAATAATTTTACGGCGATCATCGAGCTTATCCGAATAACGCGCTAAAATTTGACTTAATACAATCCCCAAGAGTGCATTAACGGCATAAAATAAGCCCACCATAAAAGGCGATACCTGAATTTCTTGAGATAAAAACAAACTTAATGTAGGAGTTTGAAAAGAAGAGGCAATACCTGTTAAAAAGGCAATAAGCAAAAAAGCAAAAGCAACGGTATTGGCTTTTTGTTCTGAATGTGATGGGGAAAGCATAAGGTTAATTAGTGAGAAAACGTGGTAGGATTATAACAAAAATGTAAGAATGTTAACCGCACTTTTGTCTAAGCTGAGAGAAAAATCGTGAATTTTTTTTGAAAATATGATAAAACTACGAGCGGAATTTTTTAACTTTTATATAGGAAAAGCAATGTCAAACTTACAAACAATCATTGAAGAAGCGTTTGAACGCCGTGCAGAAATTACACCTAAAACCGTTGATGCAGCAACTCGTGCGGCTATTGAAGAAGTTATTGAAGGCTTGGATAGCGGCAAATATCGCGTAGCTGAAAAAATTGATGGTGATTGGGTTACTCACCAATGGTTGAAAAAAGCGGTTTTATTATCTTTCCGTATCAATGATAACGAAATGATTGATGGTGCAGAAACCAAATATTACGACAAAGTCCCTTTAAAATTTGCAGACTATACTGCTGAACGTTTCCAACAAGAAGGTTTCCGTGTTGTTCCATCAGCAACGGTTCGTAAAGGGGCGTATATTTCTAAAAACTGTGTATTAATGCCATCTTATGTAAATATCGGCGCGCATGTGGGCGAAGGTACAATGGTGGATACTTGGGCGACAGTAGGTTCTTGTGCACAAATCGGTAAAAATGTTCACTTATCAGGTGGCGTGGGGATTGGTGGTGTGTTAGAACCATTACAAGCTAACCCGACTATTATCGGTGATAACTGTTTTATCGGTGCGCGTTCAGAAGTGGTTGAAGGCGTTATTGTTGAAGATGGTTGTGTGATTTCAATGGGCGTATTCATTGGTCAATCAACAAAAATTTATGATCGTGAAACTGGAGAAGTATTCTACGGACGTGTTCCGGCCGGTTCAGTGGTTGTATCCGGTAGCCTTCCATCAAAATGCGGTAAATATAGTTTATACTGTGCGGTGATCGTGAAAAAAGTAGATGCGAAAACCTTAGGTAAAGTGGGTATCAATGAATTACTCCGCACGATCGATGAATAATTAGATGATTTAATAAATGAAAAAAATCCTCCGACCTTTGGGGGATTTTTTTGTTATCGTTGGATAATATAAGAGAGAAAAAAATGCTTTGTGCAATTTATAAAAGTACGAGAAAAGAGGGGATGTATCTTTATGTTGAAAAACGTGATCAATTCGATAAAGTCCCTGAAGCATTGTTGACAGCCTTTGGAAAACCGGTTTTTGTGATGTTATTTAATTTGGCCGGTTCAAAACCTCTTGTACAGGCAAAAAATCAAGATGTGATCGCGAGCTTGAACAAGCAAGGTTTTTATTTACAAATGCCCAAACAAGAAGAAAATTTATTGGAACAATTTAAAAATACACGAAAATCTGAACGCACTTTATAAAGAGTAGTTTGTATGTTGTTCGTTTAATCAGGCAGGGCGAAAAAAATACTTGCTGAACCTAACGGGATTAGGCAATATAAAAAGATAATAAATTTTAGGAAATAGGTAATAATTATGAGCAAATCCTTGGTTATTGTGGAATCGCCGGCAAAAGCGAAAACCATTAATAAATATCTTGGTACTAACTATGTTGTGAAGTCAAGTGTTGGGCATATTCGAGATTTGCCAACAGCAGGGGCGACAACCGGTGAGAAAGCCAAACCTATTTCAACGAAAGGGTTGAGTGCGGATGAAAAAGCGAAAATTAAAGCCGAAAAAGAACAAACCGCTTTAGTAAAACGCATGGGGATCGATCCTTATCATGATTGGAAAGCCAATTATCAAATTTTGCCGGGTAAAGAAAAGGTGGTGTCTGAACTTAAAGCCTTGGCAAAAAAAGCAGATCATATTTATCTGGCAACCGACTTGGATAGAGAAGGAGAAGCGATTGCTTGGCATTTGCGTGAAGTCATTGGTGGTGATGAGAGTCGCTTTAGCCGCGTTGTGTTTAACGAAATTACCAAAAATGCGATTAAGCAAGCTTTCGAACAGCCTGAGCAATTAAATTTAGATCGGGTTAATGCACAACAAACCCGCCGTTTTTTAGATCGTGTAGTCGGTTTCATGGTATCGCCTTTATTGTGGAAAAAAGTCGCACGCGGCTTGTCTGCAGGGCGTGTTCAATCTGTTGCGGTTAAATTATTGGTAGAGCGAGAACACGAAATTAAAGCCTTCCAACCTGAAGAATATTGGCAAGTTGCTGTAGATACATTAACGGAAAATCAGAAACCAATCCATTTAGAGGTTACAGCTCTTAAAGGTGTGAAATTTGACCCTAAGAATGCACAACAAGCACAAAGTGCGGTGGAATTTTTATCAAAATCAGAATATGTTATTTCTGATTTAGAAACCAAACCAACAAGCTCTCGCCCTCGTCCGCCATTTATTACCTCAACGTTACAGCAGGCAGCAAGTACCCGTTTAGGTTTTAGTGTGAAAAAAACGATGATGATGGCGCAACGTTTGTATGAAGCAGGCTATATTACTTATATGCGTACCGACAGCACCAATTTAAGCCAAGATGCATTAAATATGGTTCGGGGTTATATTAATCAGCACTTTGGTCAGGATTATTTACCAGCTAAACCTAATTTTTATTCAAGTAAAGAAAATGCCCAAGAAGCCCATGAAGCTATTCGTCCTTCTGATGTGAATATTTCTATGAATGATTTAGTGGGCATGGAAAAAGATGCACTGCGTTTATATGATTTAATTTGGCGGCAGTTTGTGGCTTGTCAAATGCCTGCGGCACAATATGATAGTTCAACTTTAACGGTGATGGCTGGCGATTATGAATTAAAAGCCAAAGGACGCATTTTACGTTTCGATGGTTGGACAAAAGTGTTGCCACAAGCGTCAAAATCTCCTGAGGATCAAGAATTACCTGCCGTTGCAATTCAAAGTAAGTTGGCATTGAAAGCGGTTTTACCAACTCAACATTTTACAAAACCACCGGCACGTTATACGGAAGCCGCATTAGTAAAAGAATTAGAAAAACGTGGCATTGGTCGTCCATCAACCTATGCAGCGATTATTTCAACCATTCAAGAGCGTGGCTATGTTCGCACGGAAAACCGCCGTTTTTATGCAGAAAAAATGGGGGAAATTGTGACCGATCGCCTAAATCAATCTTTTGGCGAATTAATGAGTTATGATTTCACCGCTAACATGGAAGATACTCTGGATAAAATTGCGAATGGCACCAAAAATTGGAAAACAGAGCTTAATCAATTTTTTAAAGATTTCTCAAGCCAATTAAGCAAAGCGGAACGAGATGAACTCGAGGGAGGAATGAAGCCAAATAGTCTTGTTCCTACTGATATTGATTGTCCGACTTGTGGGCGAAAAATGGCGATTCGTACGGCAAGTACAGGGGTATTTTTAGGCTGTACAGGTTATGCATTACCGCCCAAAGAGCGTTGTAAAACGACTATAAATTTGATACCGGAAGCGGAATTATTGAATGTTTTAGACAGTGAAACAGAAACAAAAGCACTGATGGCACGTAAACGCTGCCCGAAATGTGAATCCGCGATGGACAGTTATGTTATTGATCCAACACGTAAACTACATATTTGTGGTAATAATCCAAATTGTGATGGTTATCTTATTGAACAAGGTACATTTAAAATCAAAGGCTATGATGGCCCAATTGTAGAATGTGATAAGTGTGGTGCAGATATGCATCTAAAACTTGGTCGTTTTGGTAAATATATGGCTTGTACCAACTGTGATAACACACGTAAGATTTTGAAGAATGGTGAAGTCGCCCCTCCGAAAGAAGAGCCTATCGCATTTCCTGAGCTGAAATGTGAAAAAGCTGATGCTTATTTTGTTTTACGTGATAGTGCAGTAGGGGTGTTTATGTCAGCCCATAATTTCCCTAAAGTGCGTGAAAGTCGAGCGGCTAAAGTGTCAGAATTAGCTCAATATCGTGAGCGTTTACCTGAAAAATTCCAATATTTAGCGGATGCACCAATTCAAGATCCTGAAGGTAATGAATCAATAATTCGCTTTAGCCGTAAAGAAAAACGTCAATATATCACCTCAGAGAAGAATGGAAAGCAAACCAAATGGATGCTGAATTATATTGATGGTAAGTGGGTAGAGAAGTAAACTCGCTTAAGATGAAAAGTGCGGTGATTAAAAATGAGGTTTTAATCACCGTTTTTTATTCAAAAGTCAATTTTTTTTGTGATCTCGGTAGCAAAATTTAGTTTTTCTCGTTGCGTAAAAGAGAAAAATCTCCGATGATTCTTCCTGATACAGGAGATAAGGCTGCGGTCTTATTATGTAGTTAAGTTGCCTAGAAGGAGAAATAAATGGAAGCAGGTGTTGTAAAATGGTTCAATAATGCCAAAGGATTTGGTTTTATTAATGCAGAAGGTAGTGACGAAGATATTTTTGCGCATTTCTCAGTGATCGAAATGGAAGGTTATCGCTCACTAAAAGCTGGTCAAAAAGTACATTTTGAAGCAGTTCACGGAGAAAAGGGTTCTCACGCTACCAAAATTGTTCCTGTTGTCGAATAGAAACATAAAGCGTAATCTCCCCTTGTTTAAACAGGTATCATTTTGATAGTGATTGAATAAGGGGATTTTATTTTAACAGGTCTTTTAATCCTGCTCTCATCGTGGACATTTTGCTCTCAAACAACGCTTTACTTTCGCGTTCATCAATCATATAAGAAATTGTCTCAGATAAGGTCATGTTCATTTTACGTGAATATTTTGAGAGGCGATTCCAAACCGCATATTCCAAATCAATGGATTTTTTCTTAGTATGCTGCTTTTCCGCATTAAAAAATCGTTTACGGCGCGCGCGAATAGCCTGATCCAGTTTTACAACAAGATTTTCAGCCATATTATCCTTAATCCATTTTTCAATTAGTTCAGGATGGTTACGGCTTTCGTTTAACTGTTTTACTTTTTCTTCTTGTAAACTACGCTCGGTATAGCGAGTAATATTTTCCCCTTCACGACTTTTTTTAATTAAATAGAGCCATTTCCATTGTGCTTCTTGATTTTCTAACTTTTGATATTTCATCGCTATTTATCTTCTGTGACGTGGTAACTGGAATTAATATACGCTTTTTGAATAAAAATTTCTACTGAAAATATGAAATTATGCGATAATTAAACCATCTTTATTGAAGTCTTAACAGATTTTCAAACTTTACTTTAAAAATGAGAACCTCCGCGTGAATTTAATTGAACAAGCATTAAACTGGCAACATTTAATCCCAACCTTAGAAATTGAAAAAGTGGGTGACGACAACGTCACTTTTTTTGATTTACAACCACGTGCAAGTTCGGCAATAACCCAATTTTTGCATCATTCTCACCGCCCTTTATTGGTATTGAAAGCAGATGAACAAAGAGAATATGTTTCACTTTTAGAAGACTTTATTGCTAATCAGCAGCCTGCCATGCCAATGATTAAAGGCGTGCAATATCATGTGGAACAAGCGGATAGTTTTTCTTTTGCCCATGTCACAGCGACTTGTGCACAATCTCAGCATGACAATTTTGCGGCTAAAAAAAGCGTTGGCAGTGCATTATATTTTGATCATGCGAAGTTATTTGGTTCGATACAAATTCATCCAACATCAAAAGATATTCAGTTAAACGCAGGTTTAGTGCATGAAGTCAATGGTGGCGTATTAATTTTATCCGTTGCTCGTTTATTGGAACAATTTGAATTATGGCCTCGTTTAAAACATATTTTATTAACCCAAACATTTGATTGGTATTCAGCCCATCCTTTTAAACCATTGCCTTGCGATATTCCAAGCTATCCGTTGGAACTCAAAGTCGTGCTATTAGGTTCGCGCTCGGATTTAGCGACTTTCAATGAATTGGAACCTGAACTTTTTCAATGGGCGGATTATTCAGAAATTGAAAGTTATTTTTCAGTGGAAAGCCCAGAAGCGCAACAAAAATGGGCAAACTATGTTCAAGTTGTCGGCAACAAAAAATTAGAGGTATCTGCACTCAATAAACTGTATCAATTATTAGTACGTGAAAGTGAAGATCGTAGCTTGATTAATATTTCGCCATTAACGCTCAAAAACTGGTTTTCTCACCCTGAATTACAGCATAAAACGACCATAAGTGCGGAGGATTTTGAGCGCATTTTTAATCAACGCCAATATCAACAAAGTTTCTTACGTGAACAAGCTTATGGGGATATTTTGCATGAACAAATTTATGTTCCAACAGATGGCGAGGAAATCGGGCAAATTAATGGTTTATCAGTCATTGATTATGCAGGTACGCCATTATCTTTTGGCGAACCATCACGCATTAGTTGTATTGTTCAATTTGGGGAAGGGGAAATTATTGATGTAGAACGTAAAAGTGAATTAGCAGGCAATATTCATGGCAAAGGCATGATGATTGCGGAAAGTTGTTTGGCAAGTTTGCTGAATTTACCTTCTCAATTACCTTTTTCAGCCTCTCTTGTTTTTGAGCAATCTTATAGTGAAATTGACGGAGATAGTGCCTCGTTAGCTGCATTTTGTGTATTAACCAGTGCGCTGGCGGATTTGCCGATTCCACAATCTATTGCGATCACCGGGGCGATTGATCAATTTGGTTTAGTACATTCTGTAGGCGGTGTAAATGACAAAATTGAAGGCTTTTTTACGATTTGCGAACGCCGTGGGCTAACAGGACAACAAGGGGTAATTATTCCAACAGCAGTAATTCATCAATTAAGTTTGAGTGAAACGGTGGTCAGTGCGGTTAAAAATCAACAGTTTTTTATTTGGGCAGTGGAAGATGTTTTTCAGGCTTGTGAAATCTTATTCCAACGAGATTTGTTAGAGGATGAAAAAGAGTATAGTGATGATAATTTACCGCTTTCACGCTTAATTCAACAACGTATAGAACTACGTGCAGAACCACCTCGATTTCAGTTTTTACGAGGGTTATTTTCTAAAAAGTAAAGTTGGTTCGACCACTTTCAGCTAACAAGTGTTAGCTGTTTTTATTTTTCTGTAACTTTGTTAGAATGCGAATAAATCGACATTTTCAAGGCATATTTAATCTGCCAAAAAAGATAGGAAAGTAAAAATGACAAACACTTGTACACCGAATAAAAAAAGTTCATATACATATGAAGATCTACTTGCATCAGGTCGTGGTGAGCTTTTTGGCCCAAAAGGTCCGCAACTTCCGGCACCAACCATGTTAATGATGGATCGTGTCATTGAAATGAATGAAACGGGTGGTCACTTTGGCAAAGGCTACGTTGAAGCAGAATTGGATATCAAACCTGATTTATTTTTCTTTGGTTGTCATTTTATCGGTGATCCTGTTATGCCTGGCTGTTTAGGCTTAGATGCCATGTGGCAGCTTGTAGGCTTTTACCTCGGTTGGATTGGTGGGGAAGGCAAAGGGCGAGCATTAGGCGTAGGCGAAGTTAAGTTTACAGGTCAAGTGTTGCCAACCGCTAAAAAAGTGACTTACCGCATTCACTTAAAACGTGTGATTAATCGTAAATTAATTATGGGTGTAGCAGACGGTGAAGTAGAAGTAGATGGTCGTGTCATTTATACTGCCACCGACTTAAAAGTAGGGCTATTCCAAGATACTTCAACATTTTAACGCATTAAAAACGATATTATGTAGGAGTTGTACAAGCATTTAATGTTTCGTAGGGGCGGGGATAAACCCCGCCCCTACATAAATTTCCTAAAATTAACTTTTGTGCAAGTGCTACATAATACCGATTAAAAAAACTAAAATAGACAAAAGAAAAAGTGCGGTTAACTATAACCGTATTAAACTGAAATTCCTCGTGGTTAACTAAGCTTACCAACCGTCATTTTAGTTTTGCACATATTGTTAGTATGATTACTTTGTTTACCCCTGCCATATATATTTATCCTTAATTAAGTATTGTGAAAATCATCGTTATAAGTATCATTTGAATAATTAAATGAATTGTCAGTTGGATTATTCAAATCTATTCCATGAGGATTACCGCAGACATCAACACCGCCTGACATCGGTAAGCCTGTTGCCGGATTAATTTCGGTAAATGAATTGTTAGTTGAATTATTCAAATCTATTCCATAAGGATTACCGCAGACATCAACACCGCCTGACACCAGTAAGCCTGTTGCCGGATTAATTTCGGTATCAGAGTCAAATACACCTAAATGACCTTTCTTTTTGAGAAATTCCTGATATTCATTTTCAGTCATCACTCTAAAACCCACTTTATCTTTTAGATTTTTGAAAAATAAACTTAGTTCTTTCATCATTTCACCCTTAATCTTTTTCATCAAATCGTTTGTTATTTGATTTTTCCCGGTTATCAGCAAATTTTTCTGCATCATTTGCCATTACTTTATTTTGTCCTGCCTGCACATCATAACCATGTTTTATCACTCCATTTCTTTCACTATATAGTATCGTTTTTTTATTATAAATAAGCCGCCATTATCACAGCATTTTCACGTTTCCCGTCAGGCGTAGGATAGTAATTTTTACGAATATCTACTTCATTAAAATGTAATTTTTCATAAAGTTTAATAGCTTTTTTATTGCTTTCTCGAACTTCTAGCCATAGGGTGAATACGCCTTTTGTACGTAATTGCAATATCAACTCGTTAAGTAAGGCAAAACCCAATTTTTTCCCTTGAAAATCCGGATGGATGGCAATGTTAAATATAGTTGCTTCATCAAGTACAGTTTGGCAAATAACAAAGCCTACAAGACGATTTTCCCATTCTATTTTTAAATTCAAATAGCGTTCGCCCATATTATTTTTCAATGTGCCCATTGACCAAGGCACTAAATGGGCGGCCTGTTCAATCGTAAATAAGGAATCGAAATCTTGTTCTAGGATGGTTGAAATTTTATGGTTCATTTTCTTTTCAAAGTGCGGTGAATTTGAGAGAAATTTTATCATCATTTCCTTATTTTGTGACCTAGTTAACAGAAATGCAGATTCGATTTTGCTAAATTTAGTAACATTCGTTACGAACTTAATGTAAATAGCCGAAGCCAATGCAGTCGCCGGCTTAATGAACCTAGCACTGCTCGTGCTAGGTTATTTATCAAAAATGAACTTTGTCAGTAATCTAGGGAGAATGTTGCTCCCCTTTGTTTTATTAAACGGTAAACAGCTCCAAATTGCTCATAAATTCAACACCCATTACAAAATCCAATAAAAAACCACTGATTACATCTTGATTGCATTTTGTTTTTTTTTTGTATAATTTCACTATCTTAAAACTATCGTCAAAAGGAAAACAAAATGACACTTCGTAAAACCCTACTTTCTACCTTATTACTCTCTTTTACCCTTATTGGAAATGTTTATGCTGAAACAGCAGAAGAGAAATTTAACAGAGCATATCAATATATCGAACAAGAAAATTATCAAGTGGCTTTTCCTATGTTTAAGGAATTGGCTGAACAAGGGGATGCAGGAGCTCAATATAATTTAGGCTTAATGTACGACAATGGGTATGGTGTTAACCAAGATTATCATCAAGCAGTCAAATGGTATCAAAAAGCGGCTGAGCAAGGGGTGCTACAGGCTCAATTTAATTTAGGTTTTATGTACGAAAAAGGAGACGGTGTTCGCCAAGATTACCATCAAGCAGTCAAATGGTATCAAAA
>NZ_CAMEFX010000047.1 GCF_945915845.1 uncultured Actinobacillus sp. | reverse complement strand
TCTGTTCTGTTCTGTTCTGTTCTGTTCTGTTCTGTTCTGTTCTGTTCTGTTCTGTAGAAGTGTAGCTCCAAGATGTGGGAATTGCCAATAAATTTATATCCCAGCCATATTCTATTTGTGGTGATTGATAAAAATTATTTTCCTGATAACGATCTGAGATTATCCAATACGCCTGATAATTTATCTCACGAAGATAATCTAAAATACCATCAACAGAGTGGTAATGGGATTCAATAAAAATAGCGGGTTGTGTGCGTTTTATAGTTTCTGTAGCACCGTTAAGCACACGAAGATCGAAACCTTCCGCATCAATTTTGAGTAAATCAAGAGAGGTTAAGCGTTGTACCGGTACAAAATCATCTAATTTAATGATGCCAATTTCTTCTTTTAGGATTTGTCCTTGAAACTCGCTTTCAGTGCTAAATCCTTTATCAATAGAAAAACTACCATAGTTCCAAGGCTGGCTATAATCGCTCGTTTCAATCCATGCTTGCGTATTTTCATCACTCACACCCAAACGGTAACTTTCTACATTAACCAAATTATTTAATGCCAAATTACAGCAAAGTTGTTGAAAAATAATGCGTTGTGGTTCAAAGCAAAGTACTTTTCCTTGAGAGGCAAATTTTGCTAAGGGAACAGCATGCATTCCTATATTTGAACCGACCTCAATTACATTTGAGGCATCAGAAAGTAATAATTTAAAAATCATCACTTCCGCTTCAGACCATTCACCATAACTGGAGGCAATATCGCTAATAAAGTCTCCTTGAATAAGATTAAACCGCCCCCAGCGTAGATCTTTTAAATAAGTTTGCATATTGATTCCTGTTCTATGAATTCTAGCAAGCATTATAACATGTCAAACATTAATTAAGTGCGGTGAAAATATGAAAATTTTTCACCGCACTTTGATATTCGTTATCAAAAAGTGAGCAAAACCGCATTAGATCTAGGATTAAACACAATATCTTGTGTGTTTAATCTGCGTAAAATCGCCTATTTAGTGATTTCTTCTACTTTTTTTAGGGTTGATATAAAAAATAAAACTATATATAGTGTTCTCTAAAATTTTAAAACACAACATATAGGTATTTATCATGTCTTCATTCTACGTTATTAAACGAGACGGTTCTCGCGCCGGCTTTGAAATTCAACGCATTATTAACGCTATTAAAAAAGCAGCAAAAGCCGTTTCTGTGGAAGATGAGCGTTATTATCATCATATCGCTCAACAGGTTTTTGAGGATATTTTTAACCATTACGGCCAAGAAATTGATATTAGCCATATTCAACAAATTGTAGAAAACAAGTTGATGGCAAGTGAATATCCGCAAGTGGCGAGAGCTTATATTGAATATCGCCACGATCGTGATTTAGCGCGAGAAAAACGTAGTCAATTAACCAAAGAAATTGAAGGGTTAATTGAACAAACGAATATGGCTGTGTTAAATGAAAATGCCAATAAAGACTCGAAAGTGATTCCTACTCAACGAGACTTATTGGCAGGGATCGTGGCAAAACATTACGCGAAGCAATATTTGTTACCGAAAGACGTGGTAGAGGCCCATGAACGTGGCGAAATTCATTATCATGATTTAGATTATGCCCCATTTTTCCCGATGTTTAACTGTATGTTAGTGGATTTAAAAGGCATGCTCACCCAAGGTTTTAAAATGGGCAATGCCGAAATTGAACCTCCCAAATCTATCGGTACGGCAACAGCCGTGACGGCACAAATCATTGCGCAAGTGGCAAGCCATATTTATGGCGGCACAACCATTAATCGCATCGATGAAGTTCTTGCTCCTTATGTGCAAATTAGCTATGAAAAATTGCTAAACACCGCAGAAAAATGGCAAATTCCTGACCCTAAAGCCTATGCGGATGCGTTGATTGAGAAAGAATGTTATGACGCATTCCAATCCTTGGAGTATGAAGTTAATACGCTACATACTGCTAACGGTCAAACGCCCTTTGTGACATTTGGTTTTGGGTTAGGATTAAGTTGGCAAGAACGTTTAATTCAACGTTCTATTTTGAAAAATCGCCTGTGTGGTTTAGGTAAAAATCATAAAACCCCGGTATTTCCTAAACTTGTGTTTACGATTAAAAAAGGCGTAAACCAATCCCCGGCAGATCCTAATTATGATATTAAAAAATTAGCCTTAGAATGTGCGTCAAAACGAATGTATCCTGATATTTTGAATTATGACCAAGTGGTTAAAGTGACAGGGTCGTTTAAAGCCCCCATGGGCTGTCGTAGTTTCTTAGGAAAATACGAAGAAAATGGGCAGGAAATTCATGATGGGCGCAACAATTTAGGGGTGGTAAGTTTGAATTTACCGCGCGTTGCCTTAGAAGCGCATCAAGATGAACAACGTTTCTTTGAAATATTGGATCAACGCTTGCAGATAGCGAAGAAAGCCTTAATGACACGAATTGCCCGCCTTGAAAATACCAAAGCGCGCGTTGCACCAATTCTTTATATGGAAGGGGCTTGTGGTGTGCGTTTGAAAGCCGATGATTATGTGGCGGATATTTTCAAAAACGGACGTGCGTCCATTTCTTTAGGCTATATCGGCATCCATGAAACCATTAACGCCCTTTATCATCAAGGTCATGTGTTTGATAGCGATGTCTTGCGTGAAAAAGCCCTAAAAATTGTGGAACGCTTAAACCAAGCGACAAAAGCTTGGACGGCGGAAACAGGCTACGCGTTTAGTCTTTACTCTACCCCAAGCGAAAATCTTTGCGACCGCTTCTGTCGTTTGGATACGAAACAATTTGGCGTGATTGACGGCGTTACAGATAAAGGCTACTACACCAACAGTTATCATTTGGATGTAGAGAAAAAAGTCAATCCATACGATAAATTGGACTTTGAAATGCCTTACCCTGCGCTGGCAAGCGGTGGTTTTATTTGCTATGGCGAATACCCGAATGTACAGCATAATTTAAAAGCCTTAGAAGATGTTTGGGATTATGCCTATGACCGCGTGCCTTATTACGGTACAAATACGCCGATTGACGAATGTTATGAATGTGGCTTTACAGGGGAATTTGAATGCACCAGTAAAGGTTTCACCTGTCCGAAATGTGGTAATCATGATAGCGAAAAAGTATCGGTAACTCGCCGCGTTTGCGGTTACCTTGGTAGCCCTGATGCGCGTCCGTTTAATCCGGGTAAACAGGAAGAGGTGAAACGTAGAGTGAAGCATTTATGACGTTTTATGTTACTTTCTTGCTCGTGCAAGAAAGTAACCAAAGAAAGGCGACCCTGATTTGCCTTGTTTCCCGAAAATTACTAAATTTGTTTAACGAAAAATAAGTAAACTCGCTTCGCTCAAACAAACTTATTTTTCTACAAATTTAGCAATTTTCAGGCGGCAAAAGGGGCACCTGTCTGTTGCTTTGATTTGTAATTTTGAATGACTAATTCAGATATTAAAATTTTTTAACCGCACTTTTAATTGAACGCTCGATAAAAATGGGATCCCCGTCTTTGGCGCCCTTTTTTACCATTGATTTTTAGCTAAATTCCGTCTGTTTGAGCGAAGCGAGTTTAGGAATTTAGCGTGAAGAAAATCAATGGTAAAAAAGGAAAAAGCGACAAAATCGGGGCGTGTTTCTTTTGCCTACTTTTCTTTACACGAGTAAAGAAAAGTAGGTTTACGATATAACTTAACAAACACTATGAACTACCTCCAATACTACCCTGTCGACATTATCAACGGCGAAGGTACGCGTTGTACACTTTTTGTCAGTGGCTGTACCCACGGCTGTAAAGGTTGCTATAACCAAAAAAGTTGGTCATTTTCCGCCGGTGTAAAATTTGATACGGCGATGGAAGAACAGATTATCAAGGACTTAAAAGATACGCGGATTAAACGCCAAGGCTTAACCCTTTCAGGCGGTGACCCAATGCACCCTAACAATATTGAAACGCTGTTACCCTTTGTACAACGTATTAAACGCGAATGTCCCGATAAAGATATTTGGCTGTGGACTGGCTATCAAATTGATGAATTGGATGAAAAACAACGTCAAATGTTGCCTTATATTGATGTCATCATAGACGGCAAATTTGAGCAAGAAAAAGCCGATCCTGCCTTAATTTGGCGAGGTTCGGCAAATCAACAGGTTTATCGAGTGACCAATGATGGGCAATCTATTTCTTTTACACCAATGTTTTAACCAAATAAATCAACGGAATTATGCCAAATAGTCTCTTGAATTTGTTCTGGCGGTTCTGTTCGTAATTCACACAAAGCCTGAAATACATTGACCATACGCTCAGGACGATTCGGTTGCCCTTGAAAACCAAAAACAGGCATATCCGGGCTGTCGGTCTCAAACAATAACGCATCGAGTGGGAGTTTGCTTATTGCTTGCCTTGTCTTATTGGCGCGTTCGTAAGTAATTGTACCGCCAACACCTATTTTATAGCCTAAATCCACAAAGCGTTTGGCCTGGTCATAACTGCCGGCAAAACCATGCACAACCCCTTTTCTTGCGACGTCAATGCGTTTTAAAAAAGTAAAAAGTTGTTCGTGGGTCTTGCGGCTATGTAAATTTACTGGCAATTGATATTTTTGGGCTAAATAGAGTTGTGCTTCAAAAAATTGGCATTGTTTTTTCCAAACCAACTCTGCCGTTAATTCAGGTATAGCACGTTCCAAACCGATTTCTGCTACGGCAGTTAAATTATTGTGACGTTGTGACAGATATTGTTCCAATATCTCCAAATCCGTCAAAATATGTTCTTTTATGTAAAGAGGATGCAAGCCTAATCCATAGCGTAAATGCTCAGGAAAAAGCGCGGTCAGATTTTTAATGGTTTCAAAATCTCGTTGTAACACCGCGACAACAAGTAATTTTTCCACCCCCGCAGAAAGTGCATTTTGTACTAAATTTTCCAAGGGTTCTTGGGTAAATTGATGCAGGTAGTCTAAATGGGTATGTGTATCGAAAAATGCCATTTGTTCTCACTCAATCTTGTGTAACTGCGATACCTTTAGTCTCTTTCACCAATCCATACTATTGTTATTGCTTACGGATTGGTATAAATTCAAAAATTTAATGAGATTTGTGACTATTTTTCTCTTTACGCGCTTTGTAAACTTTCCAACCAACGAATGCAGCAACCAAACCAATGATCACATAAACCCCTGACTGTCCTGTTTTAATCTGTTCCGCCAACCATTCACGGTTGTTGGCACCATGCTCGCCCAAATAAACCCAAATTGGCACAGAAATAATGGCTGCAAAGAAATCTAATAGTAAGAATCGGATATAACTTACTCGACGTGTGATACCTGAAACCATATAAATTGGCGCGCGTAAACCCGGTAAAAAACGCGCCACAAATAAGACTCGGTTGCCATATTTATCAAATTTTTCACGCACCATGCGCAAACGTTGTAAAGTGAGGATTTTGCGCATTGGGCGGAAACGCAAAATTTTTACCCCATAAATTCGTCCTAGCCAATACATTGTACTATCACCTGCTAAAACCCCGAACATAGACACAGCAAGCATAATATGAACGTTAATACTTTCAGGATAAAGCCCTGCAATAATCCCGCCTGAAACAAGCGTAATATCTTCAGGGATAGGAACACCAAAACCACAAATAATAAGCACAAAAAGCACAGCCCAATAGCCGTAATCAGTGAAAAAACTAACTAGTAAATCCATAACAACCTCTGAGATGAAATTGGTGTTTATTTTGCCTTTTATCGTTTTAAATTACCAGTTTAAATTTGCATTTAATTCGATAATTCATTATAATCCGCGTCTCTCGATATGTTATCGAGCGAATTATGGGAGATTGCTGGGTCGCCTGCAATTTCTGTCTATCTTAATCTTACTTAAAGAGAAAATTAAAATGGCATTTAAATTTAACGCTGAAGTTCGTACAGCGCAAGGTAAGGGTGCGAGCCGCCGCCTGCGTCACAATGGTCAAATTCCTGCTATCGTTTACGGTGGTAAAGAAGCACCAGTTTCAATCGTATTAAGCCACGATGAATTAAACAACGCACAAGTTCACGATTCTTTCTATTCAGACGTGATCACATTGGTTATCGAGGGTAAAGAAGTTGCAGTTAAAGTTCAAGCAATGCAACGTCACCCATTCAAACCAAAATTAGTTCATATTGATTTCAAACGCGCATAATTGATTGAATTAATACAAACTATTGTACGAAGCCCTTTTGTAAGCACAAAAGGGTTTTTCATGGAACAAATTCACTCAAAACTCATGCTTCTTACCAATTTTCTACTTTAATGCTCATCAACCACAAAATCAAACCAATCAATCACATCTTTTTCATGAACACCGTTCATGATGGGGATATGTGCCAATCGCACGGAATGAGGATTGCCTGAAATTAAAGGGTGCCAATCGAATAAAGGCTTGCCTTCATAAAGCAAACGATAAGCGCAGGTTTTAGGTAGCCAACTAAATTGTGGCAAGTTTTTTTTAGTCAACTTTGTACATTCGGTGTCTAATTTAAAACGATTTAAATAATCACCACACTTCCCTGTTTTTAAATCTAACAAGTCGCAAGCAATTCGGGTGTAATAGAGTTTTTCTCGCCGCCCTCGCCCTTCAATAAATTTACGATAACAACATTTTCCACAGCCATCACATAAGGCTTCCCACTCGTCAGTAGTCATTTCTGTGAGTGATTTTGTTTCCCAAAATTTTGTCATAGTTAAAATTTGTATGAAATTAAAAAGAAATGCGGTCAAATTTGACCGCACTTAACATTGCTCTAGTCTGCTTTAGTGATTAACACCAAAACTGCCGCTTGCTTTGTCGTATTTTAAGCCTGAATGAGAACCATCCGAACCGTTAAAATAAATATCTTTCGGTTGTGAACAAGCTGCAACAAAAGTTGCTGTGATGGCGATTAAAAATAACTTTTTCATGAATTAAAATCCTTCTTTTAGGCTAACGGTCAAGTTAAAGACCAAATGTTCCGGGTGACTATCTTTGCTATCTGCACAGTAATAACCTTCTCGTTCAAATTGATAAGCTTTTTCAGCTTCAGCATTGCCTAGACTTTTTTCTACTACACCATGTTTTACCACTAATGAATGTGGATTAATTGCAGCAATAATGTCTTCTTCTGCCCCAGGGTTTGGCATATCAAATAAACGGCCGTATTGGCGGAATTCTGCCGGGTGATTGTCTGTTGCAGAAACCCATTGGATAACCCCTTTAACTTTACGACCATCTGCCGGATTTTTACCGAGAGTTTCAGGATCGTAAGTACAATAAACACAAATGATATTGCCTTCTGCGTCTTTTTCTACTCGTTCTGCTTTGATCACGTAAGCATTACGTAAACGCACTTCTTTGCCTAACACTAAGCGTTTGTATTGTTTGTTCGCTTCTTCGCGGAAGTCGGCTTGGTCAATATAAAGTTCTTGGGTGAACGGTAATTGACGTGTGCCCAGTTCTTCGCGATTTGGATGATTAGGCGCGGTCAACATTTCGCTATTTTCTAGGTTTTCAATCACAATTTTTAATGGATTGATCACTGCCATTGCACGTGGTGCATTGACATTTAAATCATCACGGATACAACTTTCAAGCGCGGAATATTCGACGACGTTATCTTGTTTAGTGACACCAATACGGCGACAAAATTCACGCAAAGACGCCGGCGTATAACCACGACGACGTAAACCGGAGATAGTTGGCATACGCGGATCGTTCCAACCGTCCACAACACCCTCTTCAACTAATTTTAGTAATTTACGTTTAGAGGTTAACGTGCCTTCTAAATTTAAACGCGAAAATTCATATTGGTGTGGTAATGGACGTTCAATAGAAATATGCTCGAGTACCCAGTCGTATAAACGGCGGTTATCTTGGAATTCTAATGTACACAATGAATGCGTAATACGCTCAAGGGCATCCGAAATACAATGGGTAAAATCGTACATTGGATAAATGCACCATTTGTCACCGGTTTGGTGATGGCTCGCAAATTTCACGCGATAAAGCACCGGATCGCGCATTACCATAAATGGCGAAGCCATATCAATTTTGGCGCGTAAACAGGCTTTGCCTTCTTCAAATTCGCCGTTTTTCATTTTTTCAAATAACGCCAAATTTTCTTCTACGCTGCGATCACGATAAGGACTGTTTTTACCGGCTTCCGTTAATGTTCCACGATATTCGCGCATTTCTTCAGGCGAAAGTTCGTCAACATAGGCTAAACCTTTATTGATTAATTCAATCGCATAGCCATAAAGTTGGTCAAAATAGTCAGAAGCATAACGCACTTCCCCATTCCATTTAAAACCTAACCATTCTACATCTTGTTTGATAGAATCCACATATTCTACATCTTCTTTAACCGGATTGGTGTCATCAAAGCGCAAATTACACAAACCTTGATAATCTTTTGCAATACCAAAGTTTAAGCAAATTGATTTTGCATGACCAATGTGTAAATAACCGTTAGGCTCAGGTGGAAAACGCGTGTACACGTTATGATGTTTACCACTAGCAAGATCTTCATCAATAATTTGACGAATAAAGTTTGTTGGGCGATGTTCTTCGTTGTTTACATCAATATGTTCAGTAGTCATAAGTCTTTTTTTATTCGTTGAAAAATTTGATTCATTTTACAGGTTTTATGGAAAAATTTAAAGTACCATTAGATTCCCCTTGGTTATATAGTAGAATATATAGGCTAAACTCTACTTCATTATGAACAATGGTTTAAAATGATGGTCATAGCTAGGGTCTGTTTATTTTTTAATATCGGAAATATTTATGAAAAGAAAAAAAACAACTGCACTTTTGCTAACAGCAATATTACTTGGTAGCACTTATTTTTTTATATCCCAAGATAAATCTACCCCCACTTATCTCACTGAAAATGTGATGCGTACAAACGTGGAAAAAACAGTGGTGGCTTCCGGCTCTATTCAGAGCTCAAATGAAGTGGATGTAGGGGCGCAAGTTTCGGGTAAAATCATGAAACTTTACGTGAAACTGGGACAAAACGTGAAAAAAGGTGAGATGATTGCAGAAATTGACTCAACCACACAGCTCAATGCACTCAACAAAGCAAAAGCCGCGTTAGCGAGTTATCAAGCTCAACTCAAAGCGAAACAAACAGCCTATAACGTCGCGCAATCTAGCTATACTCGATTGGCTAAACTTTATAAATTACAGGCTACGTCATTGGATGAACTCAATTCTGCTAAAAACAGTCTTGATGCCGCTAAAGCGGAAATTGATGCGTTGCAAGAATCCATTAAACAGGCTGAAATTGAAGTGAATACCGCTGAAACCAATGTGGGCTATACAAAAATCACTTCGCCTATTGACGGCACGGTCATTTCTACGCCTATTTCGGAGGGACAAACGGTGAATGCTAATCAGACGACCCCGACTATCGTTACCGTGGCTAATTTGCAAAAAATGCTCATCAAACCAGAAATTTCCGAAGGCGATATTACCAAAGTCAAAGCGGGTCAAGAAGTGGAATTTACCATTTTATCGGATAATCAAACTAAATATCACGCCACAATTGATAGCGTAGATCCTGCGACCACAACGGACACAGATGCCTCATCAACGGCTTCTAGTAGCTCATCTTCGTCATCCTCTACTTCCGCGGTCTATTATTATGCCAATATGGAAGTGGACAATCCTGAAGGTATTTTGCGTATTGGTATGACAACAGAAAATACCATTAAAATTGCAACTGCCCAAAATGTATTGGCTGTATCAAATATGGCGTTACAGAAAATAGGTCAGAAATATTTCGTACATGTACTTAATGAACAAAATCAAGCGGAAGAACGTGAAGTGGAAATTGGGGTTCAAAATGATTTTCACACAGAAATTAAATCAGGCTTGCTGGAAGGTGAAAAAGTGATCGTGTCACAAGTTGCTGCCGGAGAGAAAGTCGGTAATAGTCTGCGCGGTCCACGGATGTTCTAAAGTGCGGTGAAAAAACGGTAAATTTTTATGAATATTATTGAAATCAAACAATTAAATCGTTATTTCGACGAAGGAGAAAACCGCGTCCATATTTTAAAAGATGTTTCCTTGACCGTAGAAAAAGGAGATTTTGTTGCCATTATTGGGCAATCAGGGTCCGGAAAATCTACCTTGATGAATATTATTGGCTGTTTAGATACCGCAACTAGCGGTTCCTATAAAATTGATGGTAAAGAAACGGTGGAATTGTCAGCCGATCAACTTTCTGATTTACGCAGCCAAAAATTTGGATTTATTTTTCAACGCTATAATCTACTCTCTTCTTTAACCGCACAAGAAAATGTGGCTTTGCCTGCCATTTATGCCGGTATGGCACAAACTGAACGCCTTGTTCAGGCTCAGGAATTATTGGCTAAATTGGGATTAGAAAACAAGGCACAAAATAAACCTAACCAGCTCTCAGGCGGTCAACAACAACGTGTCAGTATTGCACGCGCCTTAATGAACGGGGGCGAAATTATTCTTGCGGATGAACCCACAGGGGCGTTAGACAGCACAAGTGGGCAAAATGTGATGCAAATTTTGCGCCAACTACATCAGGAAGGACATACCATTATTATGGTTACTCATGACCGTGATATTGCAGCACAAGCTAATCGTGTGATCGAAATTAAAGATGGTGAAATTATTGGTGATAGCCAAAAGGAAAGCGTAAAAAGCGCGGTCAAAACTGAAACAGTTTCTGCACCACGTTTTGGTTTTAGTAAAGATCAGTTGATCGAAGCTTTTCGCATGTCGGTTGGGGCGATTCTTGCCCACAAAATGCGATCACTACTCACCATGCTGGGAATTATTATTGGGATTACCTCTGTGGTATCCGTTGTGGCTTTGGGTAATGGTTCGCAGCAAAAAATTCTATCTAATATTAATGGATTAGGCACCAACACCATGACTATTTTTAATGGTACCGGTTTTGGGGATCGCCGTGCAGAACAAATGCAGAATTTAACCGTCAATGATGCGAATGCGCTAGCCAAACAAGGGTATGTGCAAAGCGTCACCCCTAACAGTTCCTCAAGTGGATTGTTGATTTATGGTAACAAGTCTTTTACTTCCACAAATCTCAAAGGGATCGGTGAGCAATATTTTGATGTCGAAGGAATGAAATTGAAACAAGGACGTTCTATTACCGCACAAGAAGTCGCAGAAAATGCTCAAGTCGCGTTATTAGATGAGAGTGCACAAAAATCTATTTTTCCCAATGAAGATCCACTGGGTAAAATCGTGATGTTTGCTAAACGTCCATTCCGTATTATCGGTGTTGTGACAGATAGACAAATGGGTGGTGCGAGCAGTTCTCTCAATATTTATGCACCTTATACAACAGTTATGAATAAAGTGACAGGGGGAACAAAAATTGGATCGATTACCGTAAAAATTAAAGATAATGTCAATACCACCGTAGCAGAAAAAAGCCTTACGGAATATTTGACATTACGCCATGGTAAAAAAGATTTCTTTATTATGAATAGCGATACCATTAAGCAAACCATTGAAAGCACCACGGGGACAATGAAACTGTTAATATCATCCATTGCCTTTATTTCCTTAATTGTTGGGGGAATTGGTGTAATGAATATTATGCTGGTTTCGGTGACTGAACGCACCAAAGAAATAGGGGTTAGAATGGCCATTGGAGCAAGACGTAGCAATATTTTGCAGCAATTTTTAATTGAAGCGATATTAATTTGTATGATTGGTGGTGTGTCGGGGATTTTGCTTTCTTTTATTATCGGCACTTTATTTAATGCCTTTATTACGGATTTTATGATGTCATTCTCGGTCTTCTCTATTGTTGCAGCCGTGTTGTTTTCAACACTGATTGGCGTGGTATTTGGGTATATGCCGGCGAAAAAAGCGGCTCAACTCGATCCAATTACAGCATTAGCTCGTGAATAAGTAGCATTATTTTATTTTTTTGATAGAATAGGCAAAACAAAAATGAACGAACGTTCAGTAACTAATTAACCTCTAAAGTGCGGTTAAAAAATTCAAATTTCTGACCGCACTTTTTCATCTTTTCAAGGAAATCTTTATGCTAAAATTCAGCAAAATCGCCCTAGGTGTTGCACTTTCAACTGCATTAGTGGGTTGTGCCAATATCAGCGACAGCTATCAAGCCAGCCGGAATGATTATAAACAATATGAGGAAATCACCAATCAATATCATGTAAAAGAAAATTGGTGGTCGTTATACAATGATCCGCAATTAAATCGCGTTGTTGAACAAGCTTTACTCAATAACAAAGATTTAGCAAAAGCTGCGATTTCCGTGAACTCTGCACTTTATCAAGCAAATTTATTAGGTGCAGAATTAGTACCAAACTTTAATGGTTCAACAAGCTCATCGGCAAGTCGTGCCACTGATACGCATACCAATTCAACGATCAAACACAGCGGCTCATTAAGTGTCAGCTACACATTGGATTTATGGCGCCGTTTGGCGGATGCTGCTGATGCAGGAGAATGGAACTATAAGGCCACCCAACAAGATTTAGAAGCCACACGCCTTTCATTGATTAACTCGGTAGTTGTCACCTATTATCAAATTGCTTATTTAAATGATGCGATTGCGGCAACCAATGAAACCATTGATTACTACAGCCGTATTAACGATATTATGCAAAAACGCTTAAATGCAGGTGTGGGCGATCGTGCAAGTACGGATCAGGCAACACAAGCTGTATTAATGGCACGTAATAATTTAATTTCATACGAAACTCAACGTAAAACGGCAGAACAAACTTTACGTAATCTTTTAAATTTAAAACCCACAGAAGCGTTAAATATTACTTTCCCACATATTCTGAATGTGAAAAATACTGAGGTAAATTTAAATGTACCTGTGGCAACTATCGCCAATCGTCCTGATGTTAAAGGTAATTTATTCCGTTTAAGCAGTGCATTTAAAGATGCTAAAGCGATGCAAAAATCTTGGTTCCCAACCATTTCACTCGGTGGTTCGATGTCATCAAGCAACAATAAAGTCAGTAATGCTTTTGAAAATCCAACAGCAACGGGAACATTAGGCATTAGTTTGCCTTTCTTAGATTGGAACCATGTTAAATGGAATGTAAAAATTTCAGAAGCGGCTTATGAAACCGCGCGTCTAAACTATGAAAAAGGCATTACTACAGCCTTAAATGAAGTGGACACCTACTATTTTGCCTATAACCAATCTTTGCAAAATTACCGTAATTTAGCACAAAAATATGACTACGATAAACGTATTACCCAATACTACAAAAATCGTTATGATGCAGGTGTATCTGAATTACGTGAATGGTTAAACGCGGCGAATACGGAAAAAACATCACAGGTCGCCATTTTGAATGCAAAATATAGCGTTATTCAAAATGAAAATGCGATTTATAGTGCAATGGGTGGTTACTATTCTCCAAAACCTTAAGATTTTGACCGCACTTAAAATACAAAAAAGGCAACGATTAAGTTGCCTTTTGACTGCTGACAAACCTCTATTCATTATGACAATCATAAACATATCCAAGTGAAACTAAAAGGACTAAGTCCTGTGGAATACAGAACTCAGTCCTTGAACTAAATGTGACTAACTTATTAGGTTCAGATCATTGGGTGTCCTTTGTTTATTTAGAATTTAACTCCGCATATTTATCACAACCGGCTTGATTTCCCATATCACAAGAGAGACCAAAATAATCTTTAGCATTAGAAAAGATTATTGGCTGATCAAATTCCTCTTTTTTCTCTTAGCACAGCAGATACTACTGTACCCACTGTGATTAATCCCCCCAAAATCGTAAACACCGAAGTCGCAGCATTCCAAGTGCCTTCCGTTTTATACCTGTGAAAAAGTGCTTCAATACTAAACGCCAATAACGCAGCAGCCAAAATACTGACTACTACCCCAAAATGGTTTTTATTAGGTTTCACGTTAATTAGTACCCCTGTTCGCTGAGTTTTCGATAATTATCACACCCCATTTGGTCGCCATTATCGCAAGCCAAACCCCAATAATACTTTGCTTTTGATTTATCTTGACGAACGCCTTGCCCGTTGTAGTACATTGCACCTAAATTA
>NZ_CAMEFX010000046.1 GCF_945915845.1 uncultured Actinobacillus sp. | reverse complement strand
CCAATAATCATATTCAGTTCAGATGAAATTTCATCATCACCTTGCCAAGGCTTAAATACACATTCGATAGACCAAAAACGTATATCTTTCGTCTCAGCAAATAGCTCATTTAATGCCTGCAAACGCGTATTACCGCCATCGGCGATAGTGTAAAAATCATCCCCTGGGCGTTGCGTAATGTTAGGTGCGTGATCTAAACCACGAGATTTAATTGAAGCCTTAATTTCTTCGTAGGCGGGATTTTTTGTTCTACGTGGGTTGCCTTCATAAGGTTTTAATTTATCTAGCGTTACGGTAATTAAACGCTTTTTATTTAAATCTACCGCAGTGGGCTGATCTGAAATTTGTACTTGTTGATAAATGGGCGAACTACTAGTGATCGCAGGCGTATTTAATGCAGCCATCATTGATTTAGCTCGTTCTTCACGTGATTTTGAATTAAAAAGTGCCATAATGATTATTCTCTCGCTAATTTTTCATATTCATCATCAGGAATATTCTCAAATAAAGAAAATTCCCCTTGAAATCGACTATATACAGTACCGATTGGGCCGTTCCGTTGTTTAGCAATAATGATTTCTGCAATGCCATTCATCTCTGTTTCAGGGTTATAAACTTCATCGCGATAAATGAAGAAAATGATGTCAGCATCCTGTTCTAATGAGCCTGAGTCTCGTAAATCAGATGGTAGAGGGCGTTTATCACCACGATTTTCAAGGTTTCGATTTAACTGTGATAAGGCGATAACAGGACAGCCAACTTCTTTCGCGAGCTGCTTTAATGAGCGAGAAATACTTTCAATTTCTAAATTACGGTTTTTATTACCACTAAAGGCAGGATCGTGCATAAGCTGTAAATAATCGATAATAATGACCGATGGTGTACCATATTTACGGATATTTCTTCTTACGCGCGTGCGCAACATTTGTGGAGTGAGATAGCTCGAGTCGTCAAGTTGAAAACGTGCATTTCCCCAGTTTTCACAAAAATGAGAAATGGCTGCACCATAACGCGCCATATCTTCATCACTCATCGTAACGCCTTGTTTTACACGTTGTAACGGTACGCGAGAATGCAATGACAAAAGGCGCAACATAATTTGCTCCGCTGGCATTTCAAGGCTGTAATATTGGATTGGGCGTGTTTTTTGTGTCTCCAATGCACTATATGCAAATGTGAGCGAAAGTGCGGTTTTTCCCATAGATGGTCTGGCTGCAACAAGAATGAGCTCACCATCTTGCGCACCAGTGGTGTTAGCGTCTAAACGTTCGATACCAAAAGATATGCCACTAACGACAGAACCTGTCATGGTATTTTGTTCCATTCTTTTCAAAATGGAGTCAATCACATCCATTAAATCCGCATTGGTTTCGGTTTGTGCTTCATTTAAGGTTAAATCCGTGAGAGCTTTTTCCGTGTTACTGATAATGGTGTCAATTTGCTCTTGTGATTTTGCCACGCAAACTTCTGCACATAATTGGTGACCAAGTGCATATAATTGACGAGACTGGCTTGAACGGCGCACAATATTCGCGTAAGTGGTAATATTTGCCGCAGTTGGCGTGCTTTTGGCGATTTCAGCTAAATAAGCCAAGCCGCCTACTTCATTCAGTTTCTTTTCTTCTTGTAACGTTCTTTCCAGTGTTAACAGATCGACAGGAATATTAGCCGACAACATTTTTGTTATTGTCGTAAAAATGATTTTATGTGCAGCAAAATAGAAGTTTTGCGCGCTAATAATAGGGGATACTTCATCCCACAATTCATTATCAAGCAACAAACTGCCTATGACTGCACATTCTGCTTCCATGGAATAATTTTCAACAGAATTTGACATACTTTCCCCCTTATTTTTACTGATTAAAACGGTCAGTCCATTGCGGGAAGAGTAGCGTGCATAACTGTTGAATATTTTGTTTTTCTTTCTCGCTATGACGATGAACAGGCAAAGCAAGGCTTGCTGCTTCACGGTATGCAACGCGAGATGGGATAGAAAAATCCAGTAAGGTTAAGTTGGAATCGGAATATTGTTCAAAAAGCTGTTGCAATCCTGATACAACATTTTTGGCATCGGTGGTTCTATCTAAACAATTAATAACCGCTTTGACAGGCGGAAGGGTAAAACCAAATTTTGTCCATGTTTGGAGTTGTTGATAAAGTCCAACAGTGCCGCGCATAAATTCACGAGCGGATAATAATTCAGGTTTTAACGGTGATAAAACGAGATCACTGGCCAAAACCGACATATCGACAGTGATACCACTTGTACCGCGTGTATCAATAATGATTAAGTCATAACCTTTGATTTCTGAGATTACATCCGTAAAACGCAACATGCCATCTGGCGCATTACGTAAATAAGTTGTAATGGCATCGGTAGGGTCGTTAGATTGGATAATATCAAGGTTCTCAAATTCAGTCTGAGAGATGATAAGCTCAGGCGTTACCACACGCTGGGTGAGAAATTCAAACAATCCCTGCGGTGCAGTATAGTTAAGATGATAATAAGAAGATAAAGTAGGTTGCGAATCCGTATCGATCATTAAAGTACGAATACCATGATCTGCACAAAATGCGCCAATATTTGCAACGTTAGTTGATTTTGTTACACCACCTTTAGTGGACATGACAGTAACAATAAAAGAATGGTCTTGATGGGTCATAATTAATATCCTATTCGTTAAGAATGAATATCAAAAATTTACCTAACTAAGCCACACAGAATAGAAGATTTGAAATGGTGCCCGAGGCCAGACTTGAACTGGCACGCCCCGAAAGGCGAGGGATTTTAAATCCCTTGCGTCTACCGATTCCGCCACTCGGGCACAACGCATTTTCTTGATTTAAGAATGGAGCGGGAAACGAGGCTCGAACTCGCGACCCCGACCTTGGCAAGGTCGTGCTCTACCAACTGAGCTATTCCCGCATTGTATTCAACTTGTCGCTTTTTATTTATTTCGCTTCATGTCGTCAACGAGTGCGCATTTTACGGATTTAAGCTCAACTGTCAAATAGAAATTTTAAAAAAATGTTTATTTGCCTAAAAATGGTACAATTGGTTCAATTTAACACCAAATTGGGTGTGTGAAATTCTTTAATTACAATATGCTTAAATTCGCGTATAATGCCCCGACATAAAAAGTGCGGTTAAAATTGCGCATTTTTACTCACAAAGGAAAATAAAATGACATTATCAACAAAACAAAAACAATATTTAAAAGGCTTGGCTCATCACCTAAACCCGGTTGTAATGCTTGGCGGTAATGGATTAACGGAAGGTGTTTTAGCCGAAATTGATCACGCGTTGTCTCATCATGAACTGATTAAAGTCAAAGTGGCCGGTGCAGATCGTGAAACAAAACAATTAATTATTGATGCGATTGTTCGTGAGACACAAGCGGAAGCTGTGCAAACCATTGGGCATGTGGTTGTGCTATATCGCGAAAGTGAAGAAAAGAAAATTACCCTTCCACGTAAATAATTTCTACCTCAAAAACTCACGCATTTTGTGAGTTTTTATATTCATAGAGCGGATATTATGCAACAAAACGATCACACCCACAAATTAGAAGATATTATTTCCATTTTTAACACCTGCTTTGCCGATGAATTTAATACTCGCTTAATAAAAGGTGGCGATGAACCGATTTATATTCCGGCCAACTATAAATCAGAAGGCTACGAGGTATTGCCCTACCATGCCATTTATTTTGCTCGCGGTTTTTATAGCAGTGCGTTGCACGAAATCGCCCACTGGCTAGTTGCCGGAGCAGAACGCCGTAAATTAGAAGATTTTGGTTATTGGTATGAGCCTGACGGTCGCTCTGCTGAGCGTCAACGAGATTTTGAAAAAGTAGAAGTGAAACCACAAGCGATAGAGTGGGTACTCGCAACTGCAGCAGGTTTTCGTTATTTTGCCAGTGCAGACAATCTAAACGGTAATCCTGGTGATGCAACACCGTTTAAACAAGCCGTTTATGCACAAGTGAAAGAATATGCTGAACGCGGTTATTTACCTAAACGAGCAGAAAAATTACGTCAAGCGTTAGCGAATTTTTATGGTACAGAAAATACCATTAATTTAACGCAGTTTGATATTACAAAAATTTAATTGAGAGGGAAAAATGAAAAAATCAACATTAGCTATTGCTATTATTGCAGGATTAGGAATCCTTTGGACAGGTGGCGCTTACTATACAGGACAAAAAGCGGAAACTGAAATACAAGCACTTTTTGAGAAAGATAATCAAGAAATCCGTAAAGTATTCTCAACAAGAGGAATTCCGTTACAAATCGCCAATACCAATTTGAAATTTGAGCGCGGTATCTTTAGCTCTGATATTTCTTATGATATAGAAATCACTGCAGAAAATGGCGAAAAAACCGTTTTACCTTTTTCAGGAACATTCTATCATGGGCCGTTGCCATTAAATTTAGTAAAAAAATTCAATTTTATTCCAGCTATGTTTTCTGTTGATGCCACACTATTAAAAAACGTACAAACAGAAAAATGGTTTGCCAATAATAGCCATCCATTTACCACTGAATTAACTTTCGGTTATGACAAAAATTTTAAAGGGAAATTTATCTCAAAATTAAATGGGGTCATACATGAAAAGGCCAAATTAACTTTAGATATGCAAAGTGACTCTGAAGGTAATTATCAACAGACTGGAAAAATCAGTTTAAATATAAAAGAACTTAATATTCAAAATACCGAATTAAATGATGCAAGTGTATTAGCGATGAATGATGCAAAAATAGAAATTCATGGCGAAAAACCGACAGGTAATTTTAACTATTTAGCCAATAGTTCTATTATATTTAATGCAGAAAAAATTGCACTTAATGCTATTGATTCTCAAGGTGAAGAAATTAGTCTTAATACTAAAAATACGGAATTTAAATATCAATTAGCGGTAAAAGATCAATTTGTTGATTATGCCTTAGCTTATAAACTTGATAATATTAATTTTAATGGCCTTGAGATTGGCAAATTACAAAGTGATATAGAAGCCAATCATATTTATGCTGATGCAGTAGAAAAATCTATAGAGAATTATTTAAATTATCAGGGTGTAGTTCCGCCAGAAGTATCGCAAGAAGTTGGTTTAACCGTAATCACTAACGAACCACAATTAAAAGAAAAAGGCTTTAAATTTGAGCGTGAAAGTGGTCAATTCTCTGCGGATTTAGATATTCATTTAGCTAAATTAGATATAACAAAACTTAATCAGAACGCCAATTTATTAAGCTTATTTAAAAATTTCACCATTAATGCTTCTTTAGATAAAGCTTTATTCCTTGATGTTGTTTCTCAAGTTGCACAACATGAAGAACAGCTCACTAAAGAAGAGGCGGATAAACAAGCGCAAATAATGTTAGATAAGTTTATTCATGATGGCGTTAAAAACCATATTCTTGTAGAAGACGGTAATAAATTGAAATTAAATGCAAAAATTGAAGGGGAATATCTAAACTTCAATGGTCAAAAAATTTCAAACCAAGAATTACAAGGAATGTTATTCTTATTCATGTTAGGAATGGGGAATTTCTAAGTCTGCACAAGATAGTGCGGTCAAAAATATTAGGATTTTTGACCGCACTTTTTTTGATTACTGCTCGGCAATCACATTCAACACGCGCTTATCCGAAATCGGATATTTCGTACCTAATTGTTGCGCAAATAAACTGACGCGCAATTCTTCTATCATATAGCGAATTTCCAGCACATCTGCGCTCTGTGGTTTGGATTTTGGCAGTTTTGCCAAAAGCTGTTGATACGCCTGTTGACACTGCTCTACGCGAAGCATTGCGGCACGATCTCGGTTCACATCTTGCGCTAATTTGTCAATGCGTTTATCAATCGCTTGCAGATAACGGTGAATATCAGGCAAACGGGCATAGCCTGTTTTAGCCACAAAACTCGGATAAATCAATCCGGCTAATTGGGATTTAATGTCCGACAAAGCAAACGCCATAGTAAAGTCCATTTTGCCTTTCAGTCGCTTATTAATCTCAAAGGTTAAGGTAAGCAGTTTTTCCACTTGCTGCGCAATATCTACCGTCATGTCATTCAGATTTTCGCGCACATAATCACGCAATTTTTCAAAATCCTGTTCGTTCCAAACAAAACCGCCAAAATCCGCAATCAGTTTATCCACCGCACAAGCAATACAATCATCAATTAAATCCAATACTTTGCCAAATGGAGTGAAATATAGCCCTAGCTTAGATTTATTCGGCAATTTTTCGTGCAAATATTTGATGGGTGATGGCACATTGAGCAAAATCAAACGGCGCAATCCTTGTTGCATTGCCACGGATTGCTCATACTCGGTCTCAAATAACTTAATGCCCACCGCTTCTTTTTCATCAATAATCGCCGGAAAAGCTTTGACGGTAAAACCTTGTTTTCTTTGCTCAAATACCGGCGGCAGTGCATCGAAATTCCAAATATGAATACCCGATTGCTCAATGCCGTCATCAGCGACTGCAGAAAGACTTTGTTGAACTTGGTCTTTTAAGCTAAATTTCAGCTCATCCAAATTCATACTTTCCGCAATTTTTTTACCTTTTTCATCAATCACACGGAACGTCATTCTTAAGTGCGGTGCAATTTCTGCCGGTTTCCACTCATCTACTTCTACGCTTACGCCTGTCATGCGGCGAAATTCGTAGCTTAAGGTTTCTACCAATGGCTTATCAAAATTTGTCACCCGCCCTAAAAAAGCCTCCGCATAATTCGGTGCCGGTACAAAATTACGGCGCAAAGATTTTGGTAACGCTTTAATTAAGGCAACGATCAATTCGTGGCGCAAACCCGGGATTTGCCAGTCAAAACCTTGCATTTCAATTTGATTGAGCAACGGCAAGGGAATATGTACCGTCACACCATCCGCATCCGTGCCAGGTTCAAATTGGTAGGTTAATTTTAATTTCAAATTGCCTTGATGCCACCAATTTGGAAAATCCAATTGGCTGACTTTTTGTGCATCATCATTGATTAGAAAAGATTTCTCAAAATTCAATAATTCGGGATCTTTCCCACTCGCCTTTTTCCACCAACTATCAAAATGCTTTTGCGATACCACATCTGTGCCAATTCGTTCATCATAAAATTCAAACAAAGTGCGGTCATCTACCAAAATATCGCGGCGGCGAGATTTATGTTCCAAATCTTCCACTTCACGAATGAGCTTTTGATTTTCAAAGAAAAATTTATGACACGTATTCCAATCCCCTTCCACCAATGCGGATTGAATAAAGATCTCGCGGCTGGTTTTCGGGTCAAGAGAACCGTAATTCACCGCTCGCCCATTCACAATCGGCACACCATACAAACTTACTTTTTCATCTGCCACCACCTGTCCACGGGATTTTGACCAACGTGGCTCCGCATAGGATTTTTTCACTAAATGCTCTGCCAGCGGCTCAATCCATTCAGGGTCGATTTCTGCCACCATTCGCCCCCAAAGTTTGCTGGTTTCCACCAATTCCGCCGCCATGACCCATTTCGGTTGTTTTTTGAAAAGCACCGAATTAGGAAAAATCGCAAAATGGGCATTGCGCGCACCAAGGTAACTTTGTTTTTCGCTCTCTTTTAAACCTATGTGCGAGAGCAAACCGCTTAAAAGTGCGGTATGAATTTGTTGATATTCTGCGGGTTCCGAATTAATCGGCAAGCCCATTTCGCGTACTGTCAGGCGAATTTGATGATAAATATCTTGCCATTCGCGAATGCGCAAATAGTTCAAGTAATCCTTTTGGCATTGGCGGCGAAATTGATTTTTACTCAAGGCTTTTTGCTGTTCTTGAATATAATGCCATAAATTCAAAAACGCCAAGAAATCGGATTTTTTATCAGCAAAACGGCGGTGTTTTTCATCACTGGCTTGCTGCTTTTCTTGTGGACGTTCACGCGGATCTTGTATAGATAACGCTGCCACAATAATCATCACTTCGTGAACTGCGCCCAAATTCACCGCACTTAACAACATTTTGGCAAGGCGTGGATCGACAGGTAATTGAGCAAGTTGCTTACCTTGCGCCGTTAATTGTCGTTTTTCACCAAATTTAGTGGATTTAAATTCAAACGCCCCTAATTCTTCCAACAATTTTATGCCATCTTGAATATGACGCTTATCAGGCGCATCCACAAAAGGAAAGGCTTGAATATCGTCCAGCCCAAGAGCCGTCATTTGCAAAATCACGGACGCCAAATTAGTACGCAAAATTTCAGGATCGGTAAACTCAGGACGATTGTTAAAATCCTCCTCCGAGTACAAGCGAATACAAATCCCTTCTGACACACGTCCGCAACGGCCTTTACGCTGATTGGCAGAAGCTTGCGAGATGGGTTCAATAGGCAAACGTTGCACTTTGGTGCGGTAACTATAGCGAGAAATTCGCGCCGTTCCGGGATCGATAACATATTTTATTCCCGGTACAGTCAAGGAAGTTTCCGCCACATTTGTGGCAAGAACGATACGATTTAGTCCACTTGGATGGAATATTTTATTTTGTTCTTGTGCTGATAAGCGCGCAAAGAGCGGTAGAATTTCCGTGTGTTTTAAATCTTGTTTTTCTAAGGCTTCAGCAGTATCACGAATTTCTCGTTCGCCACTTAAGAAAATTAAAATATCCCCTCGCCCTTCCGCTTGTAATTCATCTACCGCATTTAAAATGCTTTGCAGTTGATCCTGCTCGCTTTCTTCATCCTTCAACTCCACAATTGGGCGATAACGCACTTCCACCGGGTAAGTTCGCCCTGAAACTTCGATAATCGGCGCGTTATTAAAATGGCGTGAAAAACGTTCTACATCAATGGTGGCTGATGTAATGATCACTTTAAGATCAGGACGGCGCGGTAAAAGCTGTTTCAGATAACCTAAAATAAAATCGTTATTGAGACTGCGTTCGTGCGCTTCGTCAATAATTAAGGTGTCGTATTGATTTAAAAAACGATCTGTCTGGATTTCAGCCAATAAAATCCCATCAGTCATCAGTTTAACTTGGGTCTGCTCGCTGATTTGATCATTAAAACGCACCTTGTAACCCACCATGCCGCCGAGTTCGGTGTTCAATTCTTCCGCAATACGCATCGCGACCGAACGTGCCGCAATTCGGCGTGGTTGAGTATGACCAATCAAGCCTTTTGTGCCTAGCCCCAATTCCAAACACATTTTGGGCAACTGAGTCGTTTTACCTGAACCCGTCTCCCCTGCAATCACCACCACTTGATTTTCGGCGATGAGTTTTTGGATTTCATCTTTACGTTGGCTAACAGGCAAATTCTCAGGAAATTCAATTTTTTTCACCGCACTTTTACGCTGTTCCAATCGCGCTTGCGCTAATTGAATTTGTGCTTGAATGTCTGCCGCTACCGCCTGTTGGCTTTCCGCTTTCTTAATATTGCCCATGCCTTTAATGCGTGCGGACAAACGGCGGTTATCCACATTCATTACATCCACCAGTTCAGCTAAAAGTTGTTTTTGAACAGGTGTTAAAGGCTGTTTATGCTGAAACTTTGCCATATTATTTTACTCCCAATATTAATGACAAAATTCCTGCCGCAATTAATGGTCCTACAGGAATCCCCCCTAAAAATGCCACACCAAGGACTGTACCAATCATTAATCCTGTCAGTAAAATAGGCTGTGACCCCATTAAATTAACGCCACGGCCGGCAAACCAAGCGACTAACATCCCTACACCTAAAGCCAAAAACATTTTCCAGTGAAATAATGACGCCAAACTTGGAATTTGCACTTTACCGGTCACAATGGGTGCCAACACACCAATGGTCAAAATAATGATGCCAATATTCAGTCCATTTTTCTCAAAAAACGGAATATATTTCGATAAAAAGGTTTGTTGCATTAACAGCAATACGGCGGCTGAAATAGTAATCGAACTATTTTGACTCAGCACACCAAGCAAAATAAGAACAACCAATAATAAAGCAATAGAATTAAGCTGAATTGACATAAGATCTCCAAAGTGCGGTTAATTTTGTGAAATTTTTTGAAGAATTATAGCAAATTTTGTAATTCAGCGATTTTTTTATTTGGTTAGAATGACTAGAATAAGCTATAAATCATTAATTGGATAATATTATGGACATTGCGCTTATTCTTGCCGGTAAAATTACCGAACTCACGCTCATTGTATTACTCGGCTATGCATTGGTGAAAAGCAAATTATTAACTTCAAAAGATAGCTATCCCCTTTCTATTATCGGGCTTTATATCATCAGCCCAGCGGTTATGATCAACGCCTTCCAAATTGATTACACTCCTGAATTATTACGCGGTTTACTGCTTTCTTTTTCCATGGCAGTGATTTTGCATATTATTTTAATTATTATCGGTATTCTCCTGAAAAAAACCTTGAAACTCGATCCTATTGAACATGCCGCCTCTATTTATTCTAATTCAGGAAATTTAATTATTCCGTTGGTGATGTCGATGTTTGGACAGGAATGGGTCATTTACGCCACTTGCTTTATTGTTGTACAAACTTTTTTATTTTGGACGCATTGCCGTAGTATTCTTTGTGGTAAAGGGGAACTATCTTTAAGCAAGATTATTAAAAATATCAACATATTATCTATCATAATAGGTGCAACCTTATTTGCCTTTCAAATTAAATTACCTTCGATTATTATTGGTACCATGACCGCTGTAGGTTCCTTTATTGGCCCGAATGCAATGCTGATTGCCGGCATGTTAATTGCCTCTATTCCTATTCGTTCGATACTCTCTTCACGCCGAATTTACTTGGTGACCTTACTACGCTTACTCATTATTCCGATTTGTTTAATGGGGATCATTAAACTCTGTGGTTTTGCCCATTATGCAGAAAACGGCGAAACCATTACAATGATTAGCTTCTTAGCCACCATCAGTCCGGCTGCGGCCACTGTTACACAAATGGCCTTGGTTTATGGCAAAAATGCGCAAAAAGCGAGTGCTATTTATGGCGTGACAACCTTGCTCTGCGTAATGACAATGCCGTTGATTATTGCGCTATATCAACTTATTTAACAAAAAAATCCCAGCTATTACACTGGGATTGGTTGTATTCAAAATGATGAGATTTTCAGCCGCACTTTATGCAATTAGACCAAGTTGGTTAACAATAAATAACAACGCAAAACCTGTTAAGAAAATTAAACCTGCAATTGAAAGCCAAAATAGGCCACCACGCACGCGATGCTCACCTTTTAATACAAGAGATAGGTTTAGGTAAGCAAATAATGGCGCAGATACAAATGAGGCAATCATCGCGAAGTTTAACATGGGTTTTACTGCATTGTTAAAATAAAAAATTAAAGCAAGTCCTGAAAGTGCTGCAACAACGAAAGCCATATTTAAGTAACGAGGTGTACTTTCTTTACGTTTGAGTAACAAACGTAAGCTTTCTACATTGGTACGTGAATAACCGTCAATAACCGTAATCGTTGTACCAAACATGCACATAAAAGCGATAAATGCAATTAAACCACGAGCCCAATCGCCAATTGTTGATGCATACATATTAATCAACTGTGCGATATATTTACCGCCATTTGCCATTTCTACCGCTTCGCCCGAACCGTATTGTACCAATGCACCTAATGCAACAAAAACGAGAGCTAAAATTGCGGTACCAATAAACCCTACGTTGAAATCAAATACACCATCTTCATGCGAAATTTTTGTGAAACGGCGTTTTGCTTGAACCCACATTGAATTAATCGCTGAAATTTCAATTGGAGCAGGCATCCACCCCATTAATGCCACGATAAATCCCAGGCCTAATGCACTCAGGTTCCAAGGTGATGGTTCAATAAAATCAGGCTGAACGACACCATTTACACCATTGCGCATAAAGGCAATTATCACAGCAACCACTGTTGTTACGGTTAGTGAAATCATAATTAGTTTAGATAGGCTGTCTAATATACGATATTTCCCAAGTAATAAAATCGCGGTTGTAACAACAATAACGATTAAACTTAACGTAGGAACAGGCACGGGTTCAGGCAATACAAATGTTAAAATTGCAGCAGTCAGTAATGCAACAGCTGCTGTATTGATAATTGTTGCGACAATATTTAAAAGAAAAAAGAGCCATAGATAGAAACGTCCTTTTTCTTGATAACCCTCAAGCAAAGTTTTACCACTATCGAGCGTATATTGCGCACCGAAACGGAAAAAAGGATATTTAAAAAGATTGGCTACAATAATTAAACCAACAAGTTGCCAGCCATACATTGCGCCGGCTTGCGTTGACATAATAATATGAGAGCCACCAACGGCTGCAGACGCCATTAAGATACCCGGGCCTAGGGCTGATAACTTAGAACGCCATGAAGAAGTTTGAGTGTTCATAAATCTTTCCACTAAAAGTTTACAGTTATAAAGAAATAAGATTGTACTAATCTAGAAAAAATTTACAAATAAAATTTAAAATAACTTAGCAGAATTTTATGAAAGATGAAAAATATGGCTGGGGTACTAGGATTCGAACCTAGGGATGCCGAGATCAAAACCCGGTGCCTTACCGCTTGGCGATACCCCAGTAGAAATGTATTAAAAAGATGAATATTGAATAGATGGCTGGGGTACTAGGATTCGAACCTAGGGATGCCGAGATCAAAACCCGGTGCCTTACCGCTTGGCGATACCCCAATTTAAACCATTATTTTGAATGCAAGCTGATAAATGGTGCGGAAGGAGGGACTTGAACCCACACGCACAGGCGCCAGAACCTAAATCTGGTGCGTCTACCAATTTCGCCACTTCCGCATCAAATTAAAAATAAATATGGTGGCTACAGCGAGATTCGAACTTGCGACCCCAACATTATGAGTGTTGTGCTCTAACCAGCTGAGCTATGTAGCCACGTTTATTTTTATTTTCAAATTTGCGTTACCGTCATCGGCTTTGCGGAGCGTATTATGCTGATTACGCCCCCTCTCGTCAACTCTTTTTTGCAGAAATTTATAAAATCTTGTTTGTTCGCATAGAGATTAAACAATTTGATGTAATTCTAAGCACTTCAATATGACTGCTACCTAGCGAACAAATGGGTTCTGCTGCTTTTCTTGCCCGATTGTCGTTGCCGGCCCATGACCGGCAATCACAATCATGTCATCAGGCAAAGAGTATAATTTAGCACGAATTGAATGCAATAATTCTTCATGATTTCCCCCCGGAAAATCCGTACGTCCAATACTTTGTTTAAATAGCACATCTCCTGAAAAAATCACTTTTTGATTATGTTCAACAAACCCTACATGTCCAGGAGTATGACCGGGTAAATGTTTTACTTCAAATTGATAACCTGCCAGCGTTAAAATTTCACCATCTTGATCTAGCCAACGATCAGGTAAAAAACTATCAATTTCAAATAAACCAAATTGACGAGATTGTTGCGGTAACGCTTGAAACCAATATTCATCTGCATGATGAGGACCAATGATTTCTACTCCAAAATGTGCTTTTAACTGTGGTGCTGCACCTACATGATCTAAATGTCCATGTGTCAACAAAATTGCCTGGAGATTTAGCCCTAATTCTTCAATTCGCTTAATCAGCTTTTGTGCCTCACCACCCGGATCAATAATTGCTGCATTTTTCTCATCATCCCAAATCAAAGAACAATTTTGTTGAAATGCTGTTACAGGAATAATTTCAATATTCATCGTTTAACCTTTTTCTTTCGATTTTAAACAAAAAACCGCACAAAAGTGCGGTCGATTTTTGAACTAATTTAACTCCCCGACCAAGTTCTTACAGGCCCGGTATCCACATGTATAAAATTACTTTGCGGATAAAATCCTACACCACCATTATTTAAACTTTGTGCAGCATGACGGACTTTTGCTAAGGATACGCCATCAATACGAAAATCAATAGCTTGCCCTTTCATATGAAAACTATTACTCGCTACTCCACGACTACGGCGATGCATCGCTGCATTACTTTCAGGCGAACGGTAACCACAGATAATTTGAATTTCAGTATTACGTAAACCTAATAACCCCTGTACACGATAAAGTTTGCTAAATAACTTCGGATCCATTGGGCGTGTCTTATTATTGCGTTTATCGCGCATAAACCAAGTCAATTTGCGTAATGCCTTAGCATCAAACCCTTTAACTTCGTGAAACACTGAATTGAAATACTCGCCGGTATTTATATTATGCATGCGCAAAATACGCGGTTTAGGCGTTGAAACTGCCGCTAAAAGCTGCGAGGGAAACATTGCACTCACACCCAACGTAATTCCCCCCAAAGCAAGCCATTTACGGCGGCTATGGTTAATTTCTGTCATAAAAGTTCCCTTCCTTTATAAATTTAGGCTCTATTTATTCTTCTATAAAAGCCCTAGGGTCTGTTTATCTTTCAATAAAAGGCTGCGGCGGAGCTTATTTTTTGCCCA
>NZ_CAMEFX010000045.1 GCF_945915845.1 uncultured Actinobacillus sp. | reverse complement strand
TTTTATATTTTCGTTTATATTCAAGAAATTGCAGTCCATTGGGCTGCAATTTTTTTTATATTTTTTGTTTAAGAAATTGAATAATCCATCCTAAGGGGTTGAAAGTACCTATGTGATTTGTGGTAAAATAAGCACGTTTTTTAACTCGAAATTTTAGATATTAAACAGCAGGGTTGTAAAGCTGTTAATTGCATTTTACATCAGCGGAGGAATAGATGACCAGTGCGGCAAATAAACGTTCAATAATGACTCTTTTTTCTAATAAATCAGATATTTATTGCCATCAAGTGAAAATTGTTTTAGCGGAAAAAGGCGTTGCTTACGAAACGGAAAATGTCGATCCCAATGCTGTGCCTGAAGAATTAATGGAATTAAACCCTTATGGTACGCTTCCGACTTTGGTGGATCGCGACTTAGTGCTATTTACTTCACGTATCATTATGGAATATCTTGATGAACGCTTTCCACACCCCCCTTTAATGCCGGTTTATCCTGTGGCGCGTGGTAAAAGCCGTTTGTTAATGTTACGCATCGAGCAAGACTGGTATCCAACTTTAGCGAAAGCAGAAAATGGTTCGGAAGTCGAACGAGCAGAAGCCTTGAAGCAATTGAAAGAAGAATTACTTGCGGTTGCTCCAATTTTTAATCAATATCCTTACTTTATGAGTGAAGAATTTGGTCTGGTGGATTGTTATATCGCACCATTATTGTGGCGTTTAAAAGAACTTGGCGTAACTTTTACTGGCGCAGGCAGCAAAGCCATCAATGGTTATATGGATCGTGTTTTTGGACGTGATTCATTTATGCAATCTATTGGTAGTGCAGCACCAAAAAATTTAATGGATGACAAATAATGGAATATAAATCTACCCCTAAACGTCCGTATTTATTGCGAGCCTATTATGATTGGCTATTGGATAATAATTTTACCCCTTATTTAGTCGTAGATGCGACTTATTACGGTGTGGATGTCCCGCAAGAATATGTTAAAGATGGGCAAATTGTCTTGAATTTATCACCTGGTGCTGTGGGTAATTTAGCACTTGGTAATGAGACCGTTGAGTTTAGCGCGCGCTTTCAAGGTATTCCTCGCGCATTGTACATTCCTATGGGCGCGATTCTTGCCATTTATGCACGTGAAAATGGCGATGGCGTGATGTTTGAACCTGAGGCGATTTATGATGAGCTAGATAAATCTCAAACAGGCCCAGCTAAAAGTGCGGTGGAAAAAACACAGGAAAAACCAAAGGCGGAACCGAAAAAAACAACGGCATCGTCAAAAACAACATCCCACTTGCGTATTATTAAGTAGGTTGGTTTATTAAAAAATAAATAGCTCCTATGGAAACGCCACGAAAATTTCGTGGTGTTTTTGTTTACTTTGTAGAGAATTGAGCAACTAAGTCACAAGGAAAGCCAAAGATAACAGCTGATAGAATGTTTTTTTTGTGCTAGAATTCGGCTCAATTTATCCCTATGTTTAAAAGGAAATAATATGAATGTTTTAGAAGGTCAATTAAGCGCACCAAATGCAAAAATCGCCGTGGTAGTCGCTCGTTTTAACCATTTTATTAATGATAGCCTAGTTGATGGGGCTGTTGACGCATTAAAACGCGTAGGACAAGTTAAAGAAGAAAATATTACTTTAGTGAAAGTACCGGGTGCGTATGAATTACCTTTAGCGGTTCGCCGTTTGGCGGATACGAAAAAATTTGATGCGATTGTGGCATTAGGTACGGTTATTCGTGGCGGTACAGCGCATTTTGAATATGTTGCAGGTGAAGCGAGTAGTGGTTTAGGTCACGTGGCACTTCATTCAGATATCCCCGTGGCGTTTGGTGTGTTAACTACTGAAAATATTGAGCAAGCTATTGAGCGAGCTGGAACGAAAGCAGGTAATAAAGGCGCAGAAGCCGCATTAGTTGCTCTTGAGATGGTAAACCTTTTAGATCAAATCAACGCGGCGTAATGAATATGGCAGAGAAAAAAGTAAGCCCACGCCGCCGCGCGCGTGAATGTGCAATTCAGGCATTATATTCTTGGTATGTATCACAAAATGATGCGGCTGAAGTTGAGTTATCCTTTGTGACAGAACAAGATTTAAAAGGTGTTGATGTTCCTTATTTTCGTAAATTGTTCCGTGGTGCTGTGGCAAATTTAGATAGTGTTGATGCTACCATGGCGGAATTTTTAGACCGCGCGTCAGAAGAACTAACGCCAATTGAAAAAGCGATTTTGCGTTTAGCCGTTTATGAACTCAAATTTGAGTTAGATGTACCTTATAAAGTGGTTATCAACGAAGCGATTGAATTGGCGAAGACCTTTGGGGCGGAAGATAGCCATAAATACATTAATGGTGTATTAGATAAAGTCGCGCCTGCGTTGGGTCGCAAGTAATATCTTATAAAGTGGGCAGGAATGTCCACTTTTTCTATTTCAATATTGATGTTTTAACATTCCATGACAGAAAATCCGTTATCACGTATCCGTTTAAAAAATCCGGTCCATTTTTTAGCTGTTGGATTAGGCTCAGGGCTGATTCATCCTGCACCCGGCACTTGGGGAAGCTTGGCGGGTTTAATTATTGGTGTGCTGTTATTGCCGATAATGGGCAATATTTCTTTCGCTATTTTGACCGCACTTTCTTTTGCTTTAGGCTGTTATTTATGCCAAAAAACGGCCGATGATATGGGCGTTCATGATCATGGTTCAATTGTTTGGGACGAATTTGTTGGGGTATGGATTTGTTTATTATTTATCCCCGAAATTAATTGGTATTGGAGCTTCATTGCCTTTGTGGTTTTCCGTTTTTTCGATATCCTTAAACCTTATCCCATTAAAATTTTTGATGAAAAATTAGAAAATGGATTTGGCATTATGATTGATGATGTTTTAGCCGCCATCTATGGGGTGATTGTTATTGTTGGATTAGACGTATTATTATGATCAATCTCATCATTGTTCATCTATTTGGTTTAATGACACCAGGGCCTGATTTCTTTTATGTGACACGAATGGCGGCCAGTAATTCCCAACGAAATACTGTTTGCGGTATTATCGGTATTACGTTTGGCGTGGCGATTTGGGCGTTGGCGGCAATGTTAGGGTTGGCGATTTTATTTGCTACGACACCTGCATTACACGGCATTATCATGATGCTCGGTGGAAGCTATTTGATGTATATCGGCTTACAAATGGCAAAAAGTCGAACAAACGCTGTTTTTGAAGCTGCTAGTGAAAAGGAATTAAATCAAAAGACAAGTATTAAAAAAGAAATCTTAAAAGGATTATTCGTTAATCTGTCTAATGCAAAAGCGATAGTCTATTTTTCTAGTGTTATGTCTTTGATATTAATAAATATTACTGAATTATGGCAAATGGGATTAGCCTTATTTATTATTATTGTAGAAACGTTTGTTTATTTTTATTTGCTTTCACTTTGTTTCTCTCGCCCATTCGCCAAACGTTTTTATAGCCAATATAGCCGTTATATTGATAATGTGGCAGGGATTATTTTCTTAGGTTTTGGTGCTTTTTTAGTTTATAGTGGTTTTACAGAATTTAACTGATCATTGAAAAGGAAAAAAATATGACATTAAAAATTGCTGTTGTCGGTGCCGGTGGTCGTATGGGACGCCAATTAATTCAAGCGGTATATCATACTGAAGGTGTGGAATTAGGTGCGGCATTTGAACGTAAAGGATCTTCTTTAGTCGGTGCTGATGCCGGTGAATTAGCCGGCATTGGTGCTATTGGCGTGAAAGTTGCAGAAGATTTAAATGCAGAAAAAGAGAAATTTGATGTGATTATTGACTTCACACGCCCGGAAGGTTCTCTTGAGCATATTAAATTTTGTGTGGAAAATCATAAAAAACTTGTTTTAGGAACAACAGGCTTTGATGATGCAGGTAAAACCGCCATTAAAGCAGCCGCCGAAAAAATTGGGATTGTGTTTGCATCAAACTATAGCGTTGGCGTAAATTTGGTTTTCAAATTATTGGAAAAAGCGGCAAAAGTGATGGGCGATTATTGTGATATCGAAATTATCGAGGCTCATCATCGTCATAAAGTTGATGCGCCATCTGGTACGGCACTTTCAATGGGCGAACATATTGCTAAAACTCTAGGTCGAGATCTAAAAACACACGGTGTTTTTTGTCGTGAAGGTATTACCGGTGAGCGTAAACGCGATGAGATAGGTTTTTCTACTATTCGTGCAAGCGATGTTGTGGGGGAACATACGGTTTGGTTTGCCGATATTGGTGAGCGAGTAGAAATTGCACATAAAGCATCAAGTCGAATGACTTTTGCTAATGGTGCTGTACGCGCAGCAAAATGGATTTCAACGAAAGAAAATGGTTTATACGATATGACAGATGTTTTAGATTTAAATAATTTATAATAAAGTGCGGTTATTTTTATATTGGATTTAAGCGCAATCGTTTTGCTATTGAGCATTCTTTATTACTCTTTATGGGTATGTTAGACTGCAGGCGGAATGATGATAGCTCAATAGGCACATTCGTTTTATTGTGGGGAATATCATTCGATATTCCCTTTTTTATTTTGTCGGAGAAAAGTAAGATGACAACCCAAACAAAACCCACTATCGAAGTAAAACTCGGCTTTAAATGGCAGGGTTTACTTCTTGCTATTTTAGTAGGATTGGCGATTTGGCTTTGTCCAACGCCTGAAGGTTTGACAGCAAAAGCATGGGGTATGCTCGCATTATTTGTGGCAACTATTGTCGCGATTATTGCTAAAGCGATGCCAATGGGAGCCGCAACATTAGTTGCTTTAGTTGTGAGTGGATTAACTGGACTAACCCCTCTCTCAGCTAAACAAGGTGAAGTGGGTATGCTTTCGGGTTTTGCCAACGGCACAATCTGGCTCATTGGTATTGCGATGTTCTTATCTCGTGCGGTAATCAAAACTGGATTAGGTAAACGTATTGCTCTTTATTTTGTGGCTCGTTTCGGTAAAAAAATGATGGGTGTGGCTTATGGTATGGCATTAGCCGATGTGGTGATTGGTCCGGGTATTCCATCTGCATCAGCACGTGGCGGTGGTATTATGTACCCGATCATGCAATCTATTGCGGATGCGTACGATTCAAAACCAGGTCCAACAGCACGTCGCGCGGGGGCATTTTTAGCCATTGCAGTGTCACAAATTGATACCATTGTTTGTACGATGTTCTTAACCGCGATGGCGGGGAACCCATTAATTGCAGAGCTAGCCAAAGGGCAAGGTGTAGATATTACTTGGATGACATGGTTTTTAGGTGCGATTGTCCCTGGGATTATCAGCTTAATTGTGTTGCCTTATTTTGTTTATTTGATTTATCCGCCAGAGTTAAAAGATACGCCTAAAATGGCTGAAATGGCGCGTGATGAATTAAAAAATATGGGACCGATGAGCAAAGCAGAAATTATTCTTGCACTTGATTTCGTTTTACTGTTATTCCTTTGGACTGTCGGGGATTTGGTTTTCCATATTCCGGCAACGGTTTCAGCCTTTATCGGATTAGTCATTTTGCTCTTTACTAATATTATGACATGGAAAAATATCGTTGAAGAAACTACCGCTTGGGATACGATGTTTTGGTTTGCTGTGTTAGTCATGATGGCGAATGCGTTGAATAAATATGGTGCAATTACTTGGGTATCAAACCATATTGCTGGTTCTGTCGGCGTATTTAGTTGGCCAGTAGCATTTTCAATATTAGTATTAGTTTATTTCTATACTCGTTATTTCTTTGCTTCTGCAATGGCACATATTTCAGCTATGTATTTAGCATTCTTAGCCGCGGCTATCGCTGTCGGTACACCGCCAATGATCGCAGCGATTGGTTTAGGTTATACATCAACCTTATCAATGAGTTTGACCCAATATGCAGGTGGTCCTGGTCCGGCATTATATGGTTCAGGTTATAATAGTACAGGACAATGGTGGGGTGTAAGCTTTATTGTTTCTATTGTCTCGTTAGTCATTTGGTTTGGTGTTGGTGGTATTTGGATGAAGATGCTTGGTTGGTGGTAATTTAGAGCTCTAATTCAAGATCCGTTTCAACCTGACAACAACAAAGCAAAATTTCGTCAGGATTAAGAAAGGCAAGGGGATGTTCTTTATAAGAGACCTTGCCTTTTTTCATTTTGACACGACAAGAACCACAATAACCGCTGCGACATTGGTATTCATGTGTTATGTCATTTTTCTCCAAGGTTTCAAGTAATGAAACTTGATTGGAATGTGTCAAAATCTGAGCAGATTGTAATAATGTGATTTGATAGATTTTCATCGCTTTCCAAAAAAATAAAAAGTGCGGTCAAAAAATATCAAGATTTTTAACCGCACTTTGTTTAATGGCTATTACAAGTCAAAGTCGCCAAAATCGCTCGTATCGACTTTTGAGTCAATTTGTCCCACAAGGTAAGAACTCACTTCCACCTCTTGCGGTGCAACTTGTACATTGTCTGAGACTAACCACGCGTTAATCCAAGGAATTGGGTTAGAACGTGCTTGGAACGGCAACGGTAAACCAACGGCTTGCATACGGATATTGGTGATATATTCTACATATTGCACCAAAATATCTTTGTTTAAACCGATCATGGAGCCATCTTTAAATAAATAATCCGCCCAAGCTTTTTCTTGTTCTGCGGCGGCAACAAATAAGTCGTAAGCCTCTTGTTTACATTCTTCCGCAATTTCGGCCATTTCAGGATCGTCTTGCCCTGCCGCCATAATATTCAAAATATGCTGGGTACCTGTTAAATGCAAGGCTTCATCACGAGCAATAAATTTGATGATTTTCGCATTACCTTCCATTAATTGACGTTCCGCAAAGGCAAATGAACAAGCAAATGATACATAGAAACGAATGGCTTCTAGTGCATTAACGCTCATAAGGCAAAGATAAAGTTGTTTTTTCAGATTACGCAATGAAACCACAGATTCCTTGCCATCTACAGTATAAGTCCCTTCACCATATAAACCATAAAGTTGGCTGTCACGAATTAAATCATCATAGTAACGTGAAATATCTTTTGCACGTTTAATGATTTCTTCATTAGTCACGATATCATCAAAAACGATAGAAGGATCGTTGACGATATTGCGGATAATGTGAGTATATGAGCGGCTGTGGATGGTTTCGCTAAATGTCCAAGTTTCGATCCAAGTTTCTAATTCAGGAATGGAAACTAAAGGCAATAATGCCACATTTGGACTACGGCCTTGAATAGAATCCAATAGCGTTTGATATTTTAAATTGCTGATAAAAATATGTTTTTCATGTTCTGGTAATGCGGCGTAGTCAATACGATCCTGTGAAACATCCACTTCTTCCGGTCGCCAGAAAAAAGAAAGTTGTTTTTCGATCAGTTTTTCAAAGGTTTCATATTTTTGTTGATCGTAACGGGCAACATTAACATTTTGACCAAAGAACATAGGCTCTTTGAGTTGATCGTTTTTGTTTTGGGAGAAAGTTGTATATGCCATAAAAATCTCGTAATAATTGATAAGAAAGTTTGGTTATTCTACCAAACTTTCATAAAAACAAAACAGCTTAATCAGTTACAATTGCGCAAAAGCCATATCCGCTGCGGCTAAAGTGCGGTCAATATCCGCATCAGAATGCGCAAGTGACATAAAACCAGCTTCAAAGGCAGAAGGCGCAAGATAAACGCCTTGCTCTAACATTAAATGGAAGAAACGGTTAAATTTTGCAGCATCACATTTCATGACTTCTTGGAAATGAGTGACCGCACTTTGCTCGGTAAAGAATAAACCAAACATACCGCCTACATATTGTACACAGAATGGTACATGATGTTTATCAGCCAAAGCTTTTAAGCCTTCCGCTAACTTTTGCGTTTTAGTCGCTAAGATTTCTTCATTGCCTTGTTTGGCTAGTTCCGTTAAACAAGCCAACCCAGCCGCCATAGCAATCGGATTACCTGATAGTGTGCCGGCCTGATAAACCGGGCCGGTTGGGGCAATGTATTCCATAATTTCACGTTTGCCGCCAAATGCACCTACAGGCATGCCGCCACCAATAATTTTACCTAAGCAAGTTAAGTCAGGTGTGACGCCATAATAAGATTGCGCACCACCTAGAGCGACTCGGAAACCGGTCATCACTTCATCAATAATAAAGACGGCGCCATATTGGGTGCAAAGTTCGCGAAGTCCTTGTAAGAAACCTTCTTGTGGTGGAATGCAATTCATATTGCCTGCAACAGGTTCAACGATTAAGCAAGCAATTTCTGTTGGATATTGCTCAAAGGCTTGTTTGACGGAGTTTAAATCATTATAAGTGCAAGTTAAGGTATGTTTTGCAAAATCCGCTGGAACTCCGGGGCCACTTGGTTGACCTAATGTTAATGCGCCAGAACCTGCTTTGACTAATAAACTATCGGAATGACCGTGATAACAACCTTCAAATTTTATGATTTTATCGCGTTTGGTGTAACCGCGAGCTAAGCGAATGGCTGACATGGTCGCCTCGGTGCCTGAACTGACCATACGGACCATTTCAATGGATGGTACTAATTTACAAACCAATTCTGCCAAAGTAATTTCGCCTTCTGTGGGCGCGCCAAAACTTAAACCGTTCGGCACTGCTTTTAATACGGCATCTATAATGGCAGGGTGGTTATGTCCCAAAACCATAGGGCCCCAAGAACCTACGTAATCAATATATTGTTTACCATCGGTGTCTGTAATGTAAGCACCAGCAGCTTTTTGAATAAATACAGGGGTGCCGCCTACGCCTTTGAAAGCACGAACAGGTGAATTTACACCACCAGGAATAACTTGTTGAGCACGATTAAAAAGTGCGGTTGAATTTGACATGATTTTTTCCAAATTTTTTGCTAAAAGTCCGTCTATTGTACTCTAAAAATCCATATCTTAAAATGCTACTTTATGGTATGCTTTGGCACGTTTTATCAAACAAATCACTTCTAAAATAAGGCATTAAAATGTTGTGGCTTAGTTTTATTTTTACCTTCATTGTTTCTTTCTCGACCATTGTGGCAATGCGCCCCGTGGCAGAAAAAATAGGCTTAGTGGATAAACCGAATTATCGTAAACGTCACCAAGGTGCGATTCCTTTACTGGGCGGTGTTTCATTATTTATGGGCAACCTGTGCTTCTATATTTTCCAATGGGATCAGATGCGTTTGCCTTGGCTATATTTATTTTCGTTAACCGTATTGCTGATTATTGGTTTATTGGATGACCGTTTTGACCTGAGTGCGGCTTTGCGCGCAGTGATTCAAGCTGGTTTGTCTGTTGCGATGATTTATTTTGGTAAATTATCCCTTGATAATTTAGGGCAGATTATTGGGCCATTTCAAGTAACACTTGGTGCTGTTGGTTTTGTCATCACAGTGTTAGCGACCATTGCTGTCATCAATGCATTCAATATGATTGACGGTATAGACGGATTACTTGGCGGGTTATCAAGTGTAGGTTTTGCTGCAATGGGAATTTTGTTGATTATGGATAATCAATGGGATCTTGCGGTTTGGTGTTTTGCCTTGATTGCGGCATTAATTCCTTATTCAATGTTCAATCTGTGTATTCCTTTTGGTAAGCAATATAAAATTTTTATGGGCGATAGCGGAAGTACCTTAATCGGGTTTACGATGATCTGGATTTTGCTATTAAGCACTCAAGGGCATGGCCACCCCATGAACCCTGTTACAGCGTTATGGATTATTGCTATCCCATTAATTGATATGATCGCCGTTATTTATCGCCGTGTACGTAAAGGCAAAAGCCCATTCAAACCAGACCGTTTACATGTTCATCACTTAATGGTTCGGGCAGGATTAACTTCTCGTCAAGCTTTTCTTGCGATTACCGCATTTGCCGCATTATGTGCTACCTTTGGTATTTTGGGTGAAGTATTTTATGTGAACGAATGGTTGATGTTTGGTGCATTTATTCTTTTATTTTTCTTGTATCTTTATTCCATTACAAGAGCATGGCGTGTCACGCGTTTTATTCGTCGTATGAAGCGTCGGGCTTCACGTAAGAAAGCCATTCAATAATCAATAAAAAAACGCTTAACCTTTTGGCTAAGCGTTTTTTGTATTCAGCGTTTATTAGGCTTTATCGTCATTTTTAATATTCGAGAAAATATTCGCCAAAATTGGACCAGATACATTGTGCCAGAAACTAAATACTGCACTTGGCACCGCAGCAATCGGGTTGAAGTGTGCTGCAGCCAGTGCGGCACCTAAACCTGAGTTTTGCATCCCCACTTCAATGGAAACTGCTTTGCTATCAGCAATATTCAGCCCTAATAATTTTGCCGCAAAAAAGCCAACTAAATAGCCTAAACAGTTATGTAAAACCACAACACCAAAGATTAATAAACCTGATTCCGCAATTTTGTCTTTACTGACGGCAACCACTGCAGCCAAGATTAAGACGATTGAAATAACGGATACTAATGGCATCGTTTGACTGATTTCGGTGATTTGTTTTTTGAATAAAGCACGTACTACTAGACCTAAGAAAATCGGAAATAGCACCATTTTTAATACCGAAATAAACATTCCCGTAGCATCAATCTCTAACCATTGGCTTGCTAAAACATAGAAAATAACAGGTGTTAGTAGCGGAGCAAGTAGGGTAGAAATAGTCGTACAAGCAACAGAAAGCGCGGTATTTCCTTTAGCTAAATAGGTCATTACATTGGATGATGTACCGCCGGGGCATGAACCGACCAAAATCACACCAATAGCGAGATCAGCAGGTAAATCAAAACACTTCGCTAAAACAAAGGCAATAGTAGGCATAATAACAAATTGCCCCACAACACCAATAAACACTGATTTAGGATGCTTGAAGACTTCGCCAAAATCGTTGAAAGTTAGTGTAATTCCCATTCCAAACATGACAATACCAAGTAAGTAAGGAATATAAGGGGCAAATTGTTTATAGGTTTCTGGAAATTGAAATGCAAGATAAGCAAATAACAGTACCCAAATGGCAAAGGTTTTACTTGCAAAGTTGGTTATTTTTAATAAGGTTTGCATAGTGTAGTCCTATATGTAAAGTGAGAAAAAGGAGAGTTAAAATAGTATACTTCTTTAGTAAGAAAAAGTGCGGTTAAAATCAAAAGTATTTTCCAAAAATAAAGGACGGAATATCACTCCGTCCCATAAAACCTATCTTAGTTAATTGAGATCGTCTAAGAGCGATCCTTTCGCGGCTTTTAGATATTGAAGCATTGACCAAACCGTTAATATTGCCGCGATGTAAAGTAAAATAAAGCCTGTAATTTCCATCCAAGGTGCTTGCCGCCAAAGTAATCCACCTAGTGCTAACATTTGTGCTGTTGTTTTAACCTTCCCAATCCAAGATACGGCAACAGTGGTGCGGCTACCAATTTCCGCCATCCATTCACGCAATGCGGAAATAATAATTTCCCGAGCAATCATGACAATAGCCGGTAATGTCACCCAAAAGGCGTGATAATATTCTACAATTAAGACTAAAGCAGCGGCTACAATCACTTTATCCGCAACAGGGTCTAAGAATGCGCCAAATCTTGTTGTTTGCTTCCATTTTCTTGCAAGATAGCCATCAAACCAATCCGTGATCGAGGCGATGAAGAATATTGCTGTTGCGGCAAAAGGAGACCAGCTCACAGGCAAATAAAAAGCAATGATAAAAAAAGGAATGAGTATTACACGGAATAGGGTAAGAAATGTTGGAAAATTCAGCTTCATAATGAAATGCCATATTAAGTCAGGTTGTGACATTTTAAACGATATTTTGCTAGTTGAGAATGGTCTTTAACTAACTTTACAAAACAATAAAAAAAGCACGCCGAAACGTGCTTATCAAAATAATTATGCAACTTTTACGATCCACCCCTCGGGCGCTGGTTTATCACCAAATTGAATACCTGTAAGTTCTTCGTAAAGCTTGCGTGTAATAGGGCCTACTTCCGTTTCCGAATAGAACACATGGAAATGATCTTTGTGCTGAATGCCGCCCACTGGTGTGATGACCGCTGCTGTACCACAAGCACCCGCCTCCACAAATTGGTCTAATTGATCAATATAAACATCCCCCTCAATGGTTTCCATGCCAAAACGTTCTTTCGCGATATGTAAAAGAGAATATTTCGTGATACTTGGTAAAATAGATTCAGAAATTGGCGTAACAAATTTATTGTCTTTGGTAATAGCAAAGAAATTCGCTGCACCGACTTCTTCAATTTTAGTGTGAGTTTTCGGATCTAAATAAATTGCATCAGCAAATTTACGTGTTGCCGTACCTTGTTCCGCAGCCAATTCATGCGGTAATAAACTTGCTGCATAGTTACCACCCACTTTTACACCCCCCGTACCCATAGGAGCAGCACGATCATAATCAGTAGTGATAAAGTTAGATGGAGCTAAACCACCTTTAAAATACGCACCTACAGGGCAACAGAATACAGAGAAAATATATTCAGGTGCGGCCTTCACACCAATATTTTCACCTACACCAATTAAGAATGGGCGTAAGTATAAAGTTGCACCTGAACCATATGGACCTAACCATTCTTGGTTTGCTTTAACAACTTCGGTACAAGCACGAATAAATAATTCTGTTGGAACAGGTGCCATTAATAAACGTTCGGCCGTTTTTTGCATGCGTTTGGCATTTTCATGAGGACGGAATAAATTAATGGAGCCATCTTTGCAGCGATAAGCCTTTAAACCTTCAAAGCATTGTTGTCCATAGTGGAGAGCAGTTGAACCTTCGTGAATATGGAGTGTATTATCTGTAGTAAGTTTACCCTCGTCCCACTTACCGTCTTTCCAATGTGCAATGAAGCGGAAATCCGTTTTAATATAACTAAATCCAAGGTTATTCCAATCAAGATCTTTCATTTTTATTCCTTACAGCGTCATTTGAGTTTAAAAAACTTTGTCAAATATACGCCATTCTGATTGGCTTGAAAACAATTATTTGCGTTTTTTACTCGGTATTGTGATAGAATTCAGACATAAAAAAACACCGTACAGAGAGTACGGTGTTTAGAACCCAAAATCAGGTCAAAAATATACAGGAAGTTAAATCGCTATTTATTCCGGAAAATAAATAACGCTGTTTGGTTTCCCAAACAATATGCAAACACAACATAATACTTAACTAAGAATAAATTCTTAATCAATTAAGGAATTACCAATCATTAAGTATGTGGATATTATAGAAATGCTGTTTGAAATAGACAAACGAGAAATACTTATGTGATAGATTAGAAAAACTAATCTGAAAGAAATCAATTCATTATATAATAAAAAAAACAGAATGGAAAGAAAAATGTTTAAACGTTTGCCCCCCTTGAATTCATTGAAAGCTTTCGAACGTGCGGCAAGAAATTTAAGTTTTACAAAAGCAGCAGAAGAGCTTTATGTTACGCAAGCAGCAATTAGCCATCAGGTTAAATTATTAGAAGATTTTTTAGATGTGGAACTGTTTGTGCGCAAAAATCGCGCTCTTGAATTAACTCCTCAAGGGGAGCGTTATTATGCGGAAATTTCCCCATTACTTTATCAAATTGCCGAAGCTACACAAAAAATGCGTCAAAATCGACCGCACTTAACTGTCTGTGTGCCACAAACTTTTGCAAATCATTGGTTAGTGCCGCATTTGGGATCCTTTAATGCCCAATATCCTGAAATTGATGTTCGGATTAAAGCGGCAGATCATGATGATAATTTGCTTAATGCGGATACGGATATTGCAGTATATTATGGGCGTGGAGATTGGAAAGATGTTCATATAGATGTACTGTCTTCTCAGCAGTTAGTGATGCTCGCCTCGCCTAAATTACTTGAGAGTATTCCGGTCAATAGCAAAGAGGATTTACAAAAACATCATCTTATCCATATTCACACCCGTGATAATTGGAAAATGATCACAGATTACCTCAATATTACATCGCTAGATACACAGCAAGGGGTTGTATTTAGTCATACATTTATGGGCTTGCAAGCGGCAATTCATGGGCAAGGTATTGTGATTGCCAACCGTATTTTAGCCCAACAAGAAATTGACTATGGGCATTTACAAGTTGTGTTACCAACAGAATTAAATGATCCTAAATCATTTTTTGTTGTGAGTGATATTAAAAATGATCATAATCCGACTATTCGCGCATTCCGTGAATGGATTTTGAAGACGATGGAGCAGGATACGAGTAAATGAATAAATTAGCCTTATATTGTCGTATTGGTTTTGAAAAAGAAGTTGCAGCAGAAATAACAGATAAAGCCGCAGAACTTGGTGTATTTGGCTTTGCAAGAGTTCAAGAAAACTCGGGTTATGTTATTTTCGAATGCTATCAAATCGGAGAAGCGGATCGTCTTGCACGAGAAATTCCCTTTAATCAACTTATCTTTGCTCGTCAAATGGTGGTGGTTTCTGATTTGCTTACTGAATTATCACCAGAAGATCGTATTAGCCCAATTATTGCAACATTTAAAGATACTCAATTGCACTTAAATCTTAAACATAGCACGGAAATTTGGGTCGAAACGGCCGATACGAACGAAGCGAAAGAACTCTCAACATTTTGCCGGAAATTTACTGTTCCCTTGCGTCAAGCAATGAAGAAACAAGGTTGGTTAAGTTTTAAAGAAGTCAAAAAAAGTGGTATTACCTTGCATTGTTTCTTTGTGCAGTCTAATGCTTGTTATGTGGGTTACTCTTATAACAACAATCATTCCGCATATTATATGGGCATCCCTCGTTTGAAATTTCCAATAGAAGCACCAAGCCGTTCAACTTTAAAGCTAGATGATGCAATTTTGACATTTATTCCAAAGGAAGAGGAAACAAAACGTTTTACAGAAAATATGATAGGAGTAGATCTTGGTGCTTGCCCCGGTGGCTGGACCTATCAATTAGTGCGTCGTGGTTTATTTGTGTATGCCGTTGATCATGGCAAAATGGCTGCAAGTTTACATGATACGGGGCGTATTGAGCATTGTTCCGAAGATGGTTTTAAATTTCAGCCTCCGAAGCGTAAACGAGTGGATTGGTTAGTGTGTGATATGGTTGAACAACCTAGCCGTATTGTGGCCTTAATGGCTAAATGGTTGGTTAACGGTTGGTGTCGAGAGAGTATTTTTAACTTAAAATTACCAATGAAAAAACGTTACGTGGAAGTACAACGTTGTTTACAAAATTTAGCCGATCAATTAGAACGCCATGGTTTAAAATTTCGAATACAGGCGAAACATTTATATCATGATCGTGAAGAAATTACGGTTCATGTGCAAATTAAAGACTAATAACAAACCCCGAAAGGTATTTCGGGGTTTGTGCTTTTGTGGGCAATTTTTATTTTGGTGAATATTAGGGTCTGTTTATCTTTCAATAAAAGGCTGCGGCGGAGCTTATTTTTTGC
>NZ_CAMEFX010000044.1 GCF_945915845.1 uncultured Actinobacillus sp. | reverse complement strand
CCGAGAGGCTTAACTATACAACGCTCAAGTGTTTTTGCTAAGACAAAGAAGCGAAGTAAAAACTAACTAAAGTAGACAGAGAAAGAGATTAATCAGAGCAGCTTGTTTCGAAATTTAAAGAATGAAGAAAATAGAGAAGTAAAGATAAAGTCATCAAAGGAATAATCTTGGCGGCGATAGTGCGGTGGTCCCACCTGACCCCATGCCGAACTCAGAAGTGAAACGCCGTAACGCCGATGGTAGTGTGGGGTATCCCCATGTGAGAGTAGGTCACCGCCAGGTAAGAGATAAAGAACCCCGAGTCTAGAGATAGGCTCGGGGTTTTGCTTTAAAGAAAAAAATCCGTTCAATGTATCCGGCTCTCAATCATCCTATTGGCGGAACACCTTTATATAGTGGATTAAAACAAGCCGCTTCTATGATTGATGGGGTTAACCGAGAGGCGTTTATTTTATTGATCAGTGATGGTATTGATACTTGCCAACAAGGTGACGTATGTCAATTAGCTAAGCATTTAGCGCGCACCAAACCTAAACTAAAAATAAATGTGGTTGATATTGGTCATGCAGAAGCGGCTAACTGTGCTGCTCGAGCAACGGGAGGTAAGGTATTTACGGCCAATAATCCATCACAAGTAACACAAATGATTAATCAAGCGATCAAACCGATGGAAGTCGAAGAAGAGTGTAAATAAGTATTCTATTGGAGAGATAACGAGGTAGTAGGCATAGTAAATAAAGGTGTAATAAACTAGTTTGTTTATTACACCTGCTTAAGTGTTAATCATTACCCTCTAGTAGGATAATCCCACCAGATATCAAATAATTCGCTTACTTCAATTTGTTGTAACCCATTATTTTCTAACCAGTTTTTTACTAAAGCGCGGTGAGATTCATCGCATTTTCCTAATTTTTCAAGGCAAACTAAACCTTCCCAATGTAAGTAGCCGCTACCCTCATAAGCCAAGCCGTTTGGTTTGATTACTTCAGTAATAAAACGGTCAACTGTGGTATCGATTTGCTCGACTGCAGTTCCTTCAGCAAATTGCCAGTTAACTAAGAAACCTAATTCTTGGAATTCTGCCAAGTGCATTTTTTTGCGTTGGCGTGCGTTACGTTTAATAGCCATAATATTCTCCTATTATGTATTGGTTAATCTTTTATAAAATACAAATCCCAAACACCATGCCCAAGTCGATGGCCACGAGCTTCAAACTTCGTTAGCGGACGAAAGTCGGGGCGCGGAATATAGTCGTTAGTTATCGATGTATTACGAATACCTACAGTATCTTGTACAGATTGTAACACTTCCAACATGTGTTCGGCATAATTTTCCCAGTCCGTAGCGAAATGAATAAATCCCCCAACAGCTAGTTTTTTTACTACTGCTTCCACAAAGTGCGGTTGAACAATACGGCGTTTATGATGTTTGGCTTTGTGCCAAGGATCTGGAAAATAAAGCTGTAGACCGCCAAGACTACCATCAGCAATACAATCACGTAGAATTTCAGTCGCATCATGACAAATAACACGTAAATTTTTTACGCCTTTTTCAATAGCATAAGCTAAGCAAGCACCTACTCCAGGGGTGTGTACTTCAATACCGAGATAGTTTTTATCAGGGTTTTGTTCTGCCATTTCAACCAATGATTTTCCCATACCAAACCCAATTTCTAGTACCACAGGGTTGGTATTGCCGTAGATCTTTTCAAAATCAAAATGTTTCATCTGATGATCTAAACCGTAGTCTGCCCAATTTTCATTCATCATATTACGTTGGAATTCGCTTAAACGCCCTGTGCGCAGTACAAAACTACGAATTTTACGTTTGTAACGTCCATCTTCGGTAAATTCTGCGGTTTCTACGGTTTTACGTTTTTTATCTGCAAAGGTTTGTTTCTGTTCAGTCATATTTTCGATAGCCAAAATTAAATCAGCGTGAATTATAAGGCGTTATTATGCTAAAATCCATGCTCATTTTTAACTGCACTTAAGTTCTGTATGCAAGCAATATCTTCCGCTTCAGCCCCCTTTGCCCATAGCGTTTTAACTTGGTTTGATCAGTTTGGGCGCAAACATTTACCTTGGCAACAAAATAAGACACTTTATAGCGTTTGGTTATCGGAAGTCATGTTACAGCAAACCCAAGTGGCAACAGTTGTTCCTTATTTTGAACGCTTTATCAAAACATTTCCTACTATCACTGCACTTGCTAATGCAGAACAAGATGAAGTGTTGCATTTATGGACGGGCTTAGGCTATTACGCACGAGCACGCAATTTACATAAGGCCGCACAACAAATTCGAGATGAATTTAATGGCGAATTTCCGACGCAATTTGAACAGGTTTTAGCCTTATCAGGTGTTGGGCGGAGCACGGCTGGAGCAATTTTATCTTCTGTGCTTGCACAACCTTATCCTATTTTAGACGGCAATGTGAAACGTGTATTATCGCGTTACTTTTGTGTCGAAGGTTGGGCGGGTGAGAAAAAAGTGGAAAATCACCTTTGGGTGTTAAGTGCGGAAGTGACCCCCCGGGATCGTACGGCTGATTTTAACCAAGCAATGATGGATATTGGGGCTTTAGTTTGTACCAGAACAAAACCTAAATGTGATATTTGCCCTTTAAAGCTAAAGTGCGGTGCAAATTTAACGCATTCTTGGGGGAATTTTCCTGCTAAAAAAACGAAGAGAACATTACCTGAACGAAAAAGTTACTTTCTGATTTTGGCTCAGAATAACAAAGTGGCTTTGGAGCAACGACCAAGTTCAGGACTTTGGGGGGGATTATATTGTTTTCCTCAATTTGAAACGAAAGAGGCGTTAATCGCTGAGTTACGCAAGCAAGGGATTAGACAATATCAGGAGTGGACGATTTTTCGGCATACGTTTAGTCATTTTCATTTGGATATTTATCCCATCTATGCGGAACTTGCTTGCGATAATTTTGACCAAGATCGTTGCGATTGGAAAAAAATTGAAGAAATTCAGATGGAATATCAATCTTCAGTACAAAGTGCGGTTAAATATTGGTATGATCCGCAAAATCCCGAGCCTATTGGCTTGGCTACGCCAGTTAAAAATTTGCTATTAGAATTTCAAAAAGGACATCAGAATGGCTAGAACAGTATTTTGTACCTATTTAAAACAAGAATCTGAAGGCTTGGATTTTCAGCTTTATCCAGGGGAATTGGGCAAACGTATTTTTAATCATATCAGCAAACAAGCTTGGGGTGAGTGGTTGAAAAAACAAACAATGTTGGTGAATGAAAAAAAATTAAATATGATGAACGCAGAGCATCGCCAATTATTAGAAACGGAAATGATCAATTTTCTTTTTGAAGGGAAAGAAGTGCATATTGATGGTTATATACCACCGGCAGAATAATTGAGTGTAAATAATGAAGCTGAATTTAAGAAAATTATTAGTGTTGGCGATTTTGCCATTTTTGTATGCTTGTTCGTCAAGTACTACTGAATTGGATGATGTATTTTCAAAAGATACTCATGGATTGGATATATTAACGGGGCAATTTTCACAAAACATTGATCAAATTTGGGGGGTCAATGAGTTACTCGTTGCAAGCCGTCAAGACTATGTGAAATACACGGATAGTTATTATACGCGCAGTCATATTAGTTTTGATGACGGTCGAATTGTCATTGAAACCTTAGCTGATGCTAGCCGTTTGCATAGTGCAATCGTGCATACATTATTAATGGGATCTGATGCGAAAGGGATCGATTTATTTGCTTCTGGTGATACCCCTATTAGTAGTCGTCCATTCTTAGTTGGACAGGTTGTCAATAATTTTGGTCAGTCTATTACCGATGTGAATATTGCCAATAATTTTGCGACTTATTTGATTCAAAATAAATTGCAACAGCGCCGTTTGTCAAATGGGCGTACAGTGCAATTTGTGGCAATTCAAATGATTGCAAACCATGTTAATGTTCGTGCTCGTAAATATTTACCTTATGTCCGTAAATCTTCTCGCCAATATGGTATTGATGAAAGTTTGATTTTAGGTATTATGCAAACAGAATCGAGTTTCAACCCTTATGCGATTAGTTATGCTAATGCAATGGGATTAATGCAAGTTGTTCCTCATACAGCTGGTCGAGATGTCTTCAAAATGAAAGGTCGTAGTGGGCAGCCAAATAAATCTTATTTATTTGATCCTGAGAAGAATATTGATGCAGGTGTATCTTATCTGTGGCTGTTAAGAAATGAATATCTTGCTGGTATTGAAAACCCAACATCTATGCGTTATGCCATGATTTCTGCTTACAATAGTGGCGCAGGTGCGGTGTTGCGTGTCTTTAGTAATGACTTGGAAGAAGCGATTGAGATCATTAACCGAATGCAACCGGAGCAAGTTTATCGCATATTAACTACAAGCCATCCGTCAGCACAAGCACGCAATTATTTGGTCAAAGTAGATAAAGCTCAACGAGGTTATCGTAGGGCGCAGTAATTTGTATTAAAAAATCCTTATGATGAAAATTGTAAGGATTTTTTTGTGGCTAAAATTTGCATAAAGAATGAAAAAATAGCGTTTTTCTTGGGTGTTTTGTATTCATTCTGAATATTAAACAAGCAAACAATTAGAAAATTGAAATTTTTTGAAAATAACTGTTGACCACTCATGTTAAATCCTTATAATACGCCACGTGTTAACGCGATAGCGTAACGCCTCGATAGCTCAGTCGGTAGAGCAGGGGATTGAAAATCCCCGTGTCGGTGGTTCGATTCCGCCTCGAGGCACCATCAATTCCTCCTTAGTTCAGTCGGTAGAACGGTGGACTGTTAATCCATATGTCGCAGGTTCGAGTCCCGCAGGAGGAGCCATATTAAGAAGCCCTGATAACGAAAGTTATCAGGGTTTTGCTTTTTTGTCTATTACACCTATGAAATTAAAAAAGGATGCATAAACATCCTTTTAGTCATACTTATGTTTATTTTGCCAACCCTAGTTGCCCAATCTTGACGCCTAAATTGCCTAATGAAACAGGATCTAAATAATCCGCCAAGAAAATAAAGAGTTCATTTAAATCAGTAAAAGTGCGGTGAATTTTCACTTCGTTTTCCACTTTACGCGTAAATTCATATTGCACATTGTCGCCATGAATATGCGCTTCCAGAGTGATGTAAATAGTTTCAAAAAAGTGGCTGGTAGCCCCTTCTTCACCTGGGTCACTAATGCGCACATTCCAGTTATTATTATATAAAAGTTCTGTTTTTACTGACATAATTACCTCTAATGTATTGTTGTATTCACTGTTAAAAACCCGATTATAAAATCTCTCAAAACAGATATTTTATGATCGGGCTTTTCAAAATAGCGATGGTTATGCTTCGCTTTACGCTGATAACTACCTTTTCCTTTTAATTTTTTCTCAACACGATGACGAAATAATCGATCGTGCAATAACGCTTGAATCGCATTATCTTTAATTTCACCACGAGTATGCTGATAAGTGGTATTGCCTTGCATGTGGGAAATATCAAGGCGCATTGTTTTTTGTTTTGCCATAGTTTCCTCCAAATAAACGGCGCTCATTATATATGTAATTCCCAAGAATTTTAACTTATAATCAATAAAAATTTTGATTGAGAGATATTTAAGATGATTGATTTATTCAAAAGTTGGTATGAACGCCGCTTTAGCGATCCACAAGCAATGAGCTTAGCCGCGATTCTGCTCTTTGGCTTTGTGGCTATTTACTTCTTCAGCGATCTAATCGCCCCATTACTGATTGCCATTGTGCTTGCTTATTTATTGGAAATGCCCATTAAATTTTTGCATCAACGCCTTAAAATGCCGCGTATGCTCGCAGTGGCCTTAATGCTGGGCGGCTTTATTGCTTTAGTGCTAACCATTGTGCTGGGGCTGATGCCAAGTTTAGTCAACCAAACAATCAAATTACTCAGCGATTTACCGAATATGTTTAACCGTTTTCATGCCTGGATGGCAACCTTGCCTGAGAGCTATCCTGAATTAGTGGATTACCAAATGGTTGAAAGCATTTTTAGTGCAACACGTGAAAAAATCTTACTGTTTGGTGAAAGCGTGGTGAAATTTTCCTTAAGTTCCATTATGAATTTGGTCACTATCGGCATTTACGCCTTTCTCGTTCCCTTGATGATGTTCTTTATGTTAAAAGATAAAGAGATATTAATCGGCTCATTAGTGCGTTTTTTACCGAAAAATCGCATGTTAGCCTTCAATGTTTGGGAAGAAATGCAACAACAAATTGCAAATTATATTCGTGGTAAATTGCTTGAAATCGCGATTGTGACCGTAGTGACGTATATCATTTTCTTATTCTTTGGCTTGAATTATGCGCTCTTATTAGCGGTGGCAGTAGGGCTCTCTGTCCTGATTCCTTACGTAGGCGCAGTACTCGTCACTATCCCCGTTGTTGCCCTTGCTCTCGCCCAATTTGGCGATCATTCTACATTTTGGTATTTGCTCATTGCCTATGTGGTGTCCCAATTGCTGGACGGTAACTTACTCGTTCCATTCTTATTTTCCGAAGCGGTTAACTTACACCCCTTAACTATCATTGTTGCCGTCCTGATTTTTGGCGGATTATGGGGCTTCTGGGGCGTATTTTTTGCTATTCCTTTGGCAACGTTAGTGAAAGCGGTGGTGAATGCGTGGCCTGATAGTATGGAAAATAGAACAGTTTAGTTTTATTTTAGGCTGATTTTTGAAGTGCGGTTGAAATTAACCGCACTTTTTTTATGAGCATTTGTAAGAGAATTATTTGGCAAGTTGATTGATATGGAGAGTATAATGAGATGACCGTTTTGACCGAATTGACGTGAGGTTTTTATGCAAAAACGTGAAGAAATGATTTTGCAACGAATTAATACACTGGGCAATGTTTCGGTAGCGGCATTAGCCGCAGACTTTTCTGTTTCAGTGGAAACTATTCGCCGAGATTTGAATTCGTTGGCACAACGTGGGTTGATTTATCGTACCCATGGCGGCGCAGCGGGTGTAAAAGCACGAGATATTGGACGCTCTTTTCAAACTCGCCAACGAACCAATGCAGAGATCAAACGTATGATTACGTTAAACGCCATAGATTATGTTTTTGAAGGCTCTGTAATTGGTTTAGATGCCAGTTCAACCAGCTGGCATTTCGCGCAACAAATACCCGATATTCCTTGTACCGTTGTCACGAATTCTATGCACAACATCACGGCATTAGTGAATAAACCTAATATTAGAACCATTGCAACTGGTGGTGTCTATTCCAGTAAATATGATGCTTTTTATGGGCCATTATCTGAAAAATTATTAGAACGTTTGCATATTGATATTGGGATTTTTTCTTGTACCGGCATAGATAGCCAAGGCAAAATTTGGGAGAGTAATGAAGTAAATGCCTCTTTAAAACGAAAAATGCTGGATGCTTCAGGGCAGAAAATTCTGATTGCGGATAGTTCTAAATTTGAAAAGAAAAATTTGATTTTATTAGGGGAACTTTCACAAATGGATGTGATTTCAACAGATAAACCCCTTCCTTATGAGTTAGAAAAGTATTGTCATGAATACGATATTTTAGTTTTAACAGCATAATGAGATTGTACTAAATGCCCGATTTGTTTTATTTCTTGAACAAATCGGGCATTTCATATGTGTGTTTTTGACCGAAATATGTGATCTTTGTCACAAAAATCATGCAAAATTGAAAAAATATTAGGTTCTTTCTTTGTTGACGGTTAACAATATTCTCAAGCAGTACAGAGTACTAACAATCTTGTTAGCTGAGTAATCAATCATTAAGAAGGAATAAGTCTATGATTAAATCAACTCCGATTAGAATTGGTATCCGCCCAACCATTGATGGTCGCCGTATGGGAGTTCGTGAATCTTTAGAAGAGCAAACCATGAATATGGCGAAGTCTGTTGCAGAATTATTACAAACGCATATTCGTCATACAGATGGCTCTTTTGTGGAATGTGTGATTGCTGATACTTGTATCGGTGGTGTCGCAGAAGCGGCTGCCTGTGCTGAAAAATTTAAATTAGCCAATGTGGGGGCGGTCATTACAGTGACGCCTTGTTGGTGCTATGGTTCTGAAACCATCGATATGGATCCCCATATGCCGAAAGCCATTTGGGGATTTAACGGTACCGAACGCCCAGGCGCCGTTTATTTAGCGGCAGCATTGGCAGGCCATTCACAACTTGGTTTACCTGCATTCTCTATTTATGGTACAGAAGTGCAAGAAGCAGACGACACAAGTATTCCTGCGGATGTACAAGAAAAATTATTGCGCTTTGCCCGTGCCGCACTCACGGTAGCAACCATTCGCGGTAAATCTTATCTTTCTATCGGTTCGGTTTCCATGGGGATTGCGGGATCTATTGTAAATCAACCGTTCTTCCAAGACTATCTTGGTATGCGTAACGAATATGTGGATATGACGGAAATCAAACGCCGTTTGGATCGCCATATTTATGATGAAGAAGAATTCAAATTAGCCTTTGACTGGGTGAAAGCACATTGCCCTGAAGGCGTTGATGTGAATACACCGGAACATCAACGTACACTGGCAGAACGTGAAGAACTTTGGGCAAATGTGGTGAAAATGACCATGATTGCCCGGGATTTAATGGTGGGTAATCCACGTCTTGCCGAGTTAGGTTTTGGGGAAGAAGCATTAGGTCACAATGCTATTGCTGCTGGTTTCCAAGGTCAACGTCATTGGACAGATCATTTACCAAATGGCGATTTTATGGAAGCCATGCTTAACTCAACTTATGACTGGAATGGTGTACGTCCGCCTTATATTCTCGCCACCGAAAATGACTCACTCAACGGCGTATGTATGCTATTAGGTCATCAACTCACCGGACAAGCGCAAGTCTTTGCGGATGTGCGTACTTATTGGAGCCAAGATTCTGTTGAACGTGTCACCGGATTCCGTCCTGAAAGTGGTTTTATCCATTTAATCAACTCAGGATCCGCTGCATTAGACGGTAGCGGTCAGCATCATTATGCGGATGGTAAACCAACCATTAAACCGGCATGGGATGTAACCCCAGAAGATGGCGAACGTTGTTTAGCGAATACCAAATGGTGTCCTGCGGTGCATGAATATTTCCGTGGTGGTGGCTATTCTTCTCAATTTGTCACCAAAGGCGGTATGCCGTTTACGATGCACCGTTTAAATATCATCAAAGGTTTAGGCCCTGTTTTACAAATCGCAGAAGGGTGGTCAATTGAATTACCTGAAGACGTCCATGAAACCTTAATGAAACGGACGAATGAAACCTGGCCTTGCACTTGGTTTGTACCACGTTTAACAGGCAAAGGCGCCTTTACCGATGTGTATTCTGTGATGGCGAACTGGGGCGCAAATCACTGTGTGGCGACTTATGGTCATATTGGTGCAGATCTCATTACCTTAGCGTCTATGTTGCGGATTCCGGTTTGTATGCACAACGTGGATGATCAACAAGTATTCCGCCCAAGTGCATGGAGTGGTTTTGGTCAAGATAAAGAAGGTCAAGATTACCGTGCTTGCGAGAATTTTGGGCCACTTTATAAATAACTTAACAACATAAGACGGTGGGCGAAGCTGCCCACCTATAAATCAAAAAAATCATCCATTTTTGACCGCACTTTCAAGGAGTCTAATATGAAATTAGCCCTAATTTTTGATTGTGGTGCTACCAATTTACGCACCATTGCCATGAATGAGAAAGGCGAAATTATCGCAGCACATCACCTTGCGAATAATACGCAAACAGGTACAGAAAGCCCGGATTACCATATTTGGGATTTTGATGAAATTTGGTCAAAACTCACCTTGTGTGCGGAACAAACCTTAAGCGCCTTAAAAGCAAAAGAGATTGATCTTGCCAATATTGTGGGTATCGGAGTGACCACCTTTGGTGTGGACGGTGCGCCTTTTGATCAACAGGGCAATCAGCTTTATCCCATTATTTCGTGGAAATGCCCGCGTACATTGCCAGTTATGCAAAAGCTCGACCATTATTTTGATGTAAAAGCCTTATATGAACGCAATGGCATTGGGCAATACAGTTTCAATACCTTATTTAAACTTATTTGGCTCAAAGAAAATCAGCCGGAGATTTTTGCGCAAATGGATAAATGGGTATTTATTTCTTCCATGCTCACTTACCGTTTAACAGGGGAATTGACCACGGATCGCACCATGGCGGGGACATCGATGATGACCCATTTGCAAGCCAATGATTGGGATGTGGAGGTGCTTTCTAAATTAGGATTAACCCATTCTCATTTTCCACCAATGAAAAGCGCGGGCGAAAAAATAGGTGTTTTACAGACCGCACTTTGTGAACAATTTGGGTTAAATCCTATTCCTGTAATTTCCTGTGGTCATGATACCCAATTTGCCGTTTTTGGTTCAGGCGCAGCGTTAAATCAACCGGTGTTAAGTTCGGGTACATGGGAAATTCTGATGGCTCGTACACAACAAGCAGAACCACATTTTGAATTTGTGCCACAAGGTTTAACCACAGAATTTGACGCGCAATCGCAAACTTATAATCCGGCGGTGCAGTGGGTGGGGTCAGGCATTATGGAATGGATCGGTAAATTGTTGTTTGCCGATGTGGCAGGAACGGATCGTTATTATTCCACCATGATTGCGGAAGGTGAAGCACAGCCGGCAGGCGCGGGCGGTATTTCCTTACAAGGCGTATTTAATTCTGATCACCACAGCGGCGTAGGGCAAATTGTCGGGCTTTCTATGCACAGCCAACGGGGGCAAATTTACCGTGCCGCATTGGAATATATGGCTTACCAACTAAAACAAGGATTGGATGTGCTTGAGCAAGTTAGTCATTTCAAAGCGAAAAGCCTAATTTGTGTGGGTGGCGGTTCAAAAAATCGGTTATGGAATCAAATTCGCGCGGATGTTTTAGGCTTGCCGATTGATGTGGTCGATGTGGCAGAAAGTACGGTGTTAGGTGCCGCGATGTTCGTGTTTGCAGGCGTTGGCGTGTATGCCAATGCAGAACAAGCACAGCAAGCCATGCAAGCGGCTAAAAAACGCATAATGCCATCAGAAAATACCGCAATTTACACCGCACTTTTACAACAAAATTAACAAGGAGCGAAAAATGTTAAAAGGTATTCATCCGGCGATTTCGCCTGAATTATTAAAAGTGCTCGCCGAAATGGGACATGGCGATGAACTTGTCTTATCGGACGCTCATTTCCCTGCACATCAACTTCATCATCGCGTCATTCGCGCAGACGGAATTGGTGTTGCCACTTTGTTGGAAGGGATTAGCCCATTGTTTGAATATGACGCTTATGTGGATGCGCCGTTGATCATGATGCAAGCCGTAGAAGGCGACAGCTTGGATCCTACCGTAGAAGAACGCTATCTTGCCGCGATTAAAAGTGCGGTGGGAAATGTACCAAATTTACAACGTATTGAACGTTTCGCTTTTTATGATCGCGCTAAAACGGCTTATGCCGTGGTGATTACAGGCGAATTGGCAAAATACGGCAATATTATTATTAAAAAAGGTGTGACACCTGTGAAATAAGGAATCTACTATGAATCGTAAAGAACTCTCTCGTCAAATTATTTCTACTTGTTTAGAAATGACTAAACTCGGTTTAAATCAAGGAACTGCAGGAAATGTGAGCGTGCGTTATCAAGACGGTATGCTTATTACCCCAACGGGTACACCTTATGAAGAAATGACCGAAGATTCTATTGTTTATGTCGATAAAAACGGGCAACACGAAGATGGCAAATTGCCGTCCAGTGAATGGCAATTCCATTTAGCCGTATATGAAGCTCGTCCTGAAATGGACGCTGTTGTACATAATCATTCACGTAATTGTGCCGCGGTTTCGATTCTTGGGGAAGCGATTCCTGCCATTCACTATATGATTGCTTGTACGGGAACCGATCATATTCCATGTGTTCCTTATGCCACTTTTGGTACTCACCAACTCGCGGATTATGTACGTGATGGTATTAAACAAAGTAAAGCTATTTTATTGGCTCACCACGGCTTAATTACAACCGATAAAACCTTAGACAAAGCGTTGCATATCGCTCATGAAGTGGAAGTTATTTCAGAATGGTATCTGAAATTATTAGCTACAGGTAAACCGATTCCAGTGTTATCCCAAGATGAAATGCGTTTTGTGTTAGAGAAATTCAAGTCTTACGGGTCTTGGGTCGAAGAAAAATGAGAATGTGTTGCAAATGACAGGTTAAACGTTTAGAAGGAATATTCTATGAGTGCTAAAGTGCTTGAGAAAAAATTTATTGTCCCCTTTATTTTAATTACATCGTTGTTTGCGTTGTGGGGATTTGCGAATGATATTACTAATCCGATGGTGGCAGTGTTCCAAACGGTCATGGAAATTCCAGCCTCTGAAGCGGCATTAGTGCAATTTGCTTTCTATGGTGGCTACGGAACAATGGCGATTCCAGCGGCATTATTTGCTAGTCGTTATAGTTATAAAGCGGGTGTTTTATTAGGTTTAGCGTTGTATGCGGTCGGGGCATTCTTATTTATTCCTGCTGCAATGTTTGAGCAATTCTCGTTCTTCCTATGGTCGCTTTATATTCTCACCTTTGGTCTAGCGTTCCTTGAAACAACAGCGAACCCTTATATTTTATCTATGGGTGATCCAAGTACAGCTACGCGTAGATTGAATTTTGCGCAATCCTTTAACCCATTAGGATCGATTACGGGAATGTTTGTTGCATCGCAAATTGTTTTAACTAACCTTGATTCCGAAAAACGTGATGCGGCAGGTAATCTTATTTTTAATACCTTGTCTGCGGCTGAGAAAGCTGTAGTTAAAACCCATGATTTGGCGATGATTCGCAACCCTTATGTGGTCATTGGATTAATTGTATTGGCGGTGTTTATCATTATTGCACTTTATAAAATGCCTGCGACAAAAACAGATGAAGCAGGATATATTTCGCCGAAAGACGCGTTTAAACGCTTAATTGTTAATGTGAGATACCGTGAAGGCGTCATTGCGCAAGTATTTTATGTCGGCGTGCAAATTATGTGTTGGACATTTATTATTCAATATGCTGAACGTATTGGTCTTACTAAAGCCGAAGCGCAAAACTGGAATATTGTTGCGATGGCACTATTTATCTGTAGCCGTTTTATTAGTACAGCTGTGATGAAATTTTTAAAAGCGGAAGTGATGTTATTCTTGTTTGCCGTTGGCGGTTTCTTCAGTATCTTGGGTGTAATGTTTATTGATGGCATCGTGGGACTTTACTGTTTAGTTTTAACATCTGTATTTATGTCACTGATGTTCCCAACTATTTATGGTATTGCCTTGGATGGACAGCGAGAAGAATCTGCTTTAGGTGCGGCCGGTTTAGTTATGGCGATCGTGGGTGGTGCATTAATGCCACCATTGCAAGGTATGATTATTGACCAAGGTGTTGTGGCAGGCATGCCGGCAGTGAACTTCTCATTTGTTCTTCCACTCATCTGTTTCATTGTTATCGCTATCTATGGATTCAGATGCTGGAAAGTGTTGAAATAATTATCTTAAAAGTGCGGTCGTTTGGCGGCACTTTTTATTTGTTCATTATATGAAGTAAGGAGAATATATTATGGCAAATCGAATGATCCTTAATGAAACCAGTTACCACGGTTCTGGTGCCGTGCAGAATGTGGTTACCGAGGCGCAACGTCGTGGGTTTAAAAAAGCACTTGTCGTCACTGACAAGGATTTAGTGAAATTTAAAGTAGCGGAAAAAGTTACCACACTTTTGGAACAAGCTAATTTGGATTATGTGCTTTTTGATGAAGTTAAAGCGAATCCTAGTGTGGATATTATTAAACAAGGTGTGGAAACCTTTAAACAAGTTGGCGCAGACTATTTAATCGCCATTGGTGGTGGTTCACCAATTGATAGTGCGAAAGCCATTGGGATTATTATTAATAACCCCGAATTTTCCGATGTACTTTCTCTTGAAGGTGTGGCGCCAACTAAAAATAAATGTGTGCCTATTATTGCGGTGACGACAACGGCAGGTACTGCAGCAGAAGTGACCATTAATTATGTGATTACCGATGAAGCCAAAAAACGTAAATTTGTTTGTGTGGATGTGAATGATATTCCTGTTGTCGCTATTGTTGATCCCGATATGATGTCATCGATGCCAAAAGGATTAACGGCAGCAACGGGAATGGATGCTTTGACCCATGCTATCGAAGGCTATATCACAAAAGGTGCTTGGGAGTTAACGGATGCATTACATTTGAAAGCCATCGAGATTATTTCTCGTAGCCTACGTGGGGCAGTAGAAAATACGCCGGAAGGACGTGCAGGTATGGCATTGGGGCAATATGTCGCGGGTATGGGCTTCTCAAATGTTGGGCTGGGTGTTGTGCATAGTATGGCTCATCCGCTTTCAGCCTATTATGATACGCCACATGGTATTGCGAATGCGGTGTTATTGCCTTATGTGATGGATTTTAATAAAGATTTTACCGGTGAAAAATATCGTGAAATCGCACGCGCTATGGGAGTTCAGGGTGTTGATCAAATGTCACCGGAAGAATATCGCAATGCGGCGGTGAATGCGGTAAAACAGCTTGCCAAAGATGTGGGTATTCCGGAAAAACTTTCTGCGATTGGGGTTCAGGAAGCGGATCTGCCGGCGTTATCAGTGGATGCTTTTAATGATGTGTGCACAGGCGGCAACCCGAGAGATTGCACTGCGGATGAAATTTTGGAAGTTTATAAAATCGCATTTTAGCGCTGATCGCTAATGTAACCTCATCCTATTTAAGTATTATGCGACAAATAAAATCAGGGCTTGATGGCGTATCAAGCCCTGATTTCTACAAATTCAACCACTTCTTCACCAAATCTTCATTGATTTCTTCTCGTGACCACATACTGCCAAATTCCGGGGTTGGAAATTTGCTGTGGTTGTAGCCCACTAAGCGTGTGAAATCAAAGGAAGCGTGTGGGTAGCCATTGATGAGCAAGAAAGCTTGGTTGCCGTCTTCTGTCCAACAGATTTGCAACTGGCGTGCTTCGTGTTTATTTTCGATGTCATTGCTGCTGTAAACAAACAAGCTATCAACCACAGGGCTTTCTTGATTGCGTAGATCTAAAGCATAGAAATAACCTGTTTCGCCATCATCTTCAAACATCACCACAAAATGATCGTGAACCGTAGAATGTGCGCCTTGGCGTTTTGCTTGACCGAGCAAATGTTTATCTTCTAAAACTAAATGTAACATTCGTTTTCCTTGTAAATAAGGTTGTAGAATTAGGATATAAAAACACCGCACTTTTTAAAAGTGCGGTGCGAATTTATTGCGTTTTAGAAAGCAAATTATGCTTGACCTTTAACCGCTTTTAAACCTAAGAACGGAGCCGGTGTACCTGCGCGTTCTAATGCTTCTTCGATACGGATTAATTGGTTGTATTTCGCAATACGGTCTGAACGGCTCATTGAACCGGTTTTGATTTGACCTGCTGCTGTACCCACCGCTAAATCAGCGATAGTTGCATCTTCGGTTTCACCTGAGCGGTGTGAAATAACCGCTGTGTAACCTGCATCTTTAGCCATTTTGATTGCTGCTAAAGTTTCAGTTAATGAACCGATTTGGTTGAATTTGATTAAGATTGAGTTTGCGATACCTTTTTCGATACCTTCTTTTAAGATTTTGGTGTTCGTTACGAATAAGTCATCACCCACTAATTGTACTTTGTCGCCAAGTACTTTAGTTTGGTATGCGAAACCTTCCCAGTCAGACTCATCTTGACCATCTTCGATAGACACGATTGGGTACTCTTTTGTTAAACCTTCGAGGTAGTGCGTAAATTCTTGAGAAGTGAATGATTTACCTTCACCTTTCATTTCGTATAAACCGTTTTCTTTGTTGTAGAACTCAGAAGATGCGCAGTCCATCGCTAAAGTGACATCTTTACCTAAAACGTAACCTGCTTTTTCTACTGCTTCTTTGATACATGCTAATGCTGCTGCGTTAGATTCAAGATTAGGCGCGAAACCACCTTCGTCACCAACCGCTGTGCTTAAACCTTTAGATTTTAATACTTTAGCAAGGTTGTGGAATACTTCAGCACCGATACGTAATGCTTCTTTTAATGTTTTAGCACCA
>NZ_CAMEFX010000043.1 GCF_945915845.1 uncultured Actinobacillus sp. | reverse complement strand
TTCAAAACGAATTCTCACAAGTGCCCACACAGATTGTCTGATAAATTGTTAAAGAACATTTGCTTTAAGCAAGGATGCTTATGATATAAAATCACCGACATCAGTGTCAAGAATTATTTAATCTTTTTTTTGAATTAATTTTCTCACACACAACTTGCTGTTGCGGATGCGCATTATAGATATTTTTGATCTCACATCAAGATCTTTTTTCAAAAAAACACGTTGACTGCTTTTTTTATTGAACGATCCCGCATAAAATGTCGAAAATAGTGTCAATTTTTGAATATTAATTCATCTTATTCAAGATATCCGCAAATTCAGCGACCTTATCCCAATTTGTATATTCAATTTCTGTTGTCGGATCCGTTTCCCCACCTGTTATCTTCATGATGAATTGAATCATGACCCGATCGAACCAATTATACCTTGGATATAACAATGCTCCTGCGAATACGGCTGACACTGTCGGTTTCCATTGTATTCGTTGCAAAAACTTTCTTACATAAGCATTTGTTTCCGGTGTATCTTTGCCTTGTTTCCTTGCTGTCAGATTCACACCAAAAAAAGCAGTTGTTTTTTCATTTAAAAGTGCGGTTTGATTTTCAATAAATTTATAAAGTGCTTTGTTAAAATGCCCATAACGAATAGAGGCACCAATCACGATGCGATCAAATTTAGTCAAATCTATCCCGGGCTCTAAAATAGAATGCAACTCACAGCATTCAAATCGTTTCGCAATACATTCCGCAATCTTCTTTGTTTGCCCATCATGGCTTAAATACAAGACAAGTGTTTTCATTATGACTTCCAAAAAGTTGGACTAAATAATACTAATAACGTAAAAATTTCCAATCGCCCACACATCATCGCAAAACTTAGTACCCATTTTGCACTATCAGGAATACTAGCAAAATTACTACTCACATTTCCCAGACCAGGACCGAGATTATTCATGCAAGCCAATACCGCATTAAATGCATCAAATGGCTCGACACCACAACTAATCACGACCAAGAGAAAAATCACAAATAATAAGGCATAAGCCGAGAAGAATGCCCAAATACTACCAATAATTCGATTATCCAACACCTGCTTCCCCCATTTTATGGGATGCACCAAATTTGAATGAATAAATAATTTCAATTCGCGTAAGCCTTGCAAATAAAGCACAAGCACTCGAGCTACGCGCAATCCTCCGCCAACAGAACCGGCGCATCCCCCAATAAATGAAGCGATAATTAACAACATTGGCGCAAAAGAAGGCCATTGAGAAAAATCAGAGGTAGTATAGCCTGTTGTTGTTGAAATAGAGACAGCTTGAAATACAGCTTGCTCAATATCAATCCAACTATTTCCAAAATATTGATGACTAACCAAAACCATTGCACACAACAACATTAAAAACAATTGAATTGCAATAAAAAAACGGAACTCAGGATCTTGGCTATAGATTCGGAAAAGGTTACCCTCTTTTAAATTTGAAAAAGCACGAAAATGAAGTGCAAAGTTACACGCTGAGATTAATAAGAAGACGACCGTAATCATATTAACCGCACTATTATTAAAATAACCTATACTGGCATCATGTGTAGAAAAACCACCGATAGAGACCGTAGAAAAGCTATGACTTATCGCATCAAATGCAGACATTCCCGCCCAATAATAAGCTAATGCACAAAGTATCGTTAGTGAGGCGTAAATAAACCACAAGGTTTTCGCTGTTTCTGCGATACGAGGTCGCATTTTTTGATCTTTCATCGGCCCCGACATTTCAGCACGATACAGCTGCATACCACCAATACCTAAAAGAGGAATAATGGCAATCGCCAAGACAATAATCCCCATCCCCCCTAACCATTGTAAAAATTGACGATAAAATAAAATGGCTTTGGGTAAATTGTCTAACCCAACAATAGTTGTCGCCCCCGTAGTTGTTAACCCCGAAAAAGCCTCAAAAAATGCAGAAGCAAGTGTTAAATCAGGATATTCAAATAACATAAAAGGCATCGCAGCAAGACTGCCTAACACTGCCCAAAAGGCAACCACAATCAAAAAACCTTCACGTGAACGAAGTTCTTCTTTATGGGAATGACAACTCCACCATAACACGGCCCCCATGACTAAGCTCAAGACAAAAGACTGGAAAAAAGCTTTACCACCACCATCGCCATACACCAATGCTACAAAAGCCGGTAATAACATTGTGACAGAAAAGCACATAATCAAAATGCCTACAATACGAATAATTGCTAAAAAATGCACAATATTCTCTCTTCTATAAAGCGATTACAGCTAATTGGCCAGCTGAACGCTCAGTTAATTCTTGTTGAAAAATCGCCAATTTATCATCACTAATGCCTAATACAAATCGTACGTCAGCCTGAAAATCTTGCTCTTGGATGGGGATATCATATTGCTCGCATAATAATTGCAGCCAATTAATCTGCCCATAATCACACCGCACTTCATAAGGCTTTCGTTCCACCTTCAGCGTTGTTGTCAATAATTTTAATGCTTGTTGAACACCATTGCCATAAGCACGAACAAGCCCGCCTGTACCCAGTAAAATGCCACCATAATAACGCACAACAACCGCACTAATCTCCCCCACCCCACTTCCTAACAATGCGCTGAGCATGGGTTTTCCTGCTGTGCCCGCGGGTTCACCATCATCAGAGAAACCAAGTTCTTGTGAATTATTCGGCTGCGCTGCAACCGCCGCCCAACAATGATGACGTGCATCCGGATGCATTTGCTTAATTTCCTGCCAAAATACCTTAGCTTGTGCTAAACCATCAGTATGTCTTAAATAGGTAATAAAACGGCTTTTCTTAATTTCTTCTTCAAAAACAACCGCACTTTGCGGAATTGGATATTCCATAATCTTTGACCCATTTCAATGAGAGCGTTATTATACGCCCTATTCAAAAAAAAGTTGAAGTACCTCATGAACAATACAGAAATTAACACCATCACCGTCCACCAACAACTCAATACCTTAGGTTTACGCTGCCCGGAACCTATTATGCTGATTAGAAAACAAATACGTCATATGAATAATGGTGAAGTCCTACTAATCATTGCCGATGATCCTGCCACAACACGCGATATCCCAGGATTTTGTGAATTTATGGAACATCAATTGCTCAAAGCAGAAACAGAACAGTCCCCATATCAATATTGGGTGAAAAAAGGGTTGTAATCCAAAGTGTGGTTAAAATTTAGTGTATTTTGACTCATCAAAATGCCATCTAACATTAGACGGCATTTTAGGGTCTGTTTATCTTTCAATAAAAAGTTGCGTTGTCGCCTAAAAAAGCCATCGGCTAGGCGTAAAACGCAGTTAATAGCAGGACTATTTACAAGTTTTACAACAACGACGATGGCTTTTTTAGGCACAACCCGAAGGGGCGGGCTTCTTTTTTGCCCAATCAAGGCAAAAAATAAGCTCCGCCGCAGCCTTTTATTGAAAGATAAACAGACCCTAATCTCTCTGCAACTTATCTCTGTCATCAATGCCTTTCAACAAATATTCGCCATCTTCAGTTGCCACACTACGAAATCCAACATTGATAATTTGGAATGCATAATGATTCATTGCAGAATAATCAAAATTTTCATGGTGATGACCATGATAAAACTGTTTTACGCCCATGGCATTAGCTAGTTCATTAAGCACCGCAAAACCTGTTGGATGGGGGAATGGTGCCTCATGACTAACAAGAATATCTGCATGTTGTGTTTGTAATGTTTCAATATCAGATGGAAAAATAGATGTGCGGTGCCGCAACGGAATGCCACCTCGCCATAGTTTTTCAGGGGGGCAATATTGACAATAATGGATAGGATCAAAAAATAATGGCTTTTTTGGGGGCATCCAAATTTGCCCACGAAACACACCACCAAGCCCGGCAATACGTTTTCCTTGAATATCCACAACGCGTCCATGTAAATTACGAGATTTCCATTCCGTCCCCCACAAACATTCGAAAGCAGCGACAGTTTTGCTGTCGTGATTGCCATGAATAAACCAAAGATCACAATGTTTCGCCAAGCGTTCAAGCTCATCCACATGGGTTAATTGTAAGTCACCTAAAATAACCACTGCAACATTGTCTTGATGCTGAACAAAGGGATACAAATGTTCATAATAACCATGCGGATCGCCGGCAAATAAAATCATTGTTTGCTCCTATTTGGTAGCCTGGATATTATCATGCGCTAAATCTAAAATTTCTTCATCATTGAGAATCTTCTCAACTATTTCTTTCGCTTGGTTATAACGTTCTAAATAACTTGGTGAGGTAATTTCGATATAAGGCACATTATATTTATCAAGCAATTTCTTAAGCAACTGCTGGAAACGCTGACGTTGACGCGCAGAGCCCAGGCTTCGTAAACCATCATTAACCCATTTTGTATTATTATTAAGCAAAATCGTCACATCAAAAGGATATTCTTTGATCATTGAATCCAAAAATGGATGAGACTTACCCTCATACTGAATGCAAAACGCCTGTGTTGTAATGTAATCCGTGTCAATAAATGCGACTTTGTGTGCATGGCGTACGGCATAATCCACATACTTTTGATGGCCTAATGCCATTTGAGGATAATCAGAATATTGCATTGCTTGTTCATCCCCCCCTAGCTGCTCAAACACAAATTCACGCCCATATTCCCACGCAGATGTAGTATTAAATACCGTTGCTAACTTGTTCACCAAGACAGACTTACCACTACTTTCTCCACCCAAAATAGCAATCGTTTTCGCAAAAAATGGACGGACTTCTTTCGGAATAAATTTCCAATAATGGAATGGATTAGTACGAATTTTCGTGGCAGAAACGTTAAAGAATTCTCGTTGCGGATCAACCAATACCACTTCTAACCCAAGATATTTTTCATAAGGTTCCTTATCTTGTACTTCACTACTAAACACAATGCTTGGATTAACATTTTTTGAAACAAGTAGATTTTTCACCGCACTCGACCAGCCTTCCCAGCCATTCGGATAACTCGGAATACCGTCTTCCACTAAATGATGAATAAAGATTTGATCTTTCTGATATTTAAAAATCTGCTGCATCCAACGCAAACGATCTTGATTGGTTGGCATCCGCTTCATTTTACTTTCTTGGAATAATTTCAAGTCGCGTTCGGTATCTGTACAAACAACTACATGTAATTCATCTACTTTACTAAACGCTTCGTAAATCATATTAATATGCCCTGTGTGAACAGGGTAAAATTTACCAAAAATCACCCCAATTCGCTTGTCTTGTTGCTCTACAATCTGCAACACTTTATGCAGAGCAGTCAATTTTGCTGCACTCGGGTTTTTAATTTTCCCACTGACAAGTTGGTTAAAATAAGCGCGGGTAATATTAGCTTGCTCACAAACTGTATTCACTTTTAAATTCAATTGTTTACGTTTTTGTTGTAAATAAGAGAAATCGGTTGTCATGCCACATCCTTCTAAATTGACCACACTTTTCTATAGCCATTTTGTAGCATAAAATACAATATTTTGAGAAAAAGCGTAGGGATTAATCACGGATTTTTGTCTATTGTATGCAATATTTCCTCGAAATAAAAACGTTTTTTGGTTTGTTAGTTTTAGAGTATACTATCCAGCAAGCGAAAAATAACAAAGTGCGGTACAATCTACCGCACTTTTTACTTCTTATTATAATAGAAATGATGACTGAATTTAAACTAAATTATCACAAAACCCATTTTTTAACGAGTGCAGCCAATATTAAACAGCTCCCTGAAGATACTGGTATTGAAATTGCCTTCGCAGGACGTTCTAATGCAGGCAAATCTACTGCACTCAATGTATTAACCAATCAAAAAAACTTAGCTCGTACCTCAAAAACCCCTGGGCGCACCCAGTTAATCAACTTATTTGAAGTAGAGCCACAATGTAAATTAGTGGATTTGCCAGGATATGGTTATGCTGCCGTTCCTGAACAAATGAAACTGCAATGGCAAAAATCCCTTGGGGAATATTTACAGAAACGTGAATGCTTACGTGGCGTAGTCATTTTGATGGATATTCGCCATCCTTTAAAAGATCTTGACCAACAAATGATTGAATGGGCTGTGTCAGCTAATTTACCGATCTATTTAGCACTCACAAAGGCGGATAAACTTAGCCAAAGTGTGCGAAGTAAAACAGTAAAAATGGTACGTGAAGCCATTTTACCATTCCAAGGTGATATTCAAGTTGAACCGCTTTCTGCCTTAAGTAAATTAGGGGTAGATCGTTTAGCCGCCAAGTTAAACAGTTGGTTCGCACCAAATATTACCGAGTAATCAATTAAATTTGTGATCTGTATTCCAAAATTGAGTTTCTCATATTTAAATCAGATCACGTCTTCTCTATAGTTCTCCAAAATTTTGTTCTGGAGAATTTTATATGTCCCTTGCTATTGTTTATAGTCGCGCATCTATGGGGGTTCAAGCCCCACTGGTCACCATTGAAGTACATATTAGCAACGGTAAACCTGCATTTGTCCTCGTAGGGCTGCCCGAGAAAACTGTTAAAGAAGCACAGGATCGGGTACGTAGTGCATTGCTTAACGCCCAATTCAAATATCCTGCTAAACGTATTACAGTAAACCTCGCACCCGCGGATTTACCCAAAGAAGGTGGACGTTTTGATTTGCCCATTGCTCTAGGTATTCTTGCTGCTTCAGGACAAATTGAAGCTAAACATTTGCGCCAATTTGAGTTTCTAGGCGAACTTGCACTGACAGGGAATTTACGTGGAGTCCAGGGCGTAATTCCAGCTATTTTGGCTGCAAAAGAAGTAAAACGCCAAATGATCATTGCTACGCAAAATGCCAATGAGGCATCCTTAATTTCTGAACAAGAAACCTATTATGCCAATACATTGCTTGAGGTAGTTAATTTCTTGAATAATCAAGAAAATTTACCTTGTGCAAGTCAGCTGGCAACGCAAAGTGCGGTGAATTTTTCACAAGAAAATAAAAAAGATCTTACCGATATCATTGGACAACAACATGCTAAACGTGCATTAACTATCGCCGCTGCCGGACAACATAATTTACTCTTTCTTGGTCCTCCCGGAACAGGAAAAACTATGCTGGCTAGTCGTTTAACAGATCTCTTGCCTGAAATGACGGACCAAGAAGCCATTGAAACAGCATCAGTTGCCAGTTTAGTACAAAATGAATTGAATTTTTCTAATTGGAAACAACGCCCATTTCGCGCACCACATCATAGTGCATCCTTACCGGCACTTGTGGGAGGCGGTTCTATTCCACGACCTGGTGAAATTTCCTTGGCACATAATGGTGTGCTTTTTCTGGATGAGCTTCCTGAATTTGAACGAAAGGTATTAGATGCCTTGCGTCAACCTCTTGAGAGTGGCGAAATCATCATTTCACGTGCAACAGCAAAAATCCAATTTCCCGCACGCTTTCAACTCATTGCCGCCATGAATCCAAGCCCAACAGGAAACTATCAAGGCACACATAATAGGACATCGCCACAACAAATTATCCGTTATCTCAACCGTCTTTCAGGCCCCTTTCTCGATCGCTTTGATTTATCCATTGAAGTCCCTTTACTACCGCAGGGGGCTTTACAAGGTCACGAAGAACGAGGGGAAACGAGTGCGCAAGTGCGGTCAAAAATATTAAAAGTTCGAGAATTGCAGTTAAACCGACAAGGGAAAGTGAATTCACATCTTTCAAGTAAAGAAATCGAAAAATTTTGTCCACTTCAACAAGTTGACGCTATTTTTTTAGAAAATGCCCTAACAAAATTAGGATTATCTGTACGTGCTTATCATCGAATTTTAAAAGTTGCACGAACCATTGCTGACTTAAATAATGAATCTACTATTAGTAAAGCTCATTTAGCCGAAGCATTAGGCTATCGCGCAATGGATCGGCTGTTAATGAAACTTCATGGAGATAATTAAGCTCGGTTTATCTTTCAATAAAAGATCTTAAGGCTTAATGTCACGTAAAATTGGGTTTTGCATCGAAATAAGCGTTTCAGTTGATTGAATCTCATCAATTAATTGAATTTTTGTCGCTAAAACTTGATGCAATTCCGCGATAGTATGTGTCATCACTTTTATAAAAATAGAATAGTTGCCCGTTGTATAATAAGCTTCTACCACTTCATCAAATGCCTCTAATTGTTTGATAACTTTATCATAATCTTTTGCGCTTTTAAGAATAATACCAATAAAACAGCAAACATCATAACCCAACTTACGTTCGTCAATACGCACTTTGGTTCCTTCAATAATGCCTGCTTGACGCATTTTTTCCACACGAACATGAATAGTACCGGGGCTTACACCAAAATTTTTTGCCATTTCAGCATAAGGCGTACGAGCATCACGTGTTAATACTCGTAAAATTTGTTGATCTAAGTTATCTATTGCGTACATAAGACACTCCTTTTAGATTTCCTCTAAAAAAACACACTATTTTTTATCGAATACATTTATTATATCCTTTTTTTAATAAAAAGTGTTGAATTTTACATTGAACATATTAAATAATATGCAACAAGCGTTCAATGAAACGCATTACAAAGAAAAAATAAGGTTTAAATTATGAAGAAGTCATTTATTTTACAACAACAAGAAATTAGTTTCGCTAAAAACACATTTACAGAAAAATTAGCCGAGCATTTAGGTTTAGTCGAAGTACAAGGTCCCATTTTAAGTCAAGTAGGCAACGGTATCCAAGATAACTTATCAGGTAAAGAAAAAGCAGTACAAGTAAACGTTAAAATGATCGAAGGGGCCACTTTTGAAGTGGTTCATTCCTTAGCAAAATGGAAACGTCATACATTAGCGCGTTTTGGTTTTGCTGAAGGTGAGGGGTTATTTGTTCATATGAAAGCGTTACGCCCAGATGAAGACAGTCTTGATCAAACCCACTCTGTGTATGTCGATCAATGGGACTGGGAAAAAGTGATTCCTGAGGGCCGCCGTAACCTTGATTACTTAAAAGAAACTGTACGCTCTATTTATGCGGCAATTCGTGAAACAGAGGATGCAGTAAGCCAAAAATTTGGTTTATCCAAATTCTTACCTGAAGAAATCACATTTGTGCATAGTGAAGACTTAGTTAAACGCTTCCCTGGCATGAGTGATAAAGAACGTGAAAATGAAATTTGTAAAGAACATGGCGCAGTATTCCTAATTGGTATTGGAGGCGCGCTATCTGATGGTAAACCACATGATGTTCGAGCACCAGACTATGACGACTGGACAACCGTATCTGAAGGCGATTACAAAGGCTTAAACGGTGATATTTTAGTGTGGAACCCTGTATTAAACCGTGCGTTTGAACTTTCTTCTATGGGGATTCGCGTAGATGAAACCGCACTTCGTAAACAGCTAGCATTAACCAATGATGAAGATCGCTTGAAATTTGACTGGCACCAAGATTTAATTAATGGCCGCATGCCGTTATCTATCGGTGGGGGCATTGGTCAATCACGTTTAGCAATGTTATTACTACAAAAACATCATATCGGTGAAGTACAATCCAGTGTATGGCCTAAAGCAGTAATGGAAGGATATCAAAATATCTTATAAGTCAAACATCTATGAATAGCGATAATTTAAATTTCCAGTTTAATTAAACCACTCGCTAAATGATCTGCACCCCAAAAGTTGGACTAAACAATCAACTGATTAAGGTGCAGATTTTTTATGACTAAATACAATCCATCTTTCAAGCAAAATGTTATCGAATTTTATCTTCAAAACGGTAAAAATCAGTCATTAACTCGTCATCATTTTCAGCTTAATGAAGCCACATTAAGACATTGGATTAATCAGTATAATCAAAATGGTATCAATGAGTTAGCAGTTTGTCACAACAAACAAATGTACTCACCCGAGTTCAAGTTATCTGTAATACAAACGGTTAAACATGGGCAATTTTCGATAAGATTTGCTGCATTATATTTCGGTATTCCAAACTACAGTATTATTAGCCAATGGTTGTAAGCCTTCGATAAACAAGGTATAAACGGTTTATTACCTAAACCCATTCAGAACCGGAAACTGGTGATGAATCGATTTATGATTGATTTTGGTGATCGCCTAGACGATCACCGTTAAGTTGAAATGGGTATTTACACATAATTTGGGATAAGGTCTGCAAATGTTAAATTATTCTGACCGCTCATAAAACACAAGCTCAAGTATTTACTCGAGCTTATGTATAAAAAAGTGTTTACTATTCCTTTGGCATGTCAGACGAAAATAGATAACCCTCCATAAAGGTTCTAGATAAAACATTCAATAAATCAGCCTTACTAATACCCTCCTCTATATCTAGATCATCGTGTAAAATAAGATTACCAACTGCATCAATATAAGCAGTGAGAAATCTTTTTGTCGTATTCCATTTATTGACGCTTTTCAATGAAATATTATTATTAGCACCCCAAGACATTTTAAATGATAAATAGCCAGTGTCACTATGATTAAAAATCACTACTTTTTGCCCCAACTCATTGGTAATTCTGATCTTTCCTTGTCCATCCAACTCAACTATTGGATATCTTTTCTTCGCAATATCAATCAATTGTTGATCAGAAAACTTGGTATAAACTTCCACCATTTTGGTTTCTGCATAAGCTGTTGTAGAAACAACCGTAATAGTAATCAACATTGTGAAAAACAGTGATAAAAAATAAGTGGGCATTTTGAGATATTTACAAATTTTCATAGACACCTCCACCATTTTCTAACTGACGATAGAGATTGAGAGAAAGTTTATCCCTTGTTTGAGCGGCAATATCTGTTTCGTAAAGCTGCTTATCAACAGGATTGCTTAAATCATACTGGTAGTAAGTTCCACTTAACCCTTTATAAGCAAACATACCGTTTTTCATCTGTTCTTTAATCATAAATATACCTTCATAGTAATGCTAAATGTTTTGGCAGAGATGATTTTAGTTCATTACGCAAGTAATGAACTAAATAATGCTAGCATTATTTAAAATTTTGATAAAAAATGGTGACAAACGGTGAGATATGAGAAGAATTTTGAAAAACAAAAGCCCGATAAATCTATCGGGCTTTTTAAGTCAATGTAAAATTATTCTGCTGCTTGTTCAGCTGCAACTTCAGGACGATCAACTAGCTCAATGTAAGCCATTGGCGCGTTGTCACCTGCACGGAAACCACATTTTAAGATACGGGTGTAACCACCTGCACGTTGAGCAAAACGTGGACCTAATTCATTGAATAATTTAGCAACAGTTTCAATGTTGCGAGTACGAGCGAATGCTAAACGACGGTTAGCTACGCTATCAGTTTTTGCTAATGTAATTAACGGTTCAACTACTCGACGTAATTCTTTCGCTTTTGGCAATGTAGTCTTGATGATTTCATGACTAATTAAAGAACTTGCCATATTACGGAACATCGCTTGACGATGACTGCTATTACGGTTTAGTTGACGACCACTCTTACGATGGCGCATGATCTTATCCTTCTCAGAAAAATCTTAACCTAATGACCACTATTCATCAGCAATACTTGCTGGTGGCCAATTATCAAGGCGCATACCTAATGATAGACCGCGCGAAGCAAGCACATCCTTAATTTCAGTAAGAGATTTCTTACCAAGGTTAGGTGTTTTTAATAACTCAACTTCAGTACGCTGTACCAAATCACCGATATAATGAATTGTTTCTGCTTTCAAACAGTTAGCAGAACGAACTGTCAACTCTAAGTCATCAACAGGACGGAGTAAAATCGGATCAAATTCCGGTTTCTCTTCCTTAACTTCTGGTTGACGAACATCACGCAAATCAACGAATGCATCAAGCTGTTCTGCTAAAATTGTTGCTGCACGGCGAATTGCTTCTTCTGGATCAATAGTGCCATTTGTTTCTAACTCAATAACTAATTTGTCTAAGTCAGTACGCTGTTCAACACGTGCTGCTTCTACATTATAAGCAATACGATCTACTGGGCTATAACAAGCATCTACTAATAGACGACCAATTGGACGCTCTTCATCCTGTGTATGTACGCGAGCTGATGCCGGCACATAACCACGACCACGTTGAACACGAATACGCATATTAATTGATGCATTTTCATCTGTTAAGTGGCAAATCACGTGTTCAGGATTCACGATTTCAACATCACCATCATGAGTGATGTCTGCTGCAACAACAGGGCCAATTCCAGATTTGTTTAGTGTCAGAAAGACATCGTCTTTATTCTGAACTTTTACCGCTAGGCCTTTTAAGTTTAAGAGCACTTCAAGGATATCTTCTTGAACACCTTCTTTACTACTATACTCATGCAATACGCCTTCAATTTCCACTTCAGTTACAGCACAACCTGGCATTGAAGATAGAAGAATACGACGTAATGCATTTCCTAGAGTATGGCCAAAACCACGCTCTAACGGTTCTAAGATCACTTTAGCATGAGTTGAACTAATTTGTTCAATATCAACTAAGTGTGGCTTTAAAAATTCTGTAACAGAACCCTGCATTTTATCCTCTCTTTGCTTCTAAGCTTTAACTATTATTTAGAATAAAGCTCAACGATCAGATGTTCGTTAATGTCTGCTGATAAGTCAGAACGTTCAGGAACACGTTTGAACACACCTTCCATTTTAGCAGCATCAACTTCTAACCAAGTTGGTTTTTCTTTTTGTTCTGCTAATTCCAATGATGCTTTGATACGTGCTTGTTTTTTAGATTTTTCACGCACAGCGATCACATCATCAACTGAAACTTGGAAAGATGGGATATTAACAACACGACCATTTACAACGATCGCTTTGTGGCTCACTAATTGGCGAGCTTCTGCACGAGTCGCAGCAAATCCCATACGATATACAACGTTATCTAAACGACCTTCAAGTAACACTAATAAGTTTTCACCTGTGTTACCTTTTAAACGGTTCGCTTCTTTGTAATAGTTGCGGAATTGACGTTCTAAAATACCGTAGATACGGCGAACTTTTTGTTTTTCACGTAACTGACTACCGTAGTCAGATAAACGCGGTTTGCGAGCACCGTGTTGACCTGGTGCTGTATCAATTTTACATTTAGAATCGATAGCACGCACGCCTGATTTAAGGAATAAATCAGTGCCTTCACGACGGCTTAGCTTGAGTTTTGGACCCAAATATCTTGCCATTTTCTTTCTCCAATAATCCTAACGTCTGATTAAACGCGACGTTTTTTCGGTGGACGACAACCGTTATGTGGAATCGGAGTCACGTCAGTAATATTCGTGATACGGAAACCCGCTGCATTTAATGCACGAATTGTTGATTCACGACCTGGACCCGGACCTTTAACCATAACTTCCAAGTTCTTTAAACCGAACTCTTTAACCATTTCAGCACAGCGCTCTGCAGCTACTTGTGCAGCAAATGGAGTCGATTTACGAGAACCGCGGAAACCTGAACCACCTGCAGTTGCCCACGCAAGAGCATTACCTTGACGGTCAGTAATAGTCACGATTGTATTGTTGAAAGACGCGTGAATATGCGCTACGCCATCTACAACTTGTTTTTTTACACGTTTACGTGCACGAACTGGTGTTTTAGCCATTAATATTTACCCCGACTATTTTTTGATCGGTTTACGAGGACCCTTACGGGTACGCGCGTTAGTTTTAGTACGTTGACCACGTACCGGTAAACTACGACGATGACGTAGACCACGGTAACAACCAAGATCTAAAAGACGCTTGATGTTAAGTGTTACTTCACGACGTAAATCACCTTCAACGGTAAATTTACCAACTTCGTCACGCAGTTTTTCAATCTGCTCTTCAGACAATTCGCTGATCTTAACGCTTTCAGCAATACCTGTTGCAGCACAAATAGCTTGTGCGCGAGTTTTGCCGATACCGTAAATTGCTGTTAAAGCGATTACAGTGTGTTTGTGATCAGGAATGTTAATGCCTGCAATACGGGCCACTATGCACTCCTATTGTTAATTAATTTGACATACTGATCTTGAAAAGCCCGTTTTCAGGATACTCAAACAGTATGTCAAGGATGTAAATGAGCTGAGCATTATATATGCTCAGCCTGTTCTTTGCAAGAAAATATTATCTATTAACCTTGACGTTGTTTATGTTTAGGATCGCTGCACAATACACGTACAACACCTTCACGTTTTACAATTTTACAGTTACGACAAATTTTCTTTACGGAAGCACGAACTTTCATTGCTTATCCCTATTATCTAAAGGACAATTACTGTCCAAAACCTTTAAGGTTTGCTCTTTTCAAAGCAGATTCATATTTTGTCGACATTAAGTGACTCTGAACCTGTGCGATGAAATCCATAATTACCATTACGATAATGAGCAAAGATGTACCACCAAAATAAAATTGTACATTCCAAGCTGACATCATAATGTAAGGAACCAAACATACGAATACAACATATAGACCGCCAATTAATGTTAAGCGAGCCATAATTTTATCAATATAACGTGATGTTTGTTCACCTGGTCTAATTCCTGGTATGAATGCGCCAGATTTTTTCAAATTATCGGCTGTATCACGTGGATTAAATTGCATTGCAGCATAGAAGAAACTAAAGAACATGATTGCAGCGGCATACACGATTAAATAAATCGGCTGGCCTGGCTGCAACATCATCGCAAAATTAGTTAACCATTCAAAACTAGCACTCTCACCAAACCATGAACTGATTGTTGCAGGAAATAAAATAATGCTTGAAGCAAAAATTGCTGGCATTACACCTGACATATTCACTTTTAATGGTAAATGAGTTGAATGTCCACCTAAAATTTGACGACCTTGTTGACGTTTAGCATATTCGACTTTAATACGGCGTTGTCCACGTTCTACGTAAACAACAAAATAAAGTACTGCGAATACAATTACGGCAATCAATAAAAGAACTAATGGGTGCATCTGCCCTTGACGAGCTTGCTCAATCGTATGTCCAATAGCAGCAGGTAAACCTGCAACAATCCCTGCAAAGATAATGATCGAAATACCATTTCCAATACCACGTTCAGTAATTTGTTCACCCAACCACATTAAGAACATGGTTCCAGTAACCAAACTGATCACAGCTGTGAAGTAGAAAGCAAAACCTATATTAGGTACAAGTCCAGGTATCATGCTAGGTAAACCTGTTGCGATACCAATTGCTTGTAGTGTCGCCAAAGCCAATGTTGTATAACGAGTATATTTACTCATTTTACGGCGACCTGACTCACCTTCTTTTTTTAACTCAGCTAATGCTGGATAAACTGTCGCAAGTAATTGAATAATAATCGATGCCGAAATATACGGCATAATACCTAATGCAAAAATAGATGCTCGGCTTAATGCACCACCAGAAAACATGTTTAACATATCTATGATGGTGCCTTTTTGCTGTTCTAGCGATTGAGCTAGCACGGCCGCATCAATACCAGGAACCGGAATAAAAGAACCAATACGGAAAACGATCAGTGCACCTAATACAAAAAGTAATCTACTTTTAAGTTCACTACTACCGCTTTGAGTACTTCGACTTTGATAACCTGGTTGCTTAGCCATTTGTTAATTATTCCTCGATTGAACCGCCGGCAGCTTCGATAGCCGCTTTAGCACCTTTAGTCACGCCTAAACCACGAACAACTACTGCACCTTTAACTTCACCTGCAAAAATAATTTTTGCAAATTGGATATCTTTAGTTAAAACATTAGCTGCTTTTAAGGTTTCTAAAGTTACTACGTTACCTTCAACTTTAGTTAAATCACTCAAACGAACTTCTGCTGTTACAGCAGCTTTCATTGATGTAAAACCAAATTTTGGTAAACGACGATATAAAGGCATTTGACCACCCTCGAAACCGCGGCGAACTTTACCACCAGTACGAGATTTCTGACCTTTATGACCACGGCCACCAGTTTTACCTAAACCAGAACCGATACCACGACCTAAACGCTTAGCACTGTGCTTAGCACCTTCAGCCGGAGATAGAGTATTTAAACGCATTCTATTACTCCTCCACTTTAACCATGTATGAAACTTGGTTGATCATACCACGTACTGCTGGAGTATCAATTAACTCAACGGTATGATGCATATGGCGAAGACCAAGACCACGTAGAGTAGCTTTATGCTTCGGTAAACGAGCGATAGAGCTACGAACTTGTGTTACTTTAATAGTTTTAGCCATTATCAATTACCCCAAAATTTCATCAACGGTTTTGCCACGTTTCGCAGCTACCATTTCTGGTGATTTCATATTTGCTAATGCATCGATTGTTGCACGAACAACGTTAATTGGGTTAGTTGAACCGTATGCTTTAGAAAGAACGTTGTGTACACCTGCAACTTCTAATACTGCACGCATTGCACC
>NZ_CAMEFX010000042.1 GCF_945915845.1 uncultured Actinobacillus sp. | reverse complement strand
ACCTTCGACCAACGGATTAAAAGTCCGCTGCTCTACCGACTGAGCTAACGACCCACTTAATCATCACAACAAAATAATGCGTTGCAACGGGTGCATATAATACGGATTTAAATTTAATAATCAACAACTATTTTGCAAAAACTTGTCTGATTGGATGAATAGTCAACAATCATCCCAAATATTTCATAAATTTTGACCGCACTTCGCCATTCAATACAAAATAAAACAGGCTCTTTTCAGAGCCTGTTCGCTAATTTGAAATTAATTCAAAATTAGTATGCTAACACAGCACGACGGTTTTTGCTGTATGCTGCTTCATCGTGACCTAACACTGCAGGTTTTTCTTCACCGTAAGAAACAGTAGAAACGTTGTTAGCACCTTTAGTTGCTAAGTATGATTTTACTGCATCTGCACGACGTTGACCTAATGCGATGTTGTACTCTGGAGTACCACGTTCATCAGTGTTACCTTCTACTAATACTTTAGCAGCCGGAGTAGCTGTTAAGTATGCCGCGTGAGCGTCTAACAATTGAGCTGATTCAGCTTTGATATCGAATTTATCGAAATCAAAGTAAACTGTGTTATAACGTTGTTGTAAATCTTCAACAGAGTAACCACCGAATTGTTGAGCCGCGTTGTTTGCGTTAGCATTATTGTCTGATGAACTACATGCAGCTAATGCTAATACTGGAGCAACTAATAATAATTTTGCTAATTTCATCAAAAATCTCCTTAGAGTTTCTTTATTTAGTTAAGTAAGGTGACCAAGCAGGGAATTTTACTTGCCCATCACTTCCTGGCAACCGAGCTTTAAAGCGTCCGTCTGCGGACACTAATTGTAGCACCTTTCCTAGTCCTTGGGTAGAGCTATAAATAATCATGATTCCATTTGGTGAAATGCTTGGGCTTTCATCTAAGAAAGTCGAACTTAACACCTGTGATGAACCTGTTGCAGAATCATACTTCACAACATTATCACCTGAAATCATCACCATTGATTTACCGTCAGAACTCATCTGGCCGCTATAACTACGGCCACTGCCTACCAATGTAGCACCGCCACCTGACGCGCTCATTGAATAAACTTGCGGTGAGCCGTTTCTATCGGATGTGAACAGAATACGACCATCAGGCGTCCAACTTGGTTCAGTATTATTACCTGCACCTCGTGTTAACTGAGTCGGCTGTCCACCATTCGAATTCATTACATAAATATTTAATTGTCCATCTTGGCTATTAGCAAAGGCTAATTGCGAACCATCAGGCGAAAATGCGGGTGCGCCATTGTGACCTGGGAATGAGGCAACCACTTTTCGTTGACCGGAAGTTAAGTTATGAACAACTAACTGTGATTTTTTATTTTCAAAAGATACGTAAGCTAAACGTTGACCATCTGGAGACCAAGCCGGCGACATTAATGGCTGAGAGCTACGTGTTACAACAAATTGGTTAAAACCATCATAATCGGCAACGCGAACTTCATAAGGTTGAGAGCCACCATTTTTTTGAACAATGTAAGCAATTCGAGTTCTAAACGCCCCTTTAATTGCAGTCATTTTTTCAAATACCTCATCGCTTACTTGGTGAGCCCCCCAACGAATCCATTTAGGCTGAACGGTGATAGAGTTTTGTGCTAACACTGCCCCTGCATTACCTGACGCCCCAATAGTATCAACTAACTGATAAGCAATATTATAACCATCACCTACCGGTGTTACCTGCCCTACAACAATGGCATCAATACCTAAAGCAGACCAAGCATCAGGCGTAACTTCAGATGCCGAACCGGGTTGTTGTGGCATTTGGCTTACGGGTAATGGATTAAATTTACCACTATTGCGTAAATCAGCAGAAATGATCTCTGCAATATCAGCAGGCACGGAACCATTTGCTTTGAAAGGTACCACTGCAATTGGACGCGCGCCTTCCACACCTTCATCGATAACGATACGAACTTCGTCATCTGCTTGCGCAATGTTAATTACAAAAAATAACATGGCAAAAACACTCATAATACGAGCGATTAATTTCATTATGATCACCTTTTTTTAGTCGGTTAATTAGAATTTATTTCAAGTCAAAGCTAATAATTGATGACTTATATTTATTGTAAATATCATCTGATGGCGGAGCCGGTACTTTTTTCGTTCTTGCAATGGCACTTAATGCAGCAGAACAAATATCATCCGGTCCGGAAACGCGCTGATATCCTAAAATAGTCCCATCACGTCCCAAATTAATGCGAACATCGCATACCTTGCCTTTCAAACTAGGATCAACCAATAGACGGCGTTTCACTTCTTTTTTAATTAACGCCCCATATTGATCCCCTGTTTTGCCACCATCACCAGCTCCAAGCGCAGCACCACTACCTTGAGAACCTGCTTTATTGGTATTTCCACCTTTTGAAGCACTGCCACCGCCAACAGATCCAAACAGATCATCTAAAGCGGCTTGATTTGCTTGAGAAGCTGCCTTAGCATTTGCATCGGCTTTGGCTTTCGCTTCTGCAGCCGCTTTGGCTTTTGCCTCTTTTTCAGCTTTTGCTTTAGCTTCTTTCTCCGCTTTTTCTTTTGCTTCCTTCTCTGCTTTGGCTTTAGCTGCTTTTTCAGCTTTTGCTTTCGCTTCCTTCTCCGCTTTTTCTTTTGCTTCCTTCTCTGCTTTTTCTTTTGCTTCTTGTACAGCTTTCGCCTTCGCTTTAGCCTCTTCTTCTGCTTGTTTAGCCGCTGCAGCTAAACGTTTTGCTTCAGCCTCTTTCTTCAGCTTAGCCGCTTCTGCCGCTTCTTTTGCTTTAGCCTCAGCTTCTTCTTTAGCTTTTTCTAAGGCTTCTTGGCGTGCTTTTTCTGCTGCAGCTTGCTTCTGTTGCTCTAATTGCTTCTGCTGCTCAAGTTGTTTTTGCTTTTCAATCTCTTGGCGTTGTTGTTCTAAATTTTCCTGTGGCGTTGGTTCCGGTGGAACAGGTTTATCTTCTATTACAGGCTCAGGAACAGGTTGAGCTTTATCTTTAGAGCCTCTATTTTGTTGCTTCAAACGTCCCCATTCTTGCGCAGCTGATCCTGTATCAACCATTACCGCACCTATCACATCGCCATCACCTTCACCACCGCCCATTGTTTCAATGGTTTTGGTGAAAAACGAGCCAATGATTAACAACCCAAACAAAATAATATGCAGAACAATCGAGATCAAAAATTCATTAGTCTCTTTCTTTTTTCGTTGTGTTGTCACAATTTATCCTTAAATACGAGGATTAATATAAAATATTTAAATCGGATCGGTCATCAACCCAACTGATTTAATTCCGGCTAAATGCAGTAAATTCAATGCCTTTATCACTTCCTCGTAAGGTACTGTACTTGCACCACCTACAAGAAATAAGGTATTAGGATCCTTTTCAAATTCTGCTTTCATTATTTGAGTCACCATTTCCTCCGTTAATCCTTCAGAACGTTCCCCCTCAATTGAAATAGCATATTGCCCAATCCCCGCCACCTCAAGAATAACGGGTACTTTGTCTTCATTTGAGACATTTTGGCTTTCCACTGCATCAGGTAAATCTACCTGGACACTTTGGCTAATAATCGGAGCAGTTGCCATAAAGATCAACACAAGTACCAACAATACGTCCAAAAATGGAACAATATTAATCTCCGATTTAATACTTCTCTCTTTATTACGGCGATACGCCATAGTAAACCTCGTAAAACACGTTCAAAATAAACCGCACTTTAAATGATAAGTGCACAAAGTGCGGTGAGAAAATTAGTTGTTTTTTGCAAATACTTGACGTTGCAAAATCGTAGTAAATTCATCAATAAAGTTACCGTAATTTTGCTCTAATTTATTTACACGCAAACTTAAACGGTTATAAGCCATAACCGCAGGGATTGCCGCAAATAAACCGATTGCAGTTGCAATCAACGCTTCAGCAATACCAGGAGCGACCATTTGTAAGGTGGCTTGTTTTGCACCGCTTAACGCCATAAATGCGTGCATAATCCCCCAAACAGTTCCAAATAATCCCACATAAGGACTCACTGATGCCACTGTTGCCAAGAAAGGAATGCGGCTCTCTAAGTCTTCTAATTCACGGTTCATTGCAAGATTCATTGCGCGTGTACTTCCTTTAATAATGGCATCCGGCGCATCAGGATTCACTTGTTTTAAACGTGCAAATTCTTTAAAACCAGCAAAGAAAATTTGCTCGCTTCCAGTTAAGTTGGCATCTCTACGGTTAGATAAACCATCATATAATTTATTCAAATCTTCACCGGACCAAAAACGATCTTCAAATGCATTTGAATCTTTTAGTGCGCTCGTCAAAATACGGCTACGCTGAATAATAATCGCCCAAGAAATAATAGAGAACGAAATAAGAATAAGAATAACGATTTGAACAACGATACTCGCCTTTAGAAATAAATCTAAAAAGTTCAATTCAGCAGTCATTGATAACTCCAAGAAATAAGCGTTTGTTTAAAAGAAACGGCTTATCTTACTAAACCATTTTTCTCACAAAACTTAGTTTAAAAATGCAGCTTTAACTTCTTTTGGAAGTGCTACGGGTTTCATTTTGCCAAGGTCAACACAAGCTACTTTAACTGTTGCTGTACTCAGCACTGTCTCAGCCCGTTTTAAAAGCTGAGTAAATAAAATTGTCGCCCCTTTGATTTCCGTCACTTGTGTCATTACAGTAAGTAAATCATCAAGCTTCGCAGGCACCTTATAGTCGATGGACATAGATTTGACCACAAAAGCCAGTTGATGTTCATCTAATAAAGCCTGTTGTGAAAAACCAAGAGAGCGTAAAAATTCTGTTCTAGCACGTTCATAAAAGTGTAAATAACGGGCGTGATACACAACACCACCTGCATCAGTATCTTCATAATATACGCGCACAGGAAAAATAAATTCGTTACTTGTCATAGAGTTAGCCACCCTTGTTATCTTTCGGCTAAAAAACTCGCATATTGTAGAACTAGTCTAATTTATTAGCAATAGATCTTTGCAAGATCAACATAAAAAAAGAGCTCCGCGGAGCTCTTTTTATAAATGGAATATTTTGACTATTTAGGATCAAATACACCTTTACGTTCGAGTTTATTATTGATCACAACACTTAACCAAATTGCAGCCAATACACCCACTACCCAAATTGCATAGAACATAAATCTCTCCCTACATTAGTATAATGAGTTTTTGTTTTCTTCGATGAACTCGGCGTTCAAACGACCAAACATTTTCACGTACGACCAGATGGTATATGCCAATGAAATCACAACAAATACCAGTGCAAAACCTAACATTAAGGTTAAGGTTAATTCACTTGATGTTGAATCCCACATAAGCAAACTCATTTCCGGATGTGAGCTTGAAGGCATAACAAATGGGAACATTGCAACAGCACAAGTTAAGATTACTCCAATCATCGTTAATGATGAGAAGAAGAATGCAAAACCTGAACGGTTAGCTTTTGACGCACTAATATTTGCTAATGCACCAATCACTACAAGAGCCGGGATCACGTATAATACAGGCATTGTGTTATAGTTATTAAACCATGCGCCAACAGCAGTTTCTACTGTTTTACCTAATGGTGAAGATGGGGCGAAATGGTCAATTTCACTCGTCACAATGTAACCTTCTTTGAAGAGTAACCAAACACCTGCTAACACAAATAAGATCAAGGTTGCGAAAGCACCAGTTTGTGTTACTGCACGTGCACGATTACGTAATTCATCAGTTGTTTTCATTTGTAACCAAGCGGCACCATGTGTGGTTAACATAGCAAAGCTGATTAAGCCACAAAGTAATGCAAACGGATTAAGCAATTCAAAGAATGAACCTGTGTATTTCACTTGCATTAATTCATTGAATTCAAATGGCACGCCTTGTAATAGGTTACCAAATGCAACACCAAAGACTAAGCTCGGTACAAAACCACTGAGAAACATTCCCCAATCCCACGCACTACGCCATTTAGCACCATCTGATTTTGAGCGGTAATCAAAAGCTAATGGACGGAAGAATAATGCTGCAAGCACTAAGATCATCGCAATATAGAAGCCTGAGAATGAGGCTGCATAGACGATTGGCCATGCCGCAAACATTGCACCACCAGCCGTTAATAACCAAACTTGGTTACCATCCCAGTGCGGTGCCACTGAGTTAATTAAAATGCGTTTCTCAACTTCTTTTTTCGCCATGAATGGAAGCAAATTAGCCATTCCCATATCAAAGCCATCGGTAATCACGAAACCGATAAGAAGTACACAAACAAGCACCCACCAAATAACGCGTAAAAATTCATAATCAATCATAACAAACTCCTACTATTTAGCTGATTGCTCGAAGTAGTAACGACCTGTTTTTAATGAACTTGGACCTAGACGACCAAATTTGAACATTAAATACATTTCAACTACCAAGAAGATTGTGTAAAGACCACAGATTAAAGCAATTGAGAACCAAAGATCACCTGTACCTAAAGCTGAACTTGCGACACCAATTGGTAACACATCTGTGATTGCCCAAGGCTGGCGACCATATTCTGCTAAGAACCAACCGCACTCAATTGCAATCCAAGGTAATGGTAAGCTCCACAATAATGCTTTAAGTAATAAACTACTTTTCTCTGCTTTACCACGTAAGTTTTGTACAAATGCAGCCAAAAGAAGTAATAGAATCACGCCGCCAAGTGCAGCCATTACACGGAATGACCAGAATACCGGTGCAACATTAGGAATACTGTCTGCTGCTGCTAATTTAATTTGTGCATCAGTCGCATCAACAACTTTGTCTGTATAACGTTTTAACAAGAGACCATAACCTAAATCTCCACGCACATTTAAGAATTGTGCTTTTGTTGCCTCATCAATTTGACCGGCTTTTTTCTGCGCATGAAGTTCTTGTAATAAACCGTAAGCCACCATACCATTACGTACGCGTTGTTCATTACGTGCTTCAAGATCATTTAGACCCATATATTGTTGGTCTAAAGAACGAGTAGCAATAATACCACCAAGCATAGGCACTGAAAGTGCAAAATCATTTTTACGCTCTGCTTGGTTAGGAATCGCAAGCGCATTCCAAGCTGCCGGAGCAGGTTGAGTATGCCATTCTGCTTCCATTGCTGCTAATTTCACCGGTTGTGTTTTAGCAACATCATAGCCTGATTCATCACCCATGATTAATACAGAAATTGAGGCAATAAAACCAAAGGTTGCGGCAATTGAGAATGAGCGTTTTGCGAAATCTAAGTCACGACCTTTTAAAAGGTAATATGCACTGATTGCCAATACAAACATTGCACCTGTCACATAGCCTGCTGACAAGGTATGTAGGAATTTACTTTGAGCCGCCGGGTTCATCCATAAATCCATAAAACTTGTCATTTCCATTCGCATGGTTTCAAAATTGAACTCAGAAGCAACCGGATTTTGCATCCAACCATTTGCGACCAAAATCCACATTGCAGATAAGTTAGAACCAAATGCCACACAGTAAGTGGTAAGCAAGTGTTTACCTTTAGATAAACGATCCCAACCGAAGAAGAATAAACCAACAAATGTTGATTCTAAGAAGAACGCAAGTAATGCTTCAACCGCCAATGGCGCACCGAAAATATCACCTACATAATGAGAGTAATATGACCAGTTCGTACCGAACTGAAATTCCATTGTAATACCGGTAGTCACCCCTAATGCAAAGTTAATACCAAATAATTTACCCCAGAATTTTGTCATATCCTTGTACACTTCTTTGCCGGTAGTCACATAAAGTGTTTCCATAATCACAAGGATAAAGGAAAGACCTAATGTCAACGGAACAAACAAAAAGTGATACAACGCAGTTAACGCAAACTGCAAACGAGAGAGTTCTACAACGTCTAACATCTCGTAACTCCTTGTCAAGGCTACAAGCTCATGATTACTAATGTAATCACCCCGGCCACACAAAATAAAATCCAATCTTATTTTGTATGAAGAATGAATTATCTCCACAAAAACCGCTCTAGAGAGAACGCCCACTATAGAAATAACTCTAATTCGGTAAGCATTCTACTACTATTTGTAAGGATAAAAAATAGTTAAAATGTTACCTAGATCACATTTTTAAAAATTAAATGAAATTAAATGAAATCACATCAAATTTAACTAATAATTAAAAATAGAGAGAATTGATCTAGCGCAAATTATACGTTTTTTGAATTAATTTACAACCTCAGGTTTTCTCGGAATAGATTATTTAGAAAGGTCATTATAAGTAAATTGTTTATTAATTAACCTACTAAAAACTAGACAAGCTATTTTAAATCTGTTATTTTGCAAAGAATTTTATTTTAGATCTTTTTATATAACACTATAAAATAGATAGCGTAGGGACGTTAAGGATGGTCAAATGAGACAATTTTTATTATTAATCACCGCACTTTTAGTCGGTGTTTGGGGGAATACCAATGCGCTAGCCGCAGATCAAAAAGCAGATGAAAAGTTACCACTACAATGTCAGAAATTATTCAGTGAAACTGAAAAATTAATTACTGAAGCAAAAAATCAACCCGGTACGCACACCCAGATTAACAAAATTCAAAGCAAGCTAAACCAAAGCAAAAAACAAATTCTTGAAATGGAATTAGCCACACAAATCAAAAGTTGTGATCAAGGTCTAGCTAAGTTAACCCATTTAAATAGAGGGCAAGAAAATACGAACTAACCCAAAAGGCTTATTCATGACGAATAAGCCTTTTTACTATTCTACCAATTTTTGTAAGCCAAAATGACGATAAGTCTGTGATGTGGCAATACGCCCACGCGGTGTGCGTTGTAAAAAACCTTGCTGAATCAAATAAGGTTCTAACACATCTTCAATCGTATCTCGTTCTTCACCAATAGCGGCCGCAAGATTATCCAATCCCACCGGTCCACCATCGAAACGCTCGATGATAGAACTCAATAATTTACGATCAAGATAATCAAATCCTGCTTGATCAATATCTAACATTGCAAGTGCTTCTTTCGCGATCCCTTCACTGATCACGCCACGATTTTTAACATCCGCATAATCACGAACTCGGCGCAATAGACGATTTGCGATGCGCGGTGTTCCACGGGAACGGCGTGCAATTTCATGAGCGGCTTCATCTGAGATTTCTAGGTTCAAACAAACCGCACTTCGACTTACAATAGCCGTCAAATCTTCTACAGAATAGAATTCTAACCGTTGCACAATACCAAAACGATCTCGTAAAGGTGAAGTTAATGAACCGGCACGTGTTGTGGCACCAACTAAAGTAAAAGGGGGTAAATCTAATTTAATCGAACGTGCCGCCGGCCCTTCACCAATCATAATATCTAATTGATAATCTTCCATTGCCGGATACAATACTTCTTCAATCGCAGGCGATAATCGATGAATCTCATCGATAAATAACACATCATGAGGTTCGAGATTGGTCAACATGGCGGCCAAATCCCCGGCTTTTTCCAACACAGGTCCCGAAGTCGTACGAATATTCACCCCCATTTCATTCGCCACAATATTCGCCAATGTCGTCTTACCTAACCCGGGAGGACCAAAAATTAAAAGATGATCTAAAGCATCCTGGCGTAATTTTGCCGCTTGAATAAAAATCTCCATTTGTGACCGCACTTGCGGCTGCCCCACATAATCTTCTAGTAATTTGGGACGAATAGCTCGATCCACTGCTTCATCATCCAGCCTCGCCACACCGCTTATTAGTCTATCTGCTTCTATCATTTGCTCTACAATCTTTCTTTATCTTTTACAACGCTGCTTTCAATGCTTCTCGAATTAATTGCTCGCTCGTTAATCCTGCTTTTGCCACTTTCTTCACCATTTTCTCCGCATCATTTGCCTTATAACCTAACGCCATTAATGCGGCAATCGCTTCATCTGTCGGCGCATCCAGTAAAACAGGTTCTGTATTTGGTGCCACAATAGATTGGCTTTCCACAAAGAAGTCCGCTTTTTTAACCCCCTTGAATTTACCTTTTAGTTCAACCAACAAGCGTTCTGCCGTTTTCTTACCTACACCCGGGATTTTCACTAATTTCGATAATTCTTCGCGTTCAATGGCATAAGCAAATTCATGTACGGACATCGCCGATAAAATAGCCAATGCTAATTTTGGTCCAACACCATTGGTTTTAATTAATTCACGGAATAAAGTGCGGTCCGTTTTTGTTGCAAAGCCAAATAATAAATGAGCATCTTCACGTACAACCAAATGCGTAAACAACGTACAGTCCTGACCTATTTCAGGTAAGTGATAAAAACTTGTCATTGGTAATAACAATTCGTAGCCTACACCTTGCACATCGAGCAATATTTCAGGTGGCTGTTTTTCAATAAGTTTTCCCTGTAAACGACCGATCATCTTAACGTCCTAATAAAAAAATTTCCGCTATAATAGCGGAAAAGACTGAACAAAACAACAGCTATATCTTTAAGCGAAAACGTCCTCGACTATAACGCGTACGCAAAAGCGCGGTTAATTTTTCTTGTGTTTCCGTAGGTTTTGCTGTGCGTGAAACCTGCAAACTATGCTGTATAGTATGTGCATGGGTAATCGCAATTGCCAAGGCATCCGCCGCATCTGCTTGGGGTTTATCAGATAATTTTAAAATTCTGGTCACCATATCCTGCACTTGCACTTTATCCGCCGAACCAATCCCTGTTACCGTTTGTTTCACTAAACGAGCCGCATACTCAAAAACAGGTAAATCTTGATTTACTGCCGCCACAATAGCTGTACCGCGCGCTTGCCCTAATTTTAGCGCGGAATTTGGGTTTTTCGCCAAAAATACTTCTTCAATGGCAAACATATCAGGCTGAAACTGGGTAATAATTTCTGTGACTCCAGCGTAAATACGCTTTAAACGCGTAGGCATATCTTCGGCTAATGTACGAATAGCACCGCTACCAAGATATTCCAATCTCCGTCCATTTTGACGAATGACCCCATATCCCGTAACCCGTGAACCTGGGTCGATACCTAAAATAATTGCCATTATTTATCCCTAAAATAAAAAGTGGATTTGCAACAAACAAACCCACTTTATCTCGAGTCTGTTTATTTTTCAGAACAGCCTCTATCCATTGATGTTTATATTACAGTGTTGCAGCGACTTCATCACTGATTTCACCGTTGTGGTAAACGTTTTGAACGTCATCACAATCTTCAAGACGGTTAATTAAATCTAATAATTTTGGTGCAGTTTCTGCATCAAGCTCAACGGTTGTTGATGGAATCATAGTAACTTCTGCATTTTCAATTTTGAAACCAGCCGCTTCAATACCATCACGTACTGAGCCTAAATCTTCCCAAGCGGTATAAATTTCAAATGAACCGTCATCTTGTGGCTGAATATCGTCTGCGCCCGCTTCAATCGCTGCTTCAGTTAAGGCATCTTCATCCGCTTGTGCAATTAAAATTAAGCCTTTTTTGCTAAATAAGTAACCCACTGAACCTTCTGTACCTAAGTTACCACCACATTTAGTGAAACTTGGACGAACTTGTGAGATTGTACGGTTTGCGTTATCACTTAAACACTCAACCATCACCGCTGTACCGCCTGGGCCATAACCTTCATAAATACGGGTTTCCATATTGGTGTCATCGCCACCACCCACACCACGCTCAATAGCACGGTTGATCGTATCACGCGTCATATTGCTTGAAAGTGCTTTATCTACCGCCGCACGTAAACGTGGGTTTGCACTCACATCACCGCCACCAATTTTAGCTGCAGTCACTAATTCACGAATTAATTTTGTAAAGATTTTACCGCGCTGTGCATCTTGTGCTGCTTTACGGTGTTTAATATTGGCCCACTTACTATGACCTGCCATTCTCTTGTTTCCTTCTTAAAATTTGATGTTGATTAAATTTGTAGGGGCGGGGTTTATCCCCGTCCCTACGAACGATCAAGCGGTCTATTCCGCCAAATATTTTGCAATCGCCTCGGCATTATTCGGCGACTTCGTTAATGCCACCGCTTCACTTACCGAAAGCCATTGATATGCTAAATGCTCCGTCAATATTGGTTCGCGCTCATCAGGCAATGCCAATAAAAACCAATGTTCTTTACAATGCGTAACATTTGGTGCGTATTTATACCGAAAATGCGGAAAAATTTCAAATTCTACTGATTGGTTACAATCAATCAATTCAAGATGTTCCGCTACAATATCTACGCCAATTTCTTCTTTCACTTCACGAAGTGCGGTCAAAAATGGCGTTTCTTTTTCGGCCAAAGATCCCGTGACAGATTGCCAAAATTCGGGATCATCTTGGCGTTGTAGCATTAATACTCGATGACTACTTTTGGCATAAATCACCACAAGAACACTATTAGGATTTTTGTACTGCATAAAATAATGGCAAGCAAGGAGGCTCACCCTACCTTATTACTCTTCCTTCGCTGTTACGGCAATCGCCAATTCAGCCAACGCTTGCGGATTAGCAAAACTTGGTGCTTCCGTCATTAAACAAGCCGCCGCCGTGGTTTTCGGGAAAGCAATCACGTCACGGATATTTTCAGTTCCTGTTAATAACATCGTTAAACGATCTAAACCAAAGGCAAGACCGGCGTGTGGTGGGGTGCCAAATTTTAACGCATCAAGTAAGAAACCAAATTTATCGCGTTGGTCTTGTTCGTTGATACCTAAAATACGGAAAACAGTTTGTTGCATATTTGGATCAAAAATACGCACAGAACCGCCCCCCACTTCATAACCATTAATCACCATATCATAGGCATTCGCCACTGCTGAAGTTGGATCCGCTTCTAATTGTTCAGGGCTAAAATCTCTTGGCGAGGTGAATGGATGATGCATTGCCGCTAAATTGCCTTCTTCATCACGTTCAAACATTGGGAAATCCACTACCCAAAGCGGTTTCCATTCGTCTAATTTGGTTAAGCCGAGATCGCGACCAACTTTCAAACGCAACGCACCTAATGCGTCCGTTGCCACATTCCATTTGTCTGCACCAAAGAAGATAATATCACCTGTTTGCGCTGAAGTGCGGTCTAAAATCGCCTTGATTTTTTCTTCATTCAAGAATTTCGCAATCGGACTTTGGATACCTTCTAAACCTGCGTTAATATCATTGACTTTTAACCATGCTAACCCTTTCGCACCGTAAATACCGACAAATTGCGTGTATTCATCGATATTTTTACGAGTCAATTGAGCACCATTTGGTACACGAATAACCGCTACGCGACCATTTACATCATTAGCCGGCCCACTAAATACCGCAAAATCGACGTCTTTAACAATATCTGCCACATCCACAATTTCTAGTGGGTTACGTAAATCAGGTTTATCCGAACCGAAACGCGTCATGGCTTCAGTCCATGTCATGATTGGAAATTTGCCTAAATCTACGCCAATAATATGTTTCCATAAACCATGAATCATTTGCTCCATAATTTCACGCACTTCAGGTGCCGTTAAGAAGCTGGTTTCCACATCGATTTGAGTAAATTCAGGTTGGCGATCTGCACGTAAATCTTCATCACGGAAACATTTTACGATTTGATAATAGCGGTCAAAACCCGCCATCATGAGAAGCTGTTTGAAAAGCTGTGGCGATTGCGGAAGAGCGTAAAATTTACCTTTGTGCACACGGCTTGGAACTAAGTAGTCGCGCGCACCTTCCGGCGTTGCTTTGGTAAGCATTGGTGTTTCAATATCAAGAAAGCCGTGGTCATCCATAAAACGGCGCACAAAACTGGTAATTTTCGCACGAGTACGTAAACGCTGTGCCATTTCCGGACGGCGTAAATCTAAATAACGATATTTTAAGCCTTGTTCTTCGCTGACTTGGTGGTTAAAGTCAATAGGCAATACGGCACTATTGTTATAAACCAACACAGATTTTGCGATCACTTCAATTTCACCTGTTGCCATTTTCGGGTTGATATTGGCTTCGCTACGTGCTTCCACCACACCTTTCACTTGAATACAAGCTTCATTACGTAAACCGGCAACAATTGCCGCATTTTCAGCATCGGTTTTATCCACACTAACCTGTACAATACCTTCACGGTCACGCAACAATACAAATGTCACATTAGGCAAATCACGAATACGGTCAACCCAACCACTTAAAATCACTTCTTGTCCAATATTGCTACGGTTTAATGCACCGCAATAGTTTGTACGCATCATAGTTGTATTCCTATAAATTTATCTAAATCGAAAAAATAACCGGCAAATTATAGCTGAAAAAAAATAAAACTTCTTCTAAAATAACCGCACTTTTGAGCTCAAAATAACGATATTATGACTAAAGACACGATTTTTTCTGCCCCAATTGAAAAATTGGGTGATTTTACATTTGATGAAAATGTGGCAGAAGTTTTCCCTGATATGATTCAACGTTCCGTGCCCGGCTATTCCAATATCATTACAGCCATTGGGATGTTAGCAGAACGATTTGTTACAGCAAACTCAACCGTTTATGATCTTGGCTGTTCTCGCGGTGCGGCCACGCTGTCTGCCCGCCGTCATATAAAACAACCTCATGTCAACATTATCGGTGTTGATAATTCTCAACCTATGGTAGAACGTTGCCGCCAACATATTCAGGCTTATCATAGCGATATTCCTGTCGAAATTTTATGTGATGATATTCGTCATATTGAAATTAAAAATGCCTCAATGGTCATTTTAAATTTCACGTTGCAATTCTTACCACCCGCCGACCGCGTTGCGCTGTTGGAAAAAATTTATCAAGGCTTAAACCCTAACGGTGTATTGGTGTTATCGGAAAAATTCTGTTTTGAGGATAAACATATCGATAATTTGTTGATTGACTTGCATCACCAATTTAAACGCGCCAACGGCTACAGCGAATTAGAAGTCAGTCAAAAACGCGCCGCGTTAGAAAATGTAATGCTCATTGATAGCATTGACACCCACAAAGCGCGGTTAAAAAAGGTCGGATTTTCCCATTCAGAACTCTGGTTCCAATGTTTTAATTTTGGTTCCATGATTGCGGTGAAGTAAATCGTAAAAAAGGCGTTGGTTCGATAATCGCACCAACGCCCTTAAGACTCAATAAAATTTATGCTTGATTACCTTTATGGAATAAGGTGTACGCAATAAAGACAAAGCCAAGTAAACAAGAAAGGATTAAGGCATAGAAACCGCCATCCCAGCCGTATAAGTCAACCAATTTACCCATTACCCAACCTGCTGACGCAGAACCTAATAAGTAACCAAATAAACCTGTTAACCCTGTGGCTGTTCCTGTTGCGACACGCGGCACTAAGTCTGCTGCTTGCAAACCAATCATCATCACCGGACCATAAATCAAGAAGCCAATAGCCACTAAACAAATGTTATCCACTAACGGATTGCCCGCCGGATTTTTCCAGTAAACCACAATCGCGATTAATACGCCCACAAGGAATAACAACATTGGCGGCGCGCGGTGACCTTTGAATACTTTGTCACTTAAATAACCACTTGCCAACATACCAAAGATACCTGCATATTCATAAAGGAAATATGCCCAGCTTTGTTTATCTACGGTGAAATGTTTTACTTCTTTCAGGTAAGTCGGTGCCCAGTCGATAATGCCGTAACGAATGAAATAAACGAATACGTTAGCAATGGCAATCGCCCATAAGAATTTGTTATGCACAATGTATTTACGGAAAATATCCATTGCCGAAAGGGTATCCGCGGATTCCACTTTTTCCAGCACCGCTTCCCCTTTCCACTCATCCACCGGCGGTAAACCTTGAGATTCCGGCGTATCGCGCATTAAGAAGAACATCACAAAGGCAAGCAAAATAGCAATTAATGCAGGTAAGTAGAAAAGTGATTGCCACGTACCGAAAATCGCTAAACCTAATAATGCCAATGGACCGATTAATCCGCCACCTAGGTTATGAGAAATATTCCACCAGCTCCACCAAGCACCACGCTCAGATTTAGAGAACCAGTTAGTCATGGTTTTGGCACCGGGTGGATAACCCATGCCTTGGAACCAACCATTTAATGCGCCAAGCACAATCATAAATGGAATAGAAGCTAACACACCGGGGACTAAACCAAAAATTAAGCTGATAGCCGCTGAGCCTAATAAGCCGATAGTAATAAAATATTTTGGGTTAGAACGGTCAGAAACGTTCCCCATAATAAATTTACTAAAACCATAAGCCAGTGATAAGGCAACGCCAACGGTTCCCAAATCCGCTTTGCTATAACCATACTCATCAATTAAATAGGGGATAGCAAGGCTAAAGTTTTTACGGATTAAATAATAGGCGGCATAGCCAATGAATACACCGGCAAAAACTTGCCAACGCAATTTACGATATTCCGCATCAGTGCGAGAAGAATCAATTCTCGGCGCCGGCGGTGATGCTTTCAAAAATGAGAACATACTAAATACTCCTTGTTCTAAATGTTTCAGTGAAAAAATAACGTGCTACAAGCACGAGCTCACAGCACGTATTATTTCAGCAGGATTCTACCCCCCCCCCCCCCCCCCCCC
>NZ_CAMEFX010000041.1 GCF_945915845.1 uncultured Actinobacillus sp. | reverse complement strand
AAAATCTGCACCTTAATTAGTTGGTTGTTTAGTCCAACTTTTGGGGTGCAGATCAATTAGCCGCACTTTTTATGTAGGGATAAATTTATTTCTTTGGAGCTTGCATAAAGCGGAAGAAATCGCTGTCTGGTTTGAGTAACATCATATTATCTGAACCAGCAAAGCTTGTTTGGTAGGCTTTTAAGCTACGGACAAAACTATAAAATTCAGGCTCCTGCCCAAATGCCTCACTGTAGAGTTTAGCTGCTGCTGCATCGCCTTCACCACGTAACTGTTGCGCAGTTTTGTTTGCATTTGCGGTAATCAAGGTGACTTTACGATCCACATCGGCTTGGATGAATGCGGCTTTTTCTTTACCTTGAGAACGATGTTCACGAGCAACCGCATCACGTTCTGCACGCATGCGTTGATAAATAGATGATGACACTTCATCAGGTAAATTGATTTGTTTAATACGAACATCAACTACTTCAATACCTAACTCAGCGGTGCTGTCTTCGCCGGAATTCAGGGATTTTTTCGCCCCTTCCATTAATTCGCCACGGGTACCGGAAACAATGTCTTTAATGGTACGTGTACCAATTTCAGAACGTAAACGGTCGCCGACTTTTCGTTGTAATAAATTTTCCGCAAGATTTTTATCGCCGCCACCTGTTGAGGTATAAAAACGACCAAAATCGCTGATTTTCCATTTTACGTAAGAATCTACGAGTAAGTCTTTTTTCTCAACGGTCACAAAACGATCTGCTTTGCCATCAAGGGTTTGAATTCTTGCGTCAAGCAATGTCAAGCTATCTACAATCGGTAGCTTGAAATGCAAGCCAGGGTGATAGATTTTTACAGTGTTATCGCTATCGCGTTGTACTTTTCCGAAGCGCATCATAATTCCGCGTGTTCCTTCTTGTACGACAACAACACTGGAATAAATGACTAACGCAAGAATAATGATAATTGGCGTTAAAAATTTACGCATTAGTTAAATCTCCCTTGACGTTCTACGGCTGAAGGTTGTGCAGGCTTCACTGGCTGCGTTAAAACAGGCTGAGAATTTACCGCACTTTGTGGCTGTGTTGTTGATGTTGGTTGAGCAGCAGGTTGTTGCGCTTTATTACGCAAAAGCTGATCAAGCGGCAACACCGTCATACTACTTCCATTATCCATCATCACTTTTGGTGTTTTCGCCATTACATTTTCCATGGTTTCAATGTATAAGCGTTCTTTTAATACCGTTGGATTGGCTTTAAATTCGGGTAATAAACGCTGGAAACGTTCTACTTCCCCTTGTGCCTCTAGCACAATTTGATCTTTATAAGCAGTCGCTTCTTCAATAATACGTTGTGCATTACCGCGAGCAATAGGTTCGCGTTCACGGGCATAAGCCTCCGCTTCACGAATATAACGTTGTTCATCTTCTTGCGCCTTAATGGCATCATCAAAGGCATCTTTAACTTCTTCAGGTGGACGTGCAGATTGGAAGTTGACATCAATGATATTTAAGCCCATATCGTAAGACTTAATAATCTCATTCAAGGCTTTCCATGTGTTATCACGCACTACCGCACGTTCTTTGGTTAAAATATTATCCATTGTCATGTGACCAATCACATAACGTAATGCACTATCTGTCGCCTGCGCAAGACTGTCATCGGCATTGATAACACTAAAGAGATATTTCGCCGGGTCGGAAACGCGATATTGAACGGTTAATTCTACGCGTACCATATTTTCATCTTGCGTCAACATCGCCCCTTGCGTTTTCAGATCACGCACTTGTTCTACGTTGACAGGAATGACTTTATCAATAAATGTCGGTTTCCAGTTTAAACCCGGTTGAACAATAGCGTGTAGTTGTCCAAAACGAGTCACCACGCCACGTTCCGCTTCTTTGACCGTATAAAAACCACTGACACCCCAAATCACCGCACCAAGCAAGGCGGCAAGTGGTAAGAATTTACCAAATTGGACAGGCGCCTGATTCTTTCCGTTGTTATTATTGTTTGAGCCAGATTTATTGCCACCTAACTTTTTCAACAAATTAGAAAAAGCTTCTTCTAAATCAGGTGGGGCTTGCTCGCCTTGTTGATGAGAACCTTGGTTTTTGGGTTCATCGACAGGTTTATTATTAGACGGCTGGCTGTTTTTACCAGGTGCCGCCCAAGGATCTTGATCCTGAGCCATTTGTTTCTCCATTATCGTCATAAAAAGAATGTGAAAATTTTGTGAACAGTCTAAACAAAAATAGACCACAAGTCTATGTAATATAGTGATATAATTTGCGTTTTCAAATAGAAAGATAGGAAAGATTATGTCCCATGATGAAACGAATCCAAAATTAACCGCACTTCAGTCATTTTTGCCCTTAGTCATATTATTCGGGCTAGATTATTTTACTGTAACCCTTACTGATAATGCATTTTTATCAGCATATAGTTTGGCTATTTTCGCCGCGGAAATTTTATTGTTAATCGTGTTTAGCAAAGGCGAAATTTGTAATGGTCAACGAAGCCGTTTGATTAAAGCGAATCATTATCTCGGTTTGTTTTGGGCTGTTTGGTTAATCATGGCGATTTTGCAAGGTTCCCCATCATCCATAATACTTTCTTTATTAGGGCTTGCCGTAGCCGCTATGATTGCTTGGCGTCATTATTTATCCGTGGCAAGCGGATTGTCTTTATTGGGGCTAATCCTTTATTTTTATATGGTAAGTCAACAGCATGAAATAGCTCTGCGCTGGCTTTGCTATAACCCTATTTCTCAATTATTGTTAGGCGTTCTTTTAGCGAATATTTTGTTATTAATTTCTCGCAATCGCTTACAAGGCTTTATCGCGCTATTGCCATTTGCCATGGCAATCTTGCTTGCACTAAATGCTTTTTATGTGTTGAGTATATTGGCATTTTTCGCTGAAACAATGCCAACGGTTCCCGATATGCCAATGGAATTGCCGGTTTTAGTGTATTTCTTTTTACATATTATGATGATGGCAATTATCGCTTTTCATATTTTGCGTAAAATTAAATTAGACTATTTCAACTTAATTTTACTTTTCTTTATGGCAGCAAGTTTGCCGATTTGGTTAGGCTTCTTAGTACAGCCTCTTTAAAGCAAAAAGAGTAGCAGAGTAGTAGCACAATCACCCTATACGACTTGGATAGTTTGTATAGGGTTTTCATTTCTTCCCAAACTCTCCTTTGGACTTACTCCAAAGCATCGCTTATATTCTCGGCTAAATTGACTAGGGCTTTCATAGCCAACTTGAAATGCCGCCATAGCGACAGGTAAATTTTCTTGTGAAATTAACCGCTTGGCTTCCAGCAATTTTAATGTTTTTTGATATTGCAAAGGCGATAAGGTGGTCAATTTTTTAAAATGAGCATGAAAGCCGGACAAAGACATACCACAACATTCCGCCAGTGTTTCTACCTGTATGCTTTCTCGGAAATGTGCCTGTAAATACGCCGTTGCTTTGGCAATTTTTTGCGTATTTGAGTCAAAGCTGACCATCTGTTTTAACTTCTCGCCTTGCTCCCCTTTGAGTAATCGATAATAAATTTCTTGCTGAATAAGTGGTGCAATAAATTCAATATCTTTTGGATTTTCGTGCAAGATAAGTAACCGTTCAAAAGCATTACGTAATTCAGGGCTTAAATCCCATTGAGTAAAAGCGGTAGAATTTTCCGATTTTTCGGCAAAAAGTGCGGGCTGTTCTAACAAAATTTTATTGACGGCTTGTAAATCTATTTTCATTGATAACACCACAAAAGGCTTTTCTGGTGTTGCTTGCTTGATCTTACCGCACATAGGTACATTCACAGGGCAAAACATAAAATGCTGTTCGTCAAACAAATAGTATTGTTCGCCTAATTGCACTTCACGCTCCCCTTTTACCACAATACAAATGCTCGGTTCTTGGATGACATTTTCATAAGAAAAAGGGCGATCAGAATGATGAATAACCAAACCTTGAACAGGCGAATAATAGGTCTGATTAGGCGGAATAACTTTTAATAAGTGCTTAAATTGCTGTTCTGATAACATAATAATTTAGATAAATAGGCAAGAATTTTAGATAAATGATATACCGCAAAATTGTTCAGATCAATATACTAACGCCATTGAAACAAACAACAGAAGGAAAACATAATGAAAATTTTTTATCACACATCAGCAACAGCAACAGGCGGTCGTGACGGCAGAACACAAGTAGATGACGGCTCAATCGGCTTTGATTTAGTGTCATTCCAAAATGAAAGTGGCAAAATCGGCACAAATCCTGAACAACTTTTCGCGATGGGCTATGCGGCTTGTTTTGATAGCGCAATGAACCATGTTGCACCGAGCTTAGGCTTAAAACCAACTTCATCAAGCACAACTGTAGGCGTAGGTATTGGTCAAAAACCAGATGGTGCATTCAGCCTTGATTTAGACATTACCATTACTGTAGCAGGTTTAAGCGTAGAAGATGCGAAAAAACTCATTGAAAAAGCTCACGAAGTTTGCCCATATTCAAACGCAACACGTGGCAATGTTGATGTGCGTTTACATGTAAATGTAATGCAAACATTTGATTTATAATAATACTGGCCCTACGCTCTAGCGTGGGGTTTCTTGATTTTGAAGGAAGGAAATACAATGATTACCTTACATTATTTAAAACAATCTTGCGCCCATCGTATTGTGTGGTTACTTGAAGCCTTAGAATTAGATTACGAGCTTAAAATCTATGATCGCGATCCACAAACTGCGCTTGCTCCTGCTGAATTAAAAGCACAGCATCCACTTGGTAAGGCCCCGGTGCTACAAGATGGCGATTTAATTCTTGCAGAAGGTACTGCAATTATTCAGCACTTACTTGATCGCTATGATGATGAAAACCGCTTTACCCCAGCCCACAAAACGGATGCTTATTCTAACTATGTATATTGGCTAGCAATTTCTGCCTCTATGTTTTCAGCAAATATGTTTGCATTACTGACAAAACGTGGCGATTTTGGTGATTTTGCTCAATATGCTGCAGCACAAACACCACTTTATTTCAATCATGTGGAACAGCATCTTGAAGGGAAAAAATGGGTTGTCGGTGAGCAACTCACAGGCGCTGATTTTGCGATGAGTTTCCCACTACAATGGGGATTAAATTACCTCAACAAAGCTGATTATCCGAATATTGTTCGCTACATCGAACAAATTGAAAATCACCCAGCCTATCTCAAAGCTAATGAGAAAACAAAAGGCAACTTGGATTTAAGTCGATTTTAGTCTATTTTTGTTCCCCCACAAAAAAGCGACTGTTTGACCAGTCGCTTTTGTTATGATGGGAGAATAATTAAAATCCTTCCTCAAAATCTTTATCTTCTGCAATTTTGATTTGCATATGTTCGCGTTTTAAGCCTAAATCGTAAGCGATAGCAATTGCAACGAAGATGGATGAATAAGTACCAAATGCAATACCAATTAATAGTGCAAGAGAGAAACTATAAATCGTTGAACCACCGAAGACAAGCAATGCGATAACTACGAATAAGGTCGTTACTGATGTCATCATTGTTCTCGATAAGGTTTGTGTTAACGAGATATCAATAATTTCTTCGCTACTTAAACGGCGTACTTTACGGAAGTTTTCGCGTACACGGTCAAATACCACGATACTATCATTTAATGAGTAACCGACCACAGACAAAATCGCTGCCACGAAAGTTAAATCCATCTCAATTTGTAAAAATGAGAAGATACCGAGCGTGACAATAACGTCATGGGCGAGAGCCATAATACCGCCTGTTCCTAAACGCCATTCAAAGCGTAAACCAACGTAGGCAAGTAATAAGGCTAAGGTCGCTAATGTCCCATAGATTGCGCTTTCGGCTAATTCGTCCCCTACATTAGGTCCTACAAATTCTACGGAACGAATTTGAATATTGGGATCAAGTGCGGTCATCATGTCTTTGATTTTATTGCCCACTTGCGCATCGGCGGCTGTTGCAGGTAAACGAATCATGACGTCACTCGTTGAGCCGGTGGTTTGCACTAATGCATTTTCAATACCATTTTCGCCTAAGGTTGAACGCACTTTGTCGAGATTAGCCGATTGAGAGAAGTGGGTATCAATGACCACACCACCTGTAAAATCCAATCCCCAGTTAAAACCTTTGGTGAAGATAAAGAAAAAGCATGTTGCTGTGAGCAAAATCGAGAATAAATAACCGAATTTGCGGAATTTCATAAAGTGAACAAGGCTAAAAGGTAAGCCAACGCCTTGATATTCATGTTTTTGTTTAAGTGAATTCACTGTATTTTCTCCGCCCTAAATAGATAATTTTTCAACACGTCTGCCGCCGTAAATCCAGTTCACCAGCATACGTGTACCTGTGATTGCCGTAAACATTGAAATGGCAACCCCTAATGCAAGGGTAACAGCAAAGCCTTTAACCGGACCGGTACCTACCGCATAAAGCACGATAGAGGTTAAAATGGTGGTTAAGTTGGCATCAAAAATTGATGTCCATGCACCGGCATAACCTTCATTAATGGCTTGCTGAATTGGACGACCGTTACGAATTTCTTCTTTGATACGTTCAAAGATTAGTACGTTGGCATCTACAGACATCCCCACAGATAAGATAATCCCTGCAATCCCCGGCATAGTTAAGGTTACCCCGGGAAGCAATGACATCAATCCTACCACTAAGATCATATTCGCCCCCAGAGCCAAACTTGCAATAATACCAAAGAGTTTGTAATACACTACGCAGAATAAAACCACAATAGCTAAGCCCCAAAGACCGGCTTTTAAACCTTGTTCCACATTTTGCGCACCAAGCGAAGGACCTACGGTACGTTCTTCAACAATTTGAATCGGCGCAATTAATGCCCCGGAACGCAGTAACATGGAAAGATTTTGCGCTTCAGCCATACTGCCTACGCCGGTAATTTGGAAATTACTGCCAAAACGACCGCGGATGGTGGCAACACTAATGACTTCTTCATGTTTTTCTAACACGGCTTTACCGTTTTCATCTTTCTTGCCGTTGTCTTTGTATTCAACGTAAAGCACCGCCATTGGTTTTTGGATGTTGATTTTTGTCGCTTGGGACATAAGATCCCCACCTTGTGAATCCAACACGACGCTAACTTGTGGCGACCCCGTATTTTGCTCGATTCCGGAGGAGGCGTTGACAATATGTTCACCACCTAAAATAGCCTTGCGGAATAAAGCAACCGGATTGCCTGCTTTGTCATATTTAACTTCCGTATCCGTCGGTACCATATTACGGCGCATCGCCTCGTAAGAGGTATTCACGTTAACTAAACGGAATTCAAGGGTAGCTGTTGCACCTAAAATTTCTTTTGCACGTGCAGTGTCTTGAATACCCGGTAATTCAACAACAATACGTTCAGCCCCCTGACGTTGGATAACTGCTTCTGCCACCCCTAATTCTTCTACACGTTTGCGTAAAATAATTAAGTTTTGCTCAATGGCATTATTACGCGCTTCAAGTAAACCGGCATCAGATAACCGCATAGAAAATGCGTTATCAGCGGTTTCTGTAATTTCCATATTAGGATGTTGACGGCGTAATAATTGTTGGGCTTGATAGCGTTGTTCCGGGTTTTCTAGCGTGACGTTCGTAGAGAAATCATTACCGCTTTTAATAGAGGTATAGCGAATTTTTTCTTTACGCAAACTTGTTTTCACACTGTCTTGTAATTGTTCTTGACCTTTACTTAATGCCGTGTTCATGTCCACTTCCATTAAGAAACGAACACCACCACGTAAGTCAAGACCCCATTTCATTGGATTACCACCGATTGAGCTTAACCATGCCGGCGTTGCAGGCGCAAGATTTAATGCGGTTGAATATTGATTCCCAAGACGCTCAGCAATTTTATCTTTAGCAAGAAGCTGAGCTGTTGTATCGTTAAAACGCGCTAAAATAGAGCCATTTTCTAATACAATTGATTTGGGTTCGATTTGATTTGCAGTCAATAAACTTTGTACTTCAGCTAATGTTTGAGTATTTGCTTCTTGACCACGAGTACCTGAGATTTGTACGGCAGGATCTTCACCGTAAATATTTGGAAGTGCATATAAAGCACCAATGGCGATCACAAGGATCACCATTAGATTCTTCCATAAAGGGAAACGGTTTAACATGAGTTAAATGCCTTTTGGATTAAAGAGTTTTCACAGAGCCTTTTGGCAATACGGCAGCGATATAGTTACGGTTAATCGTCACTTCGCTGTTTGCGTTTAATTGGATAACCACTTCGCTAGAGCCTTCAGTGATTTTGCTGATTTTACCGATTAAACCACCTGCAGTTAACACTTCTGTGCCTTTTGCTAATGATTCCATTAACGCTTTGTGTTCTTTGTTACGTTTTGCTTGTGGACGGTAAATCATAAAATAGAAGATTAAACCGAAGATAGCAAAAATAATTAACATTGACATTGGGCTGCCTTGTTGAGCTTCCATGTTTTTTCCTTTTTTGTAAGTTAAAGTTAATAAAAATTAGGGTGCTAAAATAGCATAAAATCAGCTTAATTGCTAATGTTCATTTTGTATTCTATTTGCCCATTAGGTGTGGTGTATTTTTCGCAAGAAATAATACGACATTGCATTTCATGGCATAAAATTTCAAAATCTTTCACCGCACTTGTGTGTCCAAATTGTATTTCTAAATAATGCCCTTTGGCTAATTTTTCAAGGGCATTTTTTGTCATTAATAAAGGGACAGGGCAGTGGTAATGGCGTAGATCTAGCTGTTTCATTCGCGTACTTTACGGCGTTCCGCCATAATTTTGCCCATCTTATTGAGTTGTTCTGGAGGCAAAAATTGTTTTCCCATTTCAAACAACGGCTCTTCAAGAGCAATATGCTTGTCATAGGCGGCAATAAATTGCTCAATAAGAGAATTTTCGACCCTATCACGTTGCTCTTGAATCAGCTCAATTAATTGTGCTGAAAGTGCGGTCCAATTTGTGTGTAAATGGATATGTTGACGTTCTAGTTCATCAACATCGCTTTTAGCTTGTGGTGCAACTTTTACTAACGCCGGGAAAAAGTCTTTTTCTTCGTCATCATGGTGTAAAGGTGCCGCGATATTAAAATAATTCAAAATTTGTTGAACATCATTTTTGACGGCTTGATTGAGCCCCTTTTCCTCAAGATAAGAAGGCAAAATACTTAATTGACGACAAAAATTTTTGACACGCCCATGGCAAGCATAAAGCATCTCTATGGGATTTTCCCAAGAGGGGGCATGTGGTTGATTTGAGGAATGAATGTTTATCATATGATTATGTTAGGTTATTAGGGCGAAATCGTTTCGCCCTACATCGAATGTGATAGATTATTTCACTGCTTTTTGTAATGGCGGTATTTCTTTACCGATTTTGGCATAAAATTCCACCACAAAATCATCGAAACGATCTTCTTCAATGGCGGTACGAATTTGTTCCATTAAGCGTTGATAATAGCGTAAATTATGAATAGTATTTAAGCGGGCACCTAAAATTTCACCGCACTTATCTAAATGATATAAATAGGCTTTGGTGTAATTTTTACAGGTGTAGCAATCACATTCCGGATCAAGTGCGGTGGTATCTGAACGATATTTTGCATTACGGATTTTCACCACACCATCGCTGACAAATAAATGACCGTTACGGGCATTGCGGGTTGGCATCACGCAATCGAACATATCAATACCACGGCGCACGCCTTCCACTAAGTCTTCAGGTTTACCCACGCCCATTAAATAGCGCGGTTTGTCCGTAGGCAATAATGGGGTGGTAAATTCCAAAATACGGTGCATTTCTTCTTTTGGCTCACCAACGGCTAAACCGCCTACCGCATAACCGTCAAAACCGATATTCACCAAACCTTCGGCGGAAATTTTACGTAATTCTTCGTAAGTTCCCCCTTGCACGATACCAAATAATGCACGTGGATTTTCTAATTCATCAAAACGATCACGGCTACGTTTTGCCCAACGTAAAGACATTTCCATAGATTTTTTCGCATAATTGAAAGTCGCCGGATAAGGCGTACATTCGTCAAAAATCATCACGATGTCTGAGCCTAAATCATATTGAATTTCCATGGATTTTTCTGGTGATAAAAAGATTTTTTCACCATTAATTGGGTTTTGGAATGTTACCCCTTCTTCTTTAATTTTACGTAATTGACCTAAGCTAAACACTTGGAAGCCACCGCTGTCCGTTAAAATTGGGCGATGCCATTGCATAAAGTCATGCAGATCGCCATGCATTTTCATGACTTCTTGCCCCGGACGTAACCATAAATGAAAGGTGTTACCAAGTAAGATTTCTGCCCCGGTGGCTCGGACTTCTTCAGGTGTCATTCCTTTTACCGTACCATAGGTGCCAACAGGCATAAATGCAGGGGTTTGTACTTTAAATTCGCCTTGCGGACGTTGAAAAACCATTTCGCCACGGCGCGCCGTTCCGCTGGTTGTTTTGAGATTAAATTTCATAAGCTTCCTTTTGTTAGAGAAACAGTCTAACGGTTATTGGTTTAACATTACTGTGTACTAAACAGCTGTTTTTTTAGTGATAAACATCGAATCACCATAACTAAAAAAACGATAGCGATTTTCCACCGCACTTTTATAAGCATTCATTGTATGCTCATAGCCGGCAAAAGCTGAAACAAGCATAATTAACGTGCTTTCAGGTAAGTGGAAATTGGTAATTAAGCAATCAATGACACGGAATTTTTTGCCGGGGTAAATAAAAATTGACGTGTCAGAGTAAAAAGGTTCAATAAGTTGTGATGAACCTTTTTCTTCCGCGGCCAACGCCGCACTCTCAATAGAGCGTACGGATGTAGTTCCTACCGCAATGACACGTTTGCCGGCAGCTTTTGTGGCTAAAATAGCCTCGCAAACCTCTTTGGAAACCTCCACATATTCAGCATGCATATGGTGGTCTTCAATTTTTTCTACGCGTACGGGTTGGAATGTGCCTGCGCCTACGTGTAAGGTCACAAACGCAAAATTAACCCCTTTTGCTTTAAGTTTCATCAATAATTCGTCATCAAAATGTAAACCTGCCGTAGGTGCGGCAACCGCACCGGGAACTTTGTTATACACCGTTTGATAACGCTCTTGATCCGCGTCTTCATCAGGGCGATCAATATAGGGTGGCAATGGCATATGCCCAATTTTTTGTAACACATCTAAAAGTGCGGTGGATTTATCGACAATTTCGAGTTCAAACAGCGCATCTTGACGTCCAATCATCATGACTTTGACGCCATGTCCTTCACCGAGTTTATCTTCGCCTAAAATTAATTCAGCACCGGTTTTAGGGGCTTTACTTGAACGAACATGGGCTAAAAATGTGGTTTCAGTTAAAACCCGTTCAACTAATACTTCAATTTTCCCACCAGATATTTTACGTCCATACATACGCGCAGGAATCACTCGGGTATTGTTAAAAATGAGTAAATCGCCCTCATTAATTAAATCCAGTACATCGCTAAAAGTGCGGTGAAAAATTGCGCCATTTTCCCCATTCAGTTGTAATAAACGACTCGCTGTACGTTCAGGTTTAGGATAACGAGCAATTAATTCGTCAGGTAAATCAAAATGGAAATCAGATAGGTTCATAATATTTACGCCAAAATTTTTTGCCGTAGTCTATTTTGATTTTGCTTTGAGTACAAGTAAAAACCTTTATTTTTAGGCAAATTTTCGCTAAAATTTCGCGATTATTTTCAAGGGCAACACAAGGTAAAATGTCAAAACAAGCTCAATTTTATGTGATTGAAAATACACAGCCACAAGGCGAACTTTCTGCTACTGAAAAATTAGCCTGTGATTTATCAGCGCAATTATGGCGAGCAGGAAAACGTATTTTGGTGGCTTGTGAAACGGAAGAGCAAGCCTTGCGGTTAGACGAAGCATTATGGCAACGCGATGTGGATGAATTTGTTCCCCATAATTTATCTGGCGAAGTGACTAATTTTGCCACGCCCATTGAAATCAGCTGGGTCGGTAAACGCAATGCACAGCGCCGAGATGTGTTGATTTCATTGCAACATAACGTCCCCGACTTTGCTCAAAGCTTTAATCATATCATTGATTTTGTCCCCAAGAACGAAACAGAAAAAGCTCAGGCGAGAGAACGCTATAAACAGTATCGTCAGTTGGGCTGGCAATTGAGTACGGAGCAGGTTTAGGGTGGATATGTTAGATATGGCAATTCTCAGAACCTTTAACCTTGTTCTTAACAGTATGATATTAAACAATGAATAATAAACTAGACCAAATTGAACACTTAAAAAATCAGCTAGCTCAATATCGTCCGCTTTCCGCGGCTGAAGTGCAACGCTTGCGAGAAGAGTTTATTATTGAGAGCAGTTATAATTCTAATGCGATTGAAGGAAATACAATCACATTGCGTGAAACAGTGCTGATTTTAAAAGAAGGCATTACCATTGCAGAAAAGCCAATTCGTGAACATTTGGATATTATCGGTTTTAAAGACGCTTTTAACTATATTTATGAATTAGTGGCAAATAATGAGCCATTAACCGAACGCACGATTAAAGATATTCATTCTTTGGTATTAATGGGAAGTGCGGAAAATCGCGGTGTTTATCGCAAAATTCCTGTGCGTATTTTAGGGGCTGAAAACGAACCGACAGCACCTTATTTAATTGCAGAAGAAATGCAAAGGTTAATTGAAAAATATCAACAGAAACTAACCGCACTTCACCCGATTGAAGCTATTAGCTGGTTACATTTGGCGTTTGAGAGTATTCCCCCTTTTATTGATGGTAACGGACGAACCGGGCGATTGCTGATTAATTTTGAATTGCTCAAACAAGGTTATTTACCGATAGATATTAAATTTACAAACCGAGCAAAATATTATCAATGTTTTGATGATTTTCATAAAAATCAGCAAGATGTAAGTAGTTTGACTGAGCTGATTAGTGATTATGAGTTAGGTGAGTTGGAAAGGTATTTGGCGATTTTGAAACAGAGATAAATTTGTAATTTGGAGTCAAAGGAAATATATGAAAGCAAGTGAAAGTAATTTTTTGAAATTTTTACAAAAAACAACTCAGTTTATTATACCTATTTATCAACGCACATACTCTTGGAACTTAGAACAATGTAAGCAATTATGGGATGATATTAATGAAGCTGGGGAAAATAATAATATATCATCTCACTTTATTGGATCGGTAGTATATATTGAACAAGATACTTACCAAATAAGTTCTAATACCTCAATGTTAGTAATTGATGGGCAACAAAGATTAACAACTTTATTCTTGCTACTTGAAGCATTTGCACGTGAACTACATATTCGTCAAAAAGAAATTGACAATATGTCATCATCTAAACTTAGAAATCGTTATCTATTAAATCCTAGTGAAGATGATGAAGAAGAGTTTAAATTGCTATTAACGGAAACAGATAAAGATAGCCTATTAGCATTATTAAAACAAAAGGATTTACCTAGTTTATTTTCAATTAATATAAGAGACAATTTTAATTATTTTTCTGAACAATTAAAGAAATGCAATGATGACAAACTACAAAATATTTGGGCTGGGGTAAATAAAATTATAGTTGTTGATGTTGCCTTAACTAGAGGTAGAGATAATCCTCAACTAATTTTTGAGAGTATGAATTCTACTGGTAAAGCATTAAGTCAAGTAGATCTTATTAGGAATTTTATTTTAATGGGATTAGAAGAAAAGCAACAAAGAGAGCTTTATATAAATTATTGGCGTAAAATGGAATTATCATTTGGTCAAGAACAATATGAGTCTACATTTAATGCATTTGTTAGACATTACTTGACAATGAAAACTAAATCAATACCAAGGTTCGATGATATTTATGATTCATATAAAAAATATAAGAGAGAAAATAAAAATTCAATTCAAGATTTAGTTACAGATCTTTATAATTATTCAACTTATTTCTGTGATATGTTCTTTGGTAAAAAGACTAGGTATAGTAAAGATAGCCTAAGTCAAGTATTTGAAAGTTTTAAAGAGTTACAAGTTGATGTCGCATACCCACTACTATTAGAGCTATATGGAGATTTTGCAAAAGGCATCTTAAAAGAGAATGAATTTTGTGAAATAGTAAAACTTATTGAGTCTTATATTTTTAGACGATCAATCTGTGAAATACCAACTAACTCATTAAATAAAACATTTGCTACATTTAGCAGAGATATTGATAAAAATGATTATTTAGATAGTATTAAGCGTAACTTCCTTACTTTAAATGATTATCGACGCTTTCCTAATGATGAGGAGTTTAAATTAAAAATATGTCAAAGAAATGTATATGATTTCAGAAATAGTAGATATTTGCTTATCTCTCTTGAGAATATCAAACGAAACAAAGGTAAAATTGTTTTGACTGAAGAATATACAATAGAGCATATTATGCCACAAACTTTATCTAATGAATGGAAGTTAGAATTAGGTGATAAATGGGAGGATTGTTATACAGAAATGCTTCATACATTAGGTAATCTAACACTTACAGAATATAACGTAGAATATAGTAATGAACCATTTTATAAAAAATTATCTCTTCCTGAAAAAGGATTAAAATATAGTCCATTGATGTTAAATACATATTTTAGAGCTCCTGAACTAGATAAATGGAATAAAGAGCATATTCAGAAAAGGGCTAATGATTTAGCAAATAATGCTATACAAATGTGGATTTATCCTACAATTTCTTTAGATCTATAAAATAGAATATTATAAGAGAACCCTAAAATGACCCAAAAATTCGAAATGGCAGATCGTTTCGACTCATCGGCAGTCGAACAAGCACTTTATAAACACTGGGAAGAACAAGGCTATTTTAAGCCGAATGAAAACCCGAATGTTCCAAGTTACTGTATCGCAATTCCACCGCCAAATGTGACGGGGAGTTTGCATATGGGGCACGCTTTCCAGCAAACCTTAATGGATACCTTAATCCGTTTTAACCGTATGGAAGGCAATAATACCCTATGGCAAGCGGGGACTGACCACGCAGGGATTGCGACCCAAATGGTGGTGGAACGTAAAATTGCGGCGGAAGAAGGCAAAACCCGTCACGATTATGGGCGTGAGGCTTTCATCAATAAAATCTGGGATTGGAAAGCTTATTCAGGCGGTACAATCAGCCAGCAAATGCGCCGCTTAGGTAACTCAATCGACTGGGATCGTGAGCGTTTCACAATGGACGAGGGCTTGTCCAATGCGGTAAAAGAAGTGTTCGTGCGTTTACACGAAGAAGGCTTGATTTATCGTGGTAAACGCTTGGTAAACTGGGATCCGAAATTACACACGGCGATTTCCGATCTTGAAGTGGAAAACAAAGAGAGCAAAGGCTCGCTGTGGCATTTCCGCTATCCGTTAGCCAACGGTGCGAAAACAGCGGACGGTAAAGATTATTTGGTGGTGGCGACCACTCGTCCTGAAACGATGTTAGGCGATACAGCGGTGGCGGTTCACCCTGAAGATGAGCGTTATCAATCGTTGATCGGTAAAACCGTAATCCTACCGCTTGCAAACCGTGAAATCCCGATTATTGCAGACGATTATGTAGATCGTGAGTTTGGTACAGGTGTAGTGAAAATTACCCCTGCCCACGACTTCAACGACTACGAAGTAGGTAAACGTCATCAGTTGCCAATGGTGAACGTAATGACCTTAAATGCGGACATTCGTGCGGAAGCGGAAATTATCGGCTCAGACGGTAAACCTTTAACAAATTACACCGCACTTATTCCAGCGGATTATCAAGGTTTAGAGCGTTTTGCCGCTCGTAAGAAAATCGTGGCGGACTTTGAAGCCCTTGGCTTGTTAGAAGAAATTAAACCGCACGACTTAAAAGTGCCTTACGGCGACCGTGGTGGCGTGCCGATTGAACCGATGCTGACAGACCAATGGTATGTGAGCGTGAAACCGCTTGCCGAAGTGGCAACTAAGGCGGTGGAAGACGGTGAAATTCAATTCGTGCCGAAACAGTATGAAAACCTGTATTTCTCTTGGATGCGTGATATTCAAGACTGGTGTATTTCTCGCCAATTATGGTGGGGACACCGTATCCCTGCGTGGTACGATGCGGAAGGCAACGTTTATGTGGCGCGTGATGAAGCGGAAGTGCGTACAAAATACAACTTACCGGCAGATTTAGCCTTAAAACAAGATGAAGACGTGTTAGATACTTGGTTCTCATCAGGCTTATGGACATTCTCAACTTTAGGCTGGCCAGAGCAAACCAAAGAACTCAAAATGTATCACCCGACCGATGTGTTAATCACAGGCTTTGACATCATCTTCTTCTGGGTGGCTCGTATGATTATGTTTACGATGCACTTTATCAAAGATGAAAACGGCAAACCGCAAGTGCCGTTCAAAACCGTGTATGTAACGGGCTTGATCCGTGATGAACAAGGGCAAAAAATGTCGAAATCAAAAGGGAACGTATTAGACCCGATTGATATGATTGACGGTATCAGCCTTGAAGATCTACTTGAAAAACGCACGGGCAATATGATGCAACCGCAGTTGGCGGAAAAAATTGCCAAAGCGACCCGTAAAGAGTTCGAGAACGGTATCGCTCCGCACGGTACGGACGCATTGCGTTTCACCTTGGCGGCATTAGCGAGCAACGGACGTGACATCAACTGGGATATGAAACGTTTGGAAGGCTACCGCAATTTCTGTAACAAATTATGGAATGCGAGCCGTTTCGTACTCACTAACGATAAATTAGACTTATCGGCAGGCGAAGTGGAATACAGCTTGGCGGATCGTTGGATCCAATCCACATTCAACCGCACTGTGGGCGAGTTCCGTGATGCCTTAAGCCAATACCGTTTCGACTTAGCGGCAAATACCATTTACGAGTTCACTTGGAACCAATTCTGTGACTGGTACTTAGAACTCACCAAACCTGTGTTTGCCAACGGTACAGACGCTCAAAAACGTGGTGCAAGCCAAACTCTTGTACGTGTGTTGGAAAAACTATTGCGTTTAGCGCACCCGATTATTCCGTTTATCACGGAAGAAATCTGGCAGAAAGTGAAAGGCTTTGCAGGGGTAGAAGGCGACACCATTATGTTACAACCTTTCCCGAAAGTGGAAGAAAGCCAAATTGACGAAGCGGCGGAAATGCAAATCAACTGGTTGAAAGAGTTGATTGTGGCAGTGCGTAATATTCGAGCAGAATGCAACATCGCCCCAAGCAAAGGCTTGGATTTCTTAGTGCGTAACCTGTCTGACGAACATTGCAAAATGTTAGCGGAAAACGACCGCTTGTTAAAAGCAATGGCGAAGTTAGACAGCGTACAAGTGCTTGCCCAAGGCGAAGAAGCCCCGCTTTCAGTAGCGAAATTGGTGGGTAATGCGGAAGTATTAGTGCCAATGGCTGGCTTTATCAACAAAGATGCCGAGCTTGCTCGTTTAACCAAAGAGATCGAAAAACTTCAAGGCGAAGTTAAACGTATCGAAGGCAAACTCAGCAACGAAGCCTTTGTGGCAAAAGCACCTGAACAAGTGATCGCTAAAGAGCGTGAAAAAATGCAAGAGTACCAAGATGGACTTGAGAAATTGCAGGCGCAGTATAAGGCGATTGAGAATCTGTAAGTGAAAT
>NZ_CAMEFX010000040.1 GCF_945915845.1 uncultured Actinobacillus sp. | reverse complement strand
ACCAGTGACCCCCTCCTTGTAAGGGAGGTGCTCTCCCAACTGAGCTAATCGCCCGCTGTTGTGGGGCGTATTATATGGATTTATCCTTGCTCGTCAACTGCTTTTTATAAAATTTACATTAAATGGCTCAAAAATAACCATAAGCACCGAAATTTCTATTAAGCATTGCCGTAAAAAAAGGTACAATAGCCCACAATTTTGTCACGAATATGGAATATAAGAATGAAACTAGAAGCCTTATTTGATTTAGATCCTAATGTAAAAGTACGCACCCGTTTTGCGCCAAGTCCAACCGGTTATTTACACGTCGGCGGCGCACGAACTGCGCTCTATTCATGGTTATACGCCAAACATAATAATGGCGAATTTGTGTTGCGTATTGAAGACACCGACTTAGAGCGTTCAACCCCAGAAGCAACAGCTGCTATTATTGAAGGCATGGAATGGCTTAACTTAGCGTGGGAACACGGTCCGTATTTCCAAACAAAACGCTTTGACCGTTATAACCAAGTGATCGATCAAATGATTGAAGAAGGTACGGCATACCGTTGCTACTGCTCAAAAGAGCGTTTAGATGAATTGCGTGCAAACCAAGAAGCGAATAAAGAGAAACCACGTTATGACCGCCACTGCTTAGGCGATCATTCACACGATCTAAGCGAACCGCACGTTGTTCGTTTTAAAAACCCAACGGAAGGCTCAGTGATTTTTGATGATGCGGTGCGTGGGCGCATTGAAATCAGCAACAGCGAATTAGACGATTTAATTATTCGCCGCACTGACGGTTCACCGACTTACAACTTCTGCGTCGTCGTGGACGATTGGGATATGGGCATTACCCACGTTGTTCGTGGTGAAGATCATATCAACAACACGCCACGCCAAATCAACATCTTAAAAGCGTTAGGGGCAGAAATTCCAACTTACGCTCACGTTTCAATGATTAACGGTGATGATGGTCAAAAACTCTCCAAACGCCACGGTGCAGTTAGCGTAATGCAATATCGTGATGATGGCTATTTACCGGAAGCCTTGATTAACTATCTCGTACGTTTAGGTTGGGGACACGGCGACCAAGAAATTTTCTCGCGCGAAGAAATGATCGAATTATTCGATATTCATTCTGTTAGCAAATCCGCAAGTGCCTTTAACACAGAAAAATTACAGTGGCTAAACCAACACTATATGCGTAGTTTACCGGCGGAACATGTCGCTAAATACTTGGCGTGGCATATGAATGACCAAAACATTGATACCGCAAATGGTCCAACATTGGAAGAAATTATTCCTGTTTTAAGCGAACGAGCAAAAACCTTAAAAGAGTTAGCCAGCCAAAGTCGTTATTTCTATCAAGACTTTGAATCTTACGATGAAAAAGCGGCGGCTAAAAACTTCAAACCAGAAGCCATTACACCGTTGTCAAAATTATTAGAAAAATTAACCGCACTTTCTGATTGGTCTGTTGAAAATATTCATGATGCCATGAACGCAACAGCGGCAGAATTAGAAATCGGCATGGGCAAAGTGGGTATGCCGTTCCGCCTTGCTGTAACAGGTTCAGGTCAATCACCATCTATGGATATCACAGCGAAGTTAGTAGGTAAAGAAAGAACGCTTGCGCGTTTGCAAAAAGCGATTGATTTTATCAACGCACAAGCATAATTGGTCTTGACATCAGGGGCGGAGCATTTTATTATACCGCCCATTCATGGGGATATAGCTCAGTTGGGAGAGCGCTTGAATGGCATTCAAGAGGTCGTCGGTTCGATCCCGATTATCTCCACCAATTAACAAGAGTTTGAAATAATCAAACATAAAAAAGCCTTGGAAATTAACGTTCAAGGCTTTTTTTTATTTCTACATGCGCTTGAGGTATCGCACTCAAAGTGCGGTCATTTTTTAGCAAAAATGTATAATCATTTTTGTGAGTAAATCGCGCGTAGGTTGAATAAACTCGGCAGATAAAAATTCATCCGGTTGATGAGCTTGATCAATGGAACCTGGGCCTAATACCAAGGTTGGGCAAAGTTCTTGGATAAATGGGGCTTCTGTACAGTAATTCACCACTTCACATTTTTCACCCAATAATTTTTCCACCACTTGTACCACTTGAGCATTATGTTCACATTCATATCCTGGTGTTGGCTCGTGTAGATTACGAAGAGTTAAACGATCGCCATATTGCTCAAACATCGGTGCTAATTTTTCACGCAACATTTCATCCAAATCTTCCAATCGCATTGCTGGCAATGGGCGAATATCAAAATGCAATTCACAACAACCACAAATACGATTCACCGCGTCGCCACCATGAATTGCGCCTAAATTCATCGTTGGGTAGGGAATTTCAAAATCAGCATGGTGATATTTTTCACGCAACTCATTGCGTAGTTGCATCAAATAGCCTGTAGCTTCATGCATTAATTCAATGGCATTGATACCCTTAGCCGGATCACTGGAATGCCCTGATTTTCCGATAATTTGCAAGCCTTTACCAATATGCCCTTTATGCGCACGAACAGGGCGCAAAGAAGTCGGCTCGCCAATAATGGCGCAATCGGGGCGAATATGGGCATGTTTAATAAAAACACGTGTACCCAGCATGGTCGTTTCTTCATCTGCCGTGGCTAAAATACGTAAAGGCTTAGTCAGTTTTGTTAAATCAATCTGTTGAATCGCATCTAATACAAAAGCAAAGAACCCTTTCATATCTGCGGTGCCTAAGCCATAAAATTTGCCATTTTGTTCTGTCAACTTAAAGGGATTAAACGTCCAACGTCCGTCATCAAAAGGTACCGTGTCCGTATGTCCTGCCAATAATAAACCGCCTTCCCCTTCGCCATAAGTGGCTAATAAATTGTATTTGTCGTGACTTCCCTCTACAGGCAAGATCTCTGTTTTAAAGCCTAAATCCGACAACCAGGTTGCCATTATCTCGATTAAAGTGCGGTTAGAAATATCGTTTTTTTGCTCAATATCACTAATGGTAGGAATAGCAATAAGTTGAGAATACATATCAAGAAATTGCGGCAGTTTTTTCATGAGATTTCCCTATAAATAAAGGTTGATTTTTACATATTTATGCAGAATAATAGCATAACTAATCACTTAGAATGAATTTTTATCTATTATAACAGGATTAAACCATGGCACAAAAAGCAATCGTTGTGGGCGCAAGTGGCTATACGGGCGCAGAATTAGCTCGTATTCTCACTCATCACCCTGAATTTGAATTAGCAGGGTTATATGTTTCAACCAATAGTGCGGATGCAAACAAACCGATTTCTGAGCTTTATCCTCAATTACGTACAATTTGTGATTTACCCTTACAACCATTGCCCGAAGACCTTAGTGAAATTGCCCAACAAGCTGATTTAGCCTTTTTAGGTACTGCACACGAAGTAAGCCATAATCTTGCACCGATTTTCTTAGAAAATGGCTGTAAAGTGTTTGATTTATCAGGCGCGTTCCGCGTCAATAGCACAGAATTTTACACTCAATATTACGGTTTTGAACATCAATATCCTGAATTATTAGAGAAAGCCGTTTACGGTTTAGCGGAATGGAATGCCGACAAAATTGCACAAACGGATTTAGTGGCCGTGGCCGGTTGTTATCCAACGGTTTCGCAACTCAGCTTAAAACCCTTAATTGAAAATAACCTGTTAGATCTCAACCAGTTGCCGATTATCAATGCGGTCAGTGGCGTCAGTGGTGCAGGTAGAAAAGCCAGCTTAACCAGCTCTTTTTGTGAAGTCAGCCTAAATGCTTACGGTGTATTTAATCATCGCCACCAACCTGAAATTTCCACTCACTTAGGCACAGAAGTGATTTTCACACCGCATTTAGGCAATTTTAAACGCGGTATTCTCGCTACCATTACGGCAAAACTGAAAGCAGGCGTCACTGATGAACAAATCAAAGCGGCCTATGCACAATATTACGCCAACCGCCCATTAGTTCGCGTTTATGAAAGTGGATTACCAACAATTAAAGCGGTAGAATTTACTCCGTATTGTGATATTGGCTTTGCCACCAAAAATGGGCATATCATTATCGTGGGTACAGAAGATAACTTATTAAAAGGTGCGGCAGCACAAGCTGTGCAATGTGCCAATATTCGTTACGGTTTTAATGAAGTATTAGGATTAATTTAATATGCGACCATTAGTGATTAAATTAGGTGGCGTACTGCTTGATACGCCCGAAGCAATGCACAATTTATTGACCGCGCTTGGCGATTATCTCAAAAACGGCAGCCGTCCATTAGTTATTGTTCACGGTGGTGGGATTGTAGTAGATAACTTACTTAAACGCTTAAATCTACCTGTGCAAAAGAAAAACGGTTTGCGCATCACGCCTAGCGATCAAATTGATATTATCGTTGGTGCATTAGCAGGTATTGCGAACAAAACGCTCGTTGCTCAAGCCGCTAAATTTAACTTAAACCCTGTAGGATTGAGTTTGGCTGATGGAGAAATGACCGTAGCAAAACAATTCGATCCTGAGTTAGGTCACGTAGCCAATGTCGAACCCAATAAAGCGGATTTATTGAACAACCTACTTTCAAGTGCGTTTTTGCCCATTATCAGCTCCATTGCAGTGGATGGAAATGGTTTACTGATGAATGTGAACGCTGACCAAGCTGCGACAGCTATCGCGGCATTGATTAATGCCGATCTCGTCATGCTTTCTGATGTGAATGGCGTTTTAGATGCGAACAAGAAATTGATTGCTACGCTCAATTCTGCACAAATTGCACAATTAATTGAAGATCAAGTCATTACTGATGGCATGATTGTCAAAGTTAACGCCGCCTTGGATGCAGCAAAAATTCTCGGTCGCGGTGTGGATATTGCGAACTGGAAATACCCCGAAAAATTAACCGCACTTTTCGCCGGTGAAATTATCGGAACAAGAATTACGGCATAGAAAACATCCCCGTCTGAGTTGCCCGAGCGTTTTGAAATTATTACTCGCTACGCTCGCACTACGTGCCGTTGCTAAAGCAACGTTCAAAACGCAAGCGTTTTGTAGCAAAATTCAGTATGTTTGAGCGAAGCGAGTTCTGGAATTTTGCGTTAAAAAAATTTCAAATAAGCGAGGAAAAGCAACAAAGTCGGGGCGTGTTTCTTTTGCTTACTTTTCTTTGCACGAGCAAAGCAAAAGTAAGTCGCCATCGGCGAAATCCGATTTTGAAATAATAAAGAAAACATACTCTCTTAGTTCTAATTTTAGGAAACCCTAACACATTGAATTAATAGAACAACAAAAAGGAAAATAACATGGCTCTATGGGGCGGACGCTTCACGCAAGCAGCAGACAAACGTTTTAAAGATTTTAATGACTCCCTTCGTTTTGATTATCGTCTTGCAGAACAAGATATTGAGGGTTCAATCGGTTGGTCAAAAGCATTGGTCAGCGTGAATATATTAACTGCAGAAGAGCAACAACAATTAGAAGTCGCGCTAAATGAGCTACTCGTTGAAGTGCGGTCAAATCCACAGGCAATTTTGCAAGATGATGCAGAAGATATCCACAGTTGGGTGGAATCCAAACTCATTGATAAAGTAGGAAATTTAGGTAAAAAACTTCACACAGGGCGTTCTCGTAATGACCAAGTAGCCTTGGACATCAAAATGTGGTGTAAAGCACAAGTGCTTGAATTAAAACAAGCAGTGCGTGATTTACAAGCTAAATTAGTGGAAACCGCAGAAAATACACAAGATGCCGTTATGCCGGGTTATACCCATTTACAACGGGCGCAACCGATTAGTTTTGCCCACTGGTGTATGGCTTACGTGGAAATGTTAGAACGAGATCATTCACGTTTAACGGATGCTTACCGTCGTATGAACAGCTGCCCTCTGGGTAGCGGTGCATTAGCAGGGACAGCTTATCCTATTGATCGTGAACAACTGGCTAAAGATTTAGACTTTGCATTTGCAACACGTAACAGCTTAGACAGCGTATCAGACCGTGACCATATTATTGAATTACTTTCAACCGCCTCATTGAGCATGGCACACTTATCACGTTTTGCGGAAGATATGATCATCTTCAATAGCGGTGAAGCAGATTTTGTGGAATTGTCTGACCGCGTGACATCAGGTTCATCCCTAATGCCACAAAAGAAAAACCCTGATGCTTGCGAATTAATTCGAGGTAAAGCAGGGCGTGTCATTGGCTCATTAATGGGAATGTTAACCACGGTAAAAGGCTTGCCACTTGCCTATAACAAAGACATGCAAGAAGATAAAGAAGGAATTTTTGATGCCTTAGATACTTGGCACGATTGCTTAACTATGGCGGCCTTTGTATTAGAAGACATTAAAGTCAACGTAGAACGTACGCGTGAAGCGGCATTAAAAGGCTATTCAAATGCCACAGAATTAGCCGATTACCTTGTTGCCAAAGGTGTCCCATTCCGCGATTCGCACCATATTGTAGGTGAAACCGTGGTTTATGCGATCAAGGTTCACAAAGGCTTGGAAGACTTAAGCGTGGAAGAATTCCGCCAATTTAGTGATGTGGTTTCCGAAGATGTATATGAAATCCTATCATTACAATCTTGCTTAGACAAACGCTGCGCCAAAGGTGGGGTTTCACCAGTTCGTGTAGCCGAAGCTATTGCAGAAGCCAAAGCACGCATTCAAGCATAATAAAAAACAATCAAAAACGACCGCACTTTGTATGAAGTGCGGTCGTTTTGTTTGGTTGCACCACCATGCTAATAGATATAAAAAAATTCAGTGAAAATTATTTTTTACTTTCTCCCACGATTGGAGATTAGAACTTAAGTCTGCCTTAAACAATGCACTTCCTGACACAAACCAATTAACTCTACAATTTTCTGATAGATAATTAGCCATTTCTAATGTCATTGCACCATCAACACTGATAATTTTATTATCTAACTCATCTCCAAAAATTGACCATAATTCTTGGATGCGATTAGAGATAATCTTGACATCAAACTTCTTCCCACTTATTGGGTTTAAAGTTAATAACTGAATCACATCTACATCATCAATATATTCGCCCAGTAAAGACAATTCTGTTTCAGGAAAAAGACTAAGCCCAGCTAAAACAGAATATTCATTACTTTTATATGTATTATATTGTGTTCTAATCCATTGCAGAGTTTCTCGTAAGTAAATTCTGTTCTCTAATTGTAACGTAATAAGATTAGCCCCATTTCTTATGCAATCTTCTACAACCCCTTGTTGATTATTTACCATCAAATGTACATCTTTAAAATAATCTTGAGAAAATTGTTTGATTGCAATACTTCCAACCGTAAATAAGGGAGAAAAATTCCCATCAGCAATATCAAAATGCAAAATATTCAATTTATGAGATTTCAATATATTTAATTTTTGATTGAATTCCAACCACGGTGCAGCAAGAATACCTACACTTAAATATTGCTGTTTTAATTCTTGAATAAGTAAATCATTGTTCATTTTTATACTTCTCTTGGTAAGATCCATTCAAAAATTTTCTTACTTCTAGATCCCGTCATAATGCTTTCAAGCTCCTGAACACAACGATGATAATGTTGTGTTTGTCTATGAGCTTCTAACGCAGCTTCATTTTCATATACTTCATAAGCATAAAAACGTGTTCTTATTTCAGGATCCCTTAACACATCAAAACGCAAATTTCCCGCTTCTTGTCTTGTTCCAATATGATTTCTTTCAAATACTTCTAAAAATTCGTTTTCTTTGCCTTCTTTCACATTAATTTCAACTAACATTGCAAACATAAATCCTCCTAACAAATAACATACTTATTAAGGAAATAGATTGGCAGAAGAATCTGCCAATCTTAATATGATTAACGAGCTTTTTCTTCTAAATAAAGTTGATAAGCTTTTTCTGCAGTTTCTCCACCATGAACAACGGCTTGCACGGCTTTTAGCATGGCAATTGGGGAATCTGATTGGAAAATATTTCTGCCCATATCAACACCTAATGCTCCTTGATCTATTGCTTGGTAGCACATTTCCAACGCTTCTTTTTCAGGTAATTTTTTCCCACCAGCAATGACGATAGGTACTGGACAACCTGATGTTATACGTTCAAATCCTTTTTCTACATAGTAGGTTTTAATAATATGTGCACCCATTTCCGCTGCTATACGTGTTGCTAAAGAAAAATAGCGTTGATCTCTTGCCATATCTTTACCAACCCCCGTTACCGCCATCACAGGCATTCCATATCTGCTACCTTGATCCACAAGTTGAATAATATTCTTGATCGATTGATGTTCATATTCAGAACCAATATATACTTGAGCTGCCATTGCAGAGACATTGAGCCGCAATGCATCTTCAATACTGACAGCTACAGCTTCGTTAGATAGCTCAGTCAGTATTGAATTTGCCCCTGATGCACGCAAAGCTACGGGTTTACGAGTATCAGGCGGAACCACACTGCGTAAAATACCTCGTGTGCACATAAGCACATCGGTATATTCGAAAAGTGGCGCAATATTTAGGTCAATACGCTCTAATCCAGTCGTAGGACCTTGGAAATAACCGTGATCAAATGCCAACATAATTGTTTTTCCCGTTTTAGGATTAAATATATTGGCAAGACGAGATTGCATTCCCCAGTCTAATGCACCGGACCCTTTTAAATAAAAGGCTTTATTTGTTTGTGGGATTCCAATACCAAAATCTTTACCATCTCGAATATCATCTAAATCAGCCATGCTTTACTCCTTCTACTTAGAAATCATAGTTATCAATATTTTCTTTTGTAAATACAACACGCTCTGGTAAAAGAACAATACCGTTATTTTTTGCTTCGTGTGTATAACCCTGAACACTGTTTGGCGAAATTGAGACCTCGCCAACACCTTCTACGGTAAATTTATCACCGATATTAAATGATTTTCCTTTGAGTAATTCATTGGCGACTGCAACGGAAAGTTTGCCTTGTTTAACAACGTCCCAAAGCCCAAATTGATTTACTGTGCCTCGTTTAACATAAGGGCGCATTACATTTGGGGTACTAAAACCAACGACAACTGTACCTTGGCGTTTTAAGTTTTCTACAGCTTGCGCTGCTGCAGGAAGCGCATTCGCATCTGGCGCAATAATTGCATCTAGATCTGGATAGGCTTTCAAAATCCCTTCTGCCGTTTGAAGTGACTTGATTGCATCGTTATAACCAAATTGAGTGGTGACAATTTCCCATTGTGGAAATTCTTTCTCAATTTTGGCTTTAGCTTCTTTCACCCATTGATTTTGATCGGTGACAGTTGGGCTTGAATAGAAAAATGCAACTTTAGCATTGGGTTTAGAAATTTGGCTAGATGCCATATCTACTAGCATTGAGCCTAATTGTGTTGGTGTACCTTGATTAATATAGTAACTACGGCATTCTGGTTGCGTATCTGAATCCCAAGTCAGCACTTTTACTCCGCGTTTCATCGCTCTTTTTAAGGTTGAACATAAACCATCAGGTGACACCGCAGAGACAATAATGGCGTTATAACCTTGATTAACAAAGTTATTGATCATCTGAACTTGGTTTGAAACACTTGGCTCTGCAGGTCCATCATAAGTCACATCAACACCTAAAACTTTCCCCATTTCAACCGCACCTTGCCCACCACTAGTGAAAAATCCTACGCCCACTAATTTAGGAATGAATGCTACCTTATCAGCAGCTTGTGCAGTTGCAAGAGTAGCCAAGCCCAATGAAATCGCTAACGCTGTATTTTTTATTACGGAATGTTTCATAAAACTTCTCCTATAAAAGTTAAGTTGAGTTTTGAGAAAACATACTAAATCGCCAGTATGTTTAGCTTTGCGTACTACTTTGTTGATTGAAATACTTTCTTTTGAACCAAGATTGAATCGTTGAACGATGTGTATTTACGGACTTTCCAACTAATACGATAATTAATAATGCTCCTGATAGTGCACTGGATGTCTCATTAGAAATACCTACCATTTGTAATCCTTGTTGCAAATAGCCAATCAATAATGAAGCAATTGCGGTCCCTATCACAGAACCTGAGCCACCATAGATATTTGCGCCACCTAATACCACTGCAGTTAAAGCAGGCATTAGTAAAGAGCTACCTAAATCTGACCGTGCTGAGCCAAAATAGGAAACCAGCAAAACCGCAACAAATGCTGCAATAAGTCCAATAGAAGCATAGATAATAAAAAGTGTTTGATTTATAGGCACTGCGCTATATTTGGAAACTCGTTGACTTTGTCCAATTAAGAAAGTACTACGTCCAATTTTGGTGCGATGCATTAATAACCAAAAGAGAAAAGTAGTAAGTAGAAAATAAAGGATCGGTGTTGGGATAACCCAAATCGTATGGTTGGCAAAATCAAGTAATATATCCGGAAAGCCTCCAATTCCTTCGTATCCTGTTGCCCCTGCAAATCCCGAGAGTAACAATGCTCCACCACCGAATAAATACATAGTGCCCAGTGTAATCACTAAAGGATTTACTTGTGTGTAAATAATCAAAGCAGCATTTATCACACCACAAGTTATGCCTACGACAAATGTAGCAAAAATTGCGGCTGATAATGGAAGTTCTAGCTTAAATAAGACACCGAGTGTAATGGCACATAACCCAACAACCGAACCAAAAGAAATATCCATTCCCCCACTAACAATAATGAGTGTAAGTGGTAAAGCGAGCATCCCAATATAGATAAAATCACTCGTGCTATTTAACAAAACATTGAGATCTAGCAGTCTTGGATTAAACATTCCAAAACCAAGTATTTCAATAATGAGTAAGCCAAATAAAGCCATCTCCCAGCTATATTTTTTTGCAAGTTGCATACTAAACTCCCCTATTCTTTATCCGCCTTTAAAAAGCGTGCATAACGTTGTTGTTTAATATTATTTGCTATCATTACTCGAATACGACCATCAAAGACAAGTACAGCAAGCAATACGATTCCTGCTACAAAATTATTCCAATATGCAGGGACTTTCATTAAGACTAAAATGGTATCAATTTGAATTAAGAAATAAGCTCCAAGCACTGCACCGACAATATTCCCGGCTCCGCCTAATAAACTAATTCCACCTAATACGCAGGCTGCAATTGCCTTCATTTCTAGACCATTACCTGTAGAATTAGGGACAAATCCAATTTGGGAAGCGAAGATAATACCTGCTAGAGCCGCCATTGCGCCATTTACCGCAAAGGCAACAATGCGAACAGCATTGACTTTTACTCCGAGTTGTAATGCCCCTTGCAAATTATCCCCAACGGCATAAAAGTTACGCCCTAATCGAGATTTAGTTAAGAAAAGGTAAGTTAAAAGAATAAAAACGAGAACTGCAAATCCAATTGGCGAGATATTAAAAAATAAAGGTTCTGAGAGTGTTTTTAACGATTGTGGCAATCCTTCAATCCATTTCCCCCCAGTAAGCACTAACATTATTCCTTTATATAAACCAAGTGTTCCTAGCGTTGCAACAATTGCTGGAATTTTAAGTAAAGTGACAAGAACACCGTTAAATCCCCCTGTGAGTACACCGCAGCATAACGTAATAATACAAGCACTCAAAAGCGAGTAACCTGAATTTAATAAGCTTCCTGCGATAACGGCACTTAATCCCATAATAGAACCGACAGAGACATCAATGTTTCGAGTTAAAATAACAAAGGTCGCCCCTATTGCGAGCAATGCTAAGATTTGAGCGGAATTAAAGATCATCGTCAAAGTTTGAAAGCTAAAGTCCCCAACGACTGACAACAAACTAAACAACAGCAAAATGGCAACTAAAATAGTGAGTTCACGGTTATTTTGAATAAATTTCCACATATCTATCTCCTATCCACTAAATGCCATACGCATAATGTTATCCGTATTAATTTCGCCACCTGATAATGAACGGCTGATTGCACCATCGTGCATAACCAGTACGCGATCAGACATCTGTTCTATCTCTTCTAAGTCTGAAGAAATAAATAAGATCGCAACATTTTGTTTTGCAATACTTTGAATTAGCTGATAAATATCGGCTCTAGCTCCAATATCTACACCACGAGTCGGTTCATCGACAATTAAAAGTTTAGGATTTGCTTCTAAACATTTCGCTACAAGGATTTTTTGCTGATTTCCGCCAGATAAGGTTCTCACAGGTTGTTGTGAATGATTGAACTTAATCCCCATGGCACGATAATAACGTTCTAAAATAGCATCTTCTTTTTTCTCATTAATCCAAAAGCCAATATCGTTATAGGTTAATCCACAAGTATTCCAACTAAGGGGCGCGTCTAAATATAGCCCTGATGCTTGTCTATCTTCAGGTAAATACACAAGCCCTTCGGCAAGACGCTGTTTAATGCTGTAAGAGTTAATCAATGTACCATCAAAATGAATTTCACCTGATTGCGCTGAACGTAATCCATAAAGTGTTTCAGCCAATTCGGTTCTACCTGCTCCAACGACACCAGCCAACCCCAAAATTTCGCCAGGATAAATATCAAAAGAGATATTTTTAAAGCCTTCCCCAGTCAATGCCTTAACCGTAAGAATAGGTTCATTAGTTGATTTCACTCTTTTCTGTCCCGGTAAATCTAACCAAAGACGTTGGCTTTCTGTAAGTTGAGTATTTTTGGCTTTAGGTGTAATCGCACTAATCACTTCATCGTGATTAATTTCTTTGGTCGCACCGCTCAATGCAATATAGCCATCTCGCATTACACTGACCCAATCCGAAATTGCCCAAACTTCAGGTAGCTTATGGGAAATAAAAACAATCCCAACGCCTTTGGCTAATAAGGATTTAATTTGTCTGAATAAATTTTCTGTTTCAGCAGGTGTTAAAGAAGCTGTAGGCTCATCAAGAATAAGAATAGATGCATCACGAATTAGTCCACGCATAATTTCAACTAATTGCTGATCAGCAACATCCAATAACCCAGCTTGCATATCTAGGTTTAAATGCGAATTTAAATCCTGTAAAAGTGCGGTTAATTTTGACGATAAATTTGCAGTACGTGGTACACCAAATAAAATATTCTCTTTCACACTTAAATTGGGAAAAAGTAAAGGTTCCTGTGGAACAAGATAAATTCCTAAACTATGCGCTTTACTTGGTGTAAGGTTTGAGCGAACTTTTCCCTTAATTTCTAGTACACCAGAATCCTGAGGCTGAATACCAGCAATAATTTTCATTAGAGTCGATTTACCGGCACCATTTCCGCCTAATAACGCATGCACTTGTCCTGCATATAATGAAAAATTAATTTCTTTTAATACTGAAACACCAGAAAAAGCCTTGCTCACATTGCTGACTTTAAGTAATAGCGGAGCAGTAGAACTCGTCTTATCCATATATGCCTCACTTTTAACAATGAACAAATGATTTTAAAATTTTCATTTGTTTGAAGCATAAACCATTTTCAAAACAAATAATGTGATATACTTCACATTATGAAAAGAAAATTTCATATAAAATCAGTTTAACTAGAAAATGTGATCCTACTCACAGATTTATAAAAAATTTAAATTGAACATTTGATTTAAAATCATTTCAGATGAATAATCTACTACAAGTGAATTCAGGACAAGATATGACAATACTCGATGAACATAATGACTCTTATTTCTCAAACGAAGAAGAGCTACTTGCACGCATTGCTTGGTTTTACTACCACGACAACCTTACTCAAAGTGAAATTGGAGACATAGTGGGGTTACCCAGACTGAAAGTTTCTCGTCTCTTAGAAAAAGGTCGTCAAATAGGCATTATAAAAGTACAAATTAATTCAAAATTTAAAGGCTGTTTAGAACTTGAAGAAGCATTAAAACATCGCTTCCAACTAAAGCACATTCGAGTTTTACCCGAGTTGGAAAACCATGAAGTTAATAATCGTTTAGGTATTGGCGCATCTCAGATGCTTGCTTCCATTTTATTACCGAAACAAATTCTTTCTTTTGGGTTTGGCGACACCGTAATGCATACGGTGAAATACAGTAATGAATTGATTAAACAACATCAAATCAAACTTATTACCCTTACAGGAGGCGTGGGGCCTTATATGCAAAGTGTTGGGCAACTTGATGGCAGTTGCTCTATCAGCATTATTCCTGCTCCCTTGAGAGCTTCTTCAGCAGAAGCCGCTCAACTTTTCCAGAAAGAAGGGTATGTACGAGATATTATGCTTGCAGCAAGCCGTGCTGATGTCGCTATAGTAGGAATAGGTTCTACAGGGCAGAAAACGCGTTCTACACTTCTGAAAACAGGATATATTTTAAATGAACAGCAGTTAGAAGAATTTAAGCAACAAGGTGCAGTGGGTGATATTTTAGGTTATTTCTTAAACGAAGATGGTGTAGTACTTTCAGATATGCCTATTCACCAAGAACTTATTAGTGTTTCTCTCGACAATCTCAAACAGATTCCTACGGTGATTGGGGTTGCAGGGGGCGAAGATAAAGTTGAAGCGATATTGGCTGCACTGAAAGGGAAACATATCAATGCGTTAGTTACTGAAGAGAAAACGGCACGGAAGATCTTAACTCAAATTGTGTAACGTGCTTTTCTCGCTTGGCTTAGAGGAGAAAACTATGAGCGGTACAACATATTTAATGGCACTAGATGCTGGTACAGGTAGTATCAGAGCAGTGATTTTTGATACAGAAGGTAATCAAATCACTGCTTCACAAAAGGAATGGACGCATTTATCTGATCCCAATATACCAGGATCAATGGAGTTTGATCTGAATAAAAATTGGCAACTTGCTACCGTTTGTATGAAAGAAGCTCTCGAAAAAAGCCGTATTTCTCCACAGCAAATTGCGGCAATTTCAAGCTGTTCAATGCGAGAAGGTATCGTATTGTACGATCAACATAAAACGCCCATTTGGGCGTGTGGCAATGTTGATGCAAGAGCAATAGAAGAAGTTGTCGAACTAAAAACGCTTTATAATCAAACTTTCGAATCTCAGGTCTATCATATTTCTGGACAAACTCTCGCTCTCAGTGCCTTACCCAGACTGCTTTGGCTAGCTCATCATAAAAGTGAACTATATCGTCAAGCAAAATATATCTCAATGATCAGCGATTGGCTTGGCTTTATGTTAAGTGGAGAGTTAGCTGTTGAACCGTCTAATGCAGGTACAACAGGCATGCTTAATCTCTCTACGCGCCAATGGCATCAAGAGTTATTGGAAATGGCAGGGCTAAATCCTGATATTCTACCCCCAGTCAAGGAAACAGGTGAAAAATTAGGGGAAATCACCGCACTTGCCGCCCAACAAACAGGGCTAATTGCAGGAACACCCGTTATCGTTGGTGGGGGCGATGTGCAATTAGGTTGTCTAGGACTGGGTATCACTCAACCTGAACAAGCAGCAATTATCGGTGGCACATTTTGGCAACAGGTTGTCAATTTGCCAAATCCAATTACTGATCCGGAAATGAATGTAAGAGTGAATCCGCACGTTATTTCACCGTTAGCACAAGCCGAATCTATCAGCTTTTTCACAGGGTTAACAATGCGATGGTTCAGAGATGCGTTTTGTGAAGAAGAAAAAGCGGTTGCAAATCGCTTAGGCATTGATGCTTATACCTTATTAGAACAAATGGCAGAAAAAGTGCCAGCAGGTTCAAACGATGTTATCCCGATTTTTTCTGATGCAATGCATTTCAAATCGTGGTATCACGCTGCCCCCTCTTTTATTAATTTATCTATAGATCCTAACAAATGTAATAAAGCTGTGCTTTTCAGAGCATTGCAAGAAAATGCAGCGATTGTTTCATCTTGTAACCTTGATCAAGTAAAAAAATTTGCAGGCGTTAATCTGACGTCTGTCGTTTTCGCTGGAGGAGGATCAAAAGGAAAACTCTGGAGTCAAATTCTAGCCGATGTCACAGGTTTAACCGTCAATATCCCTGTTGTTAAAGAAGCAACAGCGTTAGGATGTGCTATTGCAGCCGGTGTAGGTGTTGGGCTTTATTCATCACTTCAAGAAGCAGGTCAAACACTTGTCAAATTTGAACGACAACATACACCTAATAAAGAAAATTACATTCTATACCAAAAACATAAGGAGAAATGGTTAGATATTTATCGTCAGCAACTGCATCTTGTTGATGAAGGCTTAACAACATCCTTATGGAAGGCACCTGGGCTTTAGAAATATTATCCTATAATGTTATTTCATTATCAAAAACGACCGCACTTTGTATGAAGTGCGGTCGTTTTTTTTGGTTGATTATATCGAATTATTCAGCGGTTTTTTCTGGTTCTGAATCACCGAATTTTAGCCATGATGGTAAACTTAAGAATGGCTCATCAGGTTTGTCAGCTTCTTTAATGATTTTACCTTCATTGGCCTTCACTAATGCGGCGGCTTTTTGTTCTAATTGAGTTAATCCCATTTCGTGATAAGCTTCTTGCATTAATGGCAAGGCTTCTAATGTCGCGTAAGTATCCGGGTATAAACGCAACATATCTGTCACACGATTTGATACCGCAACCCATGCTTTGCGTTTCGCGTAGAATTTTGCAATTTCTAATTCATGGCGTGCCAAACGGTCTTTAATATAAGCCATTCGCGTTAAGGCATCAGGGGTATATTGGCTGTTTGGGAAATGTTGCACCAATGTTTGGAAGTTACTAAATGCCGTTTTCATGGAAGTCGTTTCTCGCGTTGAGCGATCGATACCAAATAAATCCTGAAGATAGTTATCGCCCATAGACATATTCGTTAATGCCGCCATATAAAGCACATAATCTGTGTATGGACTGCCTGAATGTTGTTGTAAGAAACGATCTGCTGTAACAAGTGCGGTCGTATAATCTTGGGTTTTATAGGCCACATAAATTAAATTTAATTGGGCTTGTTCGCTATAAGTGCCGCCCGGGAAACGTGTATCAACAGCTTGTAAATAGCGCGTTGCATCAGAATATTCTGCATTTTGTAAATGTGATTGACCTATCGTAAAAAGCTCTTGCTCCGATGCTTGCTCTACATCTTTGCTGCTTGAGCATGCCGTAATAGCTAACGCTGTCAATGTGGCGAATGCAAGCGATTTTAATTTACGCATAACCTTATCCTTTTCTATCTAAAAATGTGCTATTGAGTTACAATATTTGCCGTATTTTATAGAACATTATTCATTAAATCACGGATTTTTTATTATTTATGGCTCAAATTACCCTTTCAGCTGAAGTTCAGCAAGAACAAATGGGACAGCGTTTAGACCAAACTTTGGCAGAGTTGTTCCCTGAATATTCTCGTTCACGTTTAAAAACGTGGATTGAACAAGATCTTGTTCTTATAAACGGGAAAGTATCAAATATTCCACGTGCAAAAGTATTAGGCGGCGAACAAGTAGAGATTACAGTGGAAGTAGAAGACGAAACCCATTTTACCCCTGAAAATATTCCACTTAATATTGTCTACGAAGATGAACATATTTTAGTCATTAACAAACCCAAAGATTTTGTCGTTCACCCCGGTGCCGGTAATCCAAGCGGTACTGTGCTTAACGCTTTGCTTTATCACTATCCACAAATTGCCGAGGTGCCGCGAGCAGGGATCGTACATCGCTTAGACAAAGACACCACAGGACTAATGGTCGTCGCCAAAACGATTCCTGCGCAAACCCAGTTAGTACGTGACTTGCAAAAACGCAAAATCACACGTGAATATGAAGCTGTGGCATTTGGCGTGATGACCAAAGGCGGCAAAGTGGATGAACCTATGGCGCGTCATCCAACCAAACGCACCGCCATGGCAGTGCATCCAATGGGTAAACCTGCGGTAACCCATTACCGTATTATGGAACATTTCCGTAACTACACGCGCTTACGTTTACGCTTAGAAACAGGGCGTACGCACCAAATTCGTGTACATATGGCGCATATTGCTCACCCATTACTCGGTGATCAAACCTACGGCGGTCGTCCACGTCCACCCAAAAATGCGAGCGAACATTTTGCCGAAGTCTTGCGTAATTTCCAACGCCAAGCATTACACGCGATTATGTTACGTTTAGAACATCCAATTACAGGGGAATTAATGGAATGGCATGCCCCATTACCTGATGACTTTGTGGAATTGATTGCGGCGCTGAAAGAAGATTATCAGTTGCATAAAGATGAATTGGATTACTAAGAATATAGAATAAGAACAAAAAGTGCGGTCATTTTGATCTGACCCCAAAAAGTTAGACTGATTTAGTTCAAGGACTGAGTTTTGT
>NZ_CAMEFX010000039.1 GCF_945915845.1 uncultured Actinobacillus sp. | reverse complement strand
CTGTTCCCAAGCGTAAGTAATATAAATAAAAAGATTTTTAGGCGTTCTTTTCCGTTTTTAAATAAAACAAGAAAACCCAGTATTTTATAGCGAGGATGATTAAGATGGCGATTTTAGCATGATAGCTTGTAGTGTGATAGCATGCGATGCCAAGCATTATTGTGACTAAACACAAAATATTTCGTTTGGTTTTTATAGGGAGACTTCGTTTTTCTTTAATCGGTTTCAGATGTTGGTGGTAGATTTTGCTATTCACAAACCAATTATGTATCCGCGCCGAACCTTTAGTAAAAAAGAATAACGAAACAAATAAGAATGGCGTGCCCGGCATCATGGGCAAAATAATGCCCAAGATCCCAATGCCTAAAAACAAAAAACCGAAAGAAACATAGAGCATTTTCATATTTTATCCCTTAATAATAGCTACGACATTCTTCCATTCTCAATTTCAATGACTTTATCACAAATTGCCATGGTGGACGCTCGGTGGCTAACGAGAATGATTAATTTATCGCTTTTAGCCTTTAGCAAAGATTGTAACACGATGGCTTCATTCAAACTGTCCAAATTGCTCGTTGGTTCATCTAATAAAATAATAGGAGCGTTATGTAAAAACGCACGTGCAATACCAATGCGCTGTTTTTCTCCATCCGATAAACTGCTACCCAGTTCAGCGACTTTGGTGTCGTAGCCTTGTGGTAAACTCATAATGAAGTCATGAATAGCCGCTTTTTTACTTGCCTCAATCACGTCTTCACCGCTCGCATGACGTCTTGCCATTCGTATATTTTCATAAATACTTTCGTTAAAAATATAGGTTTGTTGCGTAATGTACGCCATGTTTTCGCGTAAATTTTGTGTATTAATTTGTCGTAAATCCTGTCCGTTAATTTCAATATGACCTGCTTGCGGATCATAAAAACGCATCAGTAATTTTAATAATGTGCTTTTTCCACTACCGCTGCGTCCATGAATCCCTAAGATTTGCCCTTTTTTCAGGCTTAGGGTTAAATGGGATAGAATTTGTTCCTCACCATAAGCAAAACTCACATTTTTAACGTCAATTCGCTCAATATCTTGCACCTTTTCGCCATTTTCTACCTCTTTTAATTCCGGCTCTTCTGCCAATAACCCCAATACACGTTCACCACTGGCGAGAGTTTGCAATAAATTATTGGATAAATTGCTTAAGGCAATGACAGGTCCATAACCGGACATCAGCAAAATAACGGCAATCACCAAACCTGCAAAGTTGATTTGTTGATAGCTATAAAGCACTAATCCTGTGAATAAAATCAATATGTTAAATATTGAAACTGCCCATTCGGTATAAACACGAATTTGACCTTCTTGTTCTTTTATACGTAAAAATGCCTGATCGATCGCTTGGCTGCGTAAATGAATCTGTTCTAAACGGATGTTTTCATGATTGAACAATTGAATTTCTTTCATGCCACGAACGCTATCTAAGAAATAATCATTCATTTCGCCGACTAATTCACGATATTTTCTGCCATCTTCCCGTGCCAGTTTGGTGGTGAAAATCGGTAATGCAACACCGATAGTCAAATAGGCAAAAAATGCGATTAACATTAACCAAAGGGAAATATGTCCGAATACCATCAACAAAATCCCCGATGTAAGAAAAGCGATAACAATCGGGGCAATGGTATGTGCATAAAATACTTCTAATAACTCAATGTCATTGGTGACTAAAGATAATAATTGCCCGGCTTGTTTGTCTTGTAATTTCACAAATGCCAATTTTCTTAAGGCGGTAAAAACTTTATCTCGTAACAATGCCAATAGTTTGAAGGCGATATAATGCCCCGACATTTGTTCTAAATAACGCAATATGCCACGTGCGACGGCTAGCACAATAAGTGCGGTCAAAATTTGTGGCAAACTGAGATGAATCGGGAAATCCAAGAGACTAATCAATCCCATTGCCCCCAATACCATAATGAAAATAGCGGCAAGAAAACCGAGTACGCCCATGATAATGGTAAAGCTCATAATATGTGCCAACGGGGTGACTAACTTAAATAACTGCCACATAATAACAAAAGCATTTTTACGCATTTTCCCCTCCAATTACCGCAATTTCATGGCTATTTCTAATATTTTCCAGCTGTTTTTGTTGATTAAACATTTCACAATAAACGCCCTGTTTTGCCATAAGTTCAGCATGGGTACCTTGTTCAGCCAATTGCCCCTGTTGCAACACATAGATACAATCAGCCTGTATTGCATTGGCTAGGCGATGAGAAATCATCACAATGGTTTTTTCCTGTTTCAAGCGTTGGATCAATTGCAAAATAATCTCTTCACTTTCCACATCAATATTGCTGGTTGCCTCATCAAAAATATACAAGGAGGCGTTATGTAGCAACGCTCTTGCTAGGGCTAAACGTTGAATTTGACCGCCGGACAAATTGCTGCCACGACTGAGTAAATTCATCTCCAATCCCCCATTTTCACGCACAAAATTAGCCAAATTCACTTGCTCTAAACAAGCATAAATTTCGTTATCCGTTGCGTTGGGATTTGCCATTTGCATATTCTCCCGCAAGGTTCCTTTGAAAATATAGCTGCTGTGGCTCACCAATGACACATGACGATAAAAGGAAGTGCGGTCAATTTTTTGCTGATTTTGTTGATTAAATAAAATGTTTCCTTGTTGTGGTGAATAAAAACCCATCAGCAAGGAAACTAAGGTCGATTTTCCGCAACCACTTTTCCCCACAAAAACCGTCAATCGGCGAGGTTCAATTTTCAAATTTAACCCCTTGATTGCCGCTTTTTCCGGGCTATAAGCAAAATGCAGGTTCTGAATATCCACTTGAATTGGATTTTCTACCACAAAATCCACCGCACTTTGAGGCTGTGCAATCGGCGTATCCAATAGGGTAAAAATCTTATCGGAGGCCGCTTTTCCATTCATCGCAACATGAAAGAAAGAGCCCAATAATCGTAAAGGAATAAAAAATTCCGAGGACAACAAAATAAATAAAATCACGGCAAAAATACTTAAATGACCGCCTTGATATTGTAAAAGTGCGGTCAAAATTCCCACCGCTGACCCGCCATAAGCCAGTAAATCCATAATAGACACCGAATTAAGCTGCATAGTCAGCACTTTCATCGTAATGGTACGGAAATTTTCTGCCTCAATATCCATTTGTTTGGCTTTGTAAGCATCATCTTGATAGATTTTTAGCGTCACTAAACCTTGTAAGTTATCTAAAAAACTGCTCCCCAACCCCACATAAATCGACCAATATTTATGCAATAATTTTTTCGCAATTTTGTTGACGGCAATAATAGACAAAGGAATTAAAGGCACGCACACCAATAAAATTAAGGCGGTCGGGGCATTGAAAAAGACTAAAAAAACAAACAATGTAAGAGGGGCAAGCAAGCTATAAAAGAGTTGCGGCAAATAACGTCCGAAATAAATTTCCAACTGCTCCACGCCTTCTGATGCCACCTGAATAATGGAGGAAGTGGATTGCTGTTGAATTTGATTTAACGGCATGGCTGATAATTTTTGATAAATCAGCGTTCGCAATTGATGCTTAACTTTTGTGCTGGCTCGGTAAGAGGCGTTCACCGCCATTTTTCCCGCCCAAGCCCGCAGGCAAAGTGCGGTCAGTAAAACCAGCAAAAAAATCACCGCACTTATCAGGGTTAGTTCCCGTTCAAAGGCTTGTTGCAAAACCCAAGCAAACACCACCGCACTTACTATACCGGCAAATAACGCCACCCAATTCCATAACACATTGACCGCAATCCATTTTTTGCTGTCTTCCACGGTGTTGATTAGTCGTTTGTCGATCATCATAAATCATTCTTCCTTAAAAAATACAGCCCCACCAAGTAGGGCTGTTTGAGGTATTCACAAGGGAAAACCTCCATGATTAATGCATTAAAATGTAAGTTCAGCATTAAATCTGAAATTACGCCCCGGTGAATAAAAACGATTTATTCCTTTTCCGGTATTTTGATCAATTAAGTTACTGGTTCCAAACGGACGAATAGAGCGCGCAGATTCCCAAGTAATATACTTACGATCCGTTAAGTTATATACACCAAACTGTAATGTGAGATTTTTAATTGGTTTGATATAACCAATTAAATCCACCAATGTATAAGAATCGCTACGCCATTTTATTGCCGTATCCGTACTTGGACGAGATAAATCATCTTGTGCATACATATCATAGGTATCTTTCGCTTTTTTCTTCCCTACATGAGTAACATATAAATCTACCCCGAATTTATCTTCTTTATGTGCATAACTTAAACCATAAATAGACGTTTTCGGTTGAATAGCATTCATTGGAATATTTCCATCTATTTTGCCTTTTTGATAAGTATATTTATAACTTAAACTAAAACCCTCTAATGGTTTAAATAATTCGCCCAAATACAGTTTTGAATTAATTTCAAAACCTGTTACTTTAGCATTATCACGGTTTACATTCTGATACAAAATAAAATCTTGTGCTCTTGATTGTCCACCTACAGCATTGGTTTCATTTCTTATCCCTAGATATTTTAAATCAATAAAACTATCGTATTTTGTTTTAAATATACCTGTGGTAATAAAACCATATTTTCCATAAAAGGTTAAGGCTAACTCTTTTGTTTTTGCTATTTCAGGTTTTAAATCTACGTTAGGTAAAATACTAAAATCCGGATGTTTAAAAGTGAAATACAATTCATCCGTTGTTGGAACTCTAAATCCTTTTGCATATTTCACTTGTAATCTTAAATATTCTGTAGGATCAATTGTTGTTGCAAAAGAATAAGAATTTGCTCGATATTTTTTAGGTCTAGAAAAATAATCTATATTTTCCTGCGGGTTGTTTTTAGCTGCTTTATCATATTCTGCTTTTTTTACATTATACTCTGCACGTGCTGCACTGAGCTGTTCCCAGGTATCATAGTCTAAAAAACTTGGTTCCTTACCCGGATGAGGTACGGAAATTGGAATAAATAAACCTTTTACCATATCATCAGGAATACGTGGTGAGGATTCATTATAATCCGGTTGATATTTCACACGATCATAACGATAACCAACATCAACACTTAAATAGTTATTCACCTTAATATTATCGCTAAAATAAATGGATTTATTTTTATTGATAACCGGAATTAAGAAAGAAGAAACATTATGTCTTGGGCATAAAAGTCCATTCCATTGATCTGCACCTCTTACAGTATTACAGGTGGCAATTTTATTACTCCAGCTTGATGTCATCCCTAAAAAGCGTTTTGCCCACCATTCAGGATTCACACCATCAAAACCACCTTTATTAATCATTTCTTTATGAGTTTTGCTGTAGGAAAATCCATATTTAAGTTGGTTTTCAATACCCAATAAAGAAACTGTTTTTGTAAGATCAATATTAAGTTGTTTGGTATTGGTATTTAAATCACGCTCTTTATAATCCCGTTCAAAATAACCTTTTGAATTAGGAAGAATAATAATATCGTTATATTCTAAGTTTTCAGGTTGAGCATAGATTTTTCCTTCATATTCAACTTTATGACTTAATGGTGTACTTTTTTTTGTAATAACATCACCAGTCCAAGAGGCAGGTACATTAAAATATTCGATTTCTTTATCACAATTAAAAATAGAACAATCAAGCCAATATTCTCTAAATCTAGCATCTTTAAAATAAGATTTCTGTGTATCTGTTGACAATATTTTAGGATAATCAAGAGGTTTATTATCTTTATCTACAAGTATCAAACTATCATTTTCATCTCTTGCTAAATTAATCGGATGATTATTAACATCTACCAATTTCCCATCCTTATAATTTATTCCCAATGGATTAGCATGAGGATATAAATTTCCTTCACAAGTTTTTTCATCACAATAATCATCAGTTCTTGCTCTATTTCTAATTTTTTGTTGTGAATAGGTTATTTTTAATGTATCCCATAAAAAATTGCTTTGATAATTTTCATAACTAAAAGCATAATTTTTACGTTTGCTTGAATCATTGGTGTGGCGTGTTGATGTATTGGGTTTATCCGGTTGTGTTTTTGTTACATTTAAACTATAAGACAAATCCGAACCTTGCGAGCGATTTTCATATAAATCAGTCATAACAGTAAAACGATGACTTTCATTTGGATTAAAAGCAAATTTAATTAATGTACTGTCTTTTTTTATGGTATAAGGATCGGTTTTTTCTCTTAATTTACCCACAATTTCATCGGCATATTTATAGTCATAGTTTTCAAGCTCATGCCCCTTACGTTTGGTTTTAACCATTAACACATCAAACCATTTATAACGCCCAGCAAGCGTTAAAGACTGCAAATATTGATTATTAGCGGTAAAATAGCCGGTTTTATAACCAATGTGATAATCTTTTTCTGTTAACAAGTCCCGAGCATCTTTCGTATCAAACATAACGGAACCACCCAAACCGCCCGAGCCAACTTTTACCGAATCAGCCCCTTTAATAATGGTTGCTTGTTTAAGGGTTTCCATTTCTACAGAATTTCTTGTGTTATTGAAATTACCATATCCTTCGAACAACTCTTTAAATCCTTGAGATGATAGCGTTTCCGTTTGTTGCAATCCATCAACGACAATGGCCACTCGATTTTCATCTACCCCACGAATTGCATATCCACTACTTCCCATGCGACCAGCTTCAACAACAGTTATCCCAGTTTCATAGCGAACTAAGTCGCGATTATCCTGTACTTGCTGCTTTGCCAGCATTTGAGCCGTTTTTTGCGTTTCACCAATTTTTTGTTCTTGAACATTATCTGCATTATATGCCCCTTGAACAACGATGGTATCTAGTTCTGTGGTTGCTTCTTGCGCATTTTCAGCCCAAGCCAACTGAGAAAAACAGAGTAATGCGTATGTGATGGCGGAATATTTAAATGGTTTTTGTGCAAAATTTATGTTCATGTGTTTTTTCCCCTATCAATGTCATGTTCGGGAAAATATACAAAATCACCTACAGGATCGCAAATAATAATTATTATCAATAACTAGATTTGTGAGAGAGATCACAAAATGAATTTGATTGATGAATGGGATACAACAAAAAAGGCCGTCAAGTCACGCGACTGACAGCCTTCTTATCGTTGATTTTAGGATAAATTAATTTTTACCCTGATTTTCCTTCGCTGCTTTCACAAAACCTGCAAATAACGGATGTCCGTCACGTGGGGTTGAGGTGAATTCCGGGTGGAATTGTGCAGCGACAAACCATGGGTGGTTTGGAATTTCGATAATTTCCACTAATTTTTTATCCGCACTTAAGCCTGAAACGCGTAAACCTGCCGCTTCGATTTGCGGTAGTAATTTATTGTTCACTTCATAGCGGTGGCGGTGGCGTTCTTCGATGGTGTCTGAACCATAGACTTCGCGCGCTAAAGAGCCTTCCACTAAGTGACATAATTGTGCGCCTAAACGCATTGTGCCGCCTAAGTCAGAATCTTCGCTACGTTGTTCTACATTACCATCAGCATCTTGCCATTCGGTGATCAAACCAACTACAGGTTCTGGGCAGTCTTTGTCAAACTCTGATGAGTTCGCTTGTTTTAGACCTGCCACATTGCGCGCGTATTCGATTAACGCAATTTGCATGCCTAAGCAAATGCCTAAGTAAGGGATATTGTTTTCGCGAGCATATTGTGCGGTTAAAATTTTGCCTTCCACACCGCGATAGCCAAATCCACCCGGAACCAAAATCCCGTCTAAGCCTTTTAAGATTTCTGTTCCTTTGGTTTCTACATCTTGCGAGTCAATATATTTAATATTGACGTTCAAGCGGTTGGTTAAACCTGCGTGTTTTAAGGCTTCGTTTACTGATTTGTACGCGTCCGGCAATTCGACATATTTGCCCACCATACCAATGGTGACATCGCCTGTTGGGTTTGCTTGACGATACAATACTTGTTCCCATTCACTTAAATCCGCCGGTTTCGCGTTTAAGTGGAAACGTTGGCAAACGAAATCATCTAATCCTTGTGATTGTAACAGCGCAGGGATGCGGTAAATGCTGTCCACGTCTTTAAGGGAAATCACTGCTTTTTCCGGTACGTTACAGAACAACGCAATTTTTGAACGTTCATTAGCAGGGATCATGCGATCTGAACGGCAAACTAACACATCCGGTTGAATACCGATTGAAAGCAATTCTTTCACGGAATGTTGTGTCGGTTTGGTTTTCACTTCGCCTGCGGTTGGGATATATGGCACTAAGGTTAAGTGCATGAAAATAGTTTTTTCACGACCCACTTGCACCGCCAATTGACGCAATGCTTCTAAGAATGGCAATGACTCGATATCGCCCACAGTGCCGCCCACTTCAATAATCGCCACATCGTGTCCCGCTGCGCCGTCAATTACGCGCGCTTTGATTTCATTGGTAATGTGTGGGATAACTTGAATGGTTGCGCCTAAATAATCACCACGGCGTTCTTTACGTAATACTTCCGAGTAAATTTTGCCTGTGGTGAAGTTGTTGCGCTTGGTCATTTTGGTACGAATAAAACGCTCATAGTGACCTAAGTCTAAGTCCGTTTCAGCGCCATCTTGGGTCACGAATACTTCGCCGTGTTGCGTAGGGCTCATTGTGCCCGGGTCAACGTTGATATAGGGGTCGAGTTTCATAATGGTCACATTCAAACCGCGCGCTTCCAATAGCGCAGCCAGTGACGCCGCTGCAATACCTTTCCCTAAAGAAGAAACTACACCGCCTGTAACAAAAATATAATTGGTAGCCATAATTTATAACCTAAATAATGTTGGGGGATAAAAAGAGTTGATATGTATCAAGACGGGACACTAGTTTACAGGAAATACGGGATTAACTCAAAGAATTTCTATTCAGAGTGCGGTCTGTTTTGCTAGAATTTAGGCAAAAATTTCTAGGGTAAAAACAATGTTAGATCTTGCTTATTTACAAACGGCACCAAAACAAACCGCACTTTTAAAAGCCGAATGTGCCGATTTTATCGTGAAAGAACATCTCGGCTATGACATGTCTGGTGATGGCGAATTTGTGGCATTAAAGGTCAGAAAAACCGATAACAACACCCTTTATGTGGGCGAAAAATTAGCGGCGTTTTGTGGTGTGCCTGCTCGAAATATGAGTTACGCAGGCTTAAAAGATCGCAAAGCCATCACAGAACAATGGTTTTGTATTCAAATGCCGGGCAAACCCACCCCCGATTTCAGCCAATTTCAACCGGACGGCGTAGAAATCCTTGAAGTTACCCGCCACAATCGCAAAATCCGCACGGGCAGTTTAGACGGTAATTATTTTGACATCCTATTACGCCACGCCACAGAAACCGATGAGCTAAAAGCGCGGTTAGAAATTGTCAAGAAAATCGGTTTTCCCAATTATTTCACCGAGCAACGTTTTGGGCGAGATGGGCATAATTTAACCGAAGCAATGCGCTGGGCAACGGGCGAGATCAAGGTGAAAGATCGCAAAAAACGCAGTTTTTATTTATCAGCAGCACGAAGCGAAGTGTTCAATTTAGTGGTGTCTGAACGTGTCAAATTAGGTTTAGCCACCCAAGTTTTACCCAATGATATTCTACAATTAAGCGGTACACACAGTTGGTTTAAAGCCGACCAAAATGAAGATTTAAACGCGCTACAAGTGCGGTTAGAAAAGCGTGACATTTTGCTCACCGCCCCACTTATTGGCGAAACAGAACAAGCAGCTAACGACATCGAAAACCAAATCGTGGCACAACACCAAGCCTTGCGCGACTTGATGAAACAAGAACGCCTAAAACCCGCCCGCCGCCCATTATTAATGCAAGCGGAAAACTTCAGCTGGCAATTTGAACCTGAGGGGTTACGCTTAAAATTCTATTTACCCGCAGGCAGCTATGCTACGGCGTTGGTGAGAGAGTTGGTGAATGTTGGGGATTAAATATCCCTAATTTTTCCCATCTCGATATTCTTTGGGCGTTCTTCCACATTCTTTCTTGAATACGGTGTAAAAATATTGCAAGGACGGATAACCGCAAATATCCGCCACTTCTTGCAACGGAATATCGGTATTTTGTAACATATGTCTTGCTCGCGCTAACTTCACTTCATGAATAACTTGGTGAATGGTCTTATTCATCTCCGTTTTAAAGCGTTGTTCCAAATTAGAGCGCGAAATTTTGAGATGATCCAAAACCTGATCCGCCTTAATACCTTGCGTGGCGTAATGGCGAATATAATGCATTGCCTGAATAACTAAGGGATCCGTTAAGGATAAATAATCGGTAGAACGGCGTTGTTCCACCCGCAACGGCGGAATTAACATAGGCTTATGATTAACAGGCAAGCCGTTTAACAAACGATGCAATAATTTTGCGGCTTGATAACCGATACGCTTTGTTCCTTGCACCACGGAAGATAAAGAGACACGTGATAAATATTGGATCAGTTCTTCGTTATCAATCCCAATAATACAAAGTTGATCCGGCACCGCCATATTGAGATATTCACAAGCTTGTAGCAAATGCCTTGCGCGCGCGTCCGTCACCGCGATAATCCCGGTGTGTTCAGGCAATTGGCTCAGCCATTCACACAATTGAGATTGCGCTTTAAGCCAGTTATCCGAATTGGCTTGCTCACCCAAATAAAGCTCGAAAGGGTAACCTTCCTTTTGCATAATTTGTACAAAGGCATTTTTACGCTCATTTGACCAATGTCTTTCCATGTCACTTTGCAAACCATAAAACGCAAATTTATGGATGCCTTTTTGTTTTAAATGAAGAAAAGCCGCCTCAACTAACGCGAAATTATCCGTTGCCACATAGGGATGATTCGGGTAAAAGGCAGGGTTTTGATAAGAACCACCCACCGCAATAATGGGAATCGTGGTATTTTCAAGCAGCTTCGCCGTTTCAGGATCATCGAAATCAGCAATAATGCCATCAATATCAAGTTCATGAATACTTTCTTTACGATAAGTAAAGTCATCTTCAATAAAGATATTCCACAAGCATTGAGACGCCTGAATATATTGCCCAACGCCTTCAATCACATTACGGTCATAAACCTTATTTGCATTAAATAAGAGAGCAATACGCGCATATTTCGATTCCATGATTTCTCATCCATTATTACCACTTTCTGCTTACTATACCGCAAAATGTCCATAAAAATAACCGCACTTGGGAATGAAGTGCGGTTGTTTTAGAGAGGGTTATGCTTTTTTCTTCGTCATTGTATCCATCCAAACAGCAAGCAACAAGATCGAACCTTTGACAATATATTGCCAGAATGTTGGTACATCAAGCATGCTCATTCCATTGTCTAATAAGGCAATTATTAATGCGCCAATGACCACACCATAAACACTACCAATACCACCGGCCAAACTTGCCCCACCAATTACACAAGCCGCAATGGCATCAAGTTCGGCATTTTGCCCTGCGGATGGCGCACCGGCACCTAAGCGAGAACTTAGGATTAATCCTGCAATTGCCACCATAAAGCCATTGATAGAGAAAATCATTAATTTAATTTTTTCCACATTAATGCCGGATAATCTTGCGGCGTCAATATTGCCACCGATCGCGTAAATATGGCGACCAAAAGCGGTTTTACGGGCGATAAACATACCTGCAACAGCAAGGACCGCAAGCAGTAAAACCGGGAATGGAATACCGCGATAATCATTTAAAAGGTAAATCGCACCTAATACCCCAATGGCAAATAAGCCATATTTCATGGTTTCTTTACCCACATTTGGCACAGGTAAGTTTAAATTTTTACGTGCGTTACGTTGATATGTTCCCCATAAGAAAAAGCAAATAATGGCAACCGTACCTAAAATAAACCCTGTTGTATCAGAGAGATAACCTTGTCCTATTACGGTCATTTCTTTACTAATTGGTGATACGGTTGTCCCATTTGTTGCGCCGACTAACATGCCGCGGAAAATGAGCATACCTGCAAGGGTAACAATAAACGAAGGCACTTTGCGGTAAGCCACCCACCAGCCGGTACAGGTACCAAAAATGATCCCAATAGCCAAGGTGACAATAATGGTTAACGGCAATGGCCATCCCCACCATACATCAGCAATGGCGGCAAATCCACCAAGTAAGCCCATCATTGAGCCAACGGAAAGATCAATTTCAGCGGAAATAATGACAAAAATCATCCCGATAGCCAAAATGCCCGTAATGGATGTTTGCCGCAATAAATTAGAAATATTGCGTGCACTTAAATAAGCGCCATCAGTCGCAACAAAGAAAAATGCGAGAATAGCGATAATGGCAATAAACATCACATACACTTGTAGATTTATTGATTTTAATTTAGACATAGGTTACTCCTTAAGTGCCGCTTCCATTACTTGCTCTTGTGTTAGATTATGATTAATTAAATCTGCTTTAATCTGTCCTTGGTGCATAACCAGTACGCGATCACTAATTCCTAAAACTTCAGGTAGTTCGGAAGAAATAACAATAACTGCCATTCCTTCTTTCGCTAATTGGTTGATTAATTTATAGATTTCGTATTTAGCCCCCACATCAATCCCACGAGTTGGTTCATCTAAAATAAGAATTTTAGGATGCAATAATAAACATTTTGCGAGAATGGCTTTTTGTTGATTACCGCCACTTAAGCGTCCAATGGCTAATTCAGGTGAAGAGGTTTTCACCTTGAGCTGTTCAATGGATTGATTAATGATGGTTTCTTCTAAGGCATCATTAATGATTTTTCGACCAAAGCAGAAATCACGTAGGGATGAGAGTGTGATATTTTTACCTACGCCCATAATAGGAATAATGCCGTGTTTTTTTCTGTCTTCAGGCACCATAACAATATTGTTTTGAATGGCTTCGCTACAATTTTTGATTTTAACTTTCTGATTGTTAACAAAAATATCGCCTTGGTATTTTCCTTGGTAAGAACCAAAGATACATTGAGCCATTTCTGTTCGTCCTGAGCCAACCAAACCCGCCACCCCCAAAATTTCGCCTGAATGAAGTGTGAAGTTCGCATTATTAACGCGTTTAATATGTGTATTAATGGGATGCCAAGCCGTGAGATTTTCTATGCGTAAAACTTCTTCACCAATAGTGTGTTCTTCATGGGGATAAAGAGAGGTAATTTCACGCCCTACCATCATGGTAATGATGTCATCTTCTGACATCCCTTCAGCTGAGCGGGTACCAATATGTTCACCATCGCGAATGACACAAATTTTGTCCGAAATTGCTTTAACTTCATTCAGTTTATGGGAAATATAGATACAAGCGATATTATGGGCGCTTAAATCTTTTACTAATGCCAATAAAATGCCAGTTTCTTTTTCTGTCAGTGAAGCAGTTGGTTCATCTAAAATTAATAAACGAACTTGTTTATTTAAGGCTTTAGCAATTTCGACTAATTGTTGTTGTCCAAGCCCTAATTCGCTCACTTTTGTGTTTGGGTCTATATCCAATTGCACTTGTTGCAACATTGTTTTGCAACGTAGATACATTTCATTATCATCAGTAATCCCCGCTTTCACCATTTCGTTACCTAAAAACATATTTTCAAGTACGGTCATATTTTTGACTAAGGTTAATTCTTGGTGAATGATGGAAATGCCTTTTTCTTCCGTATCTTTAATGCCTTTGGCGATGAGTGGTTCCCCTGAAAAATAAATTTCACCGGTAAAATCACCATGTGGATAAATGCCACATAACACTTTCATTAAAGTTGATTTACCCGAACCATTTTCACCACATAAAGAGAGAATTTCACCCATTTCTAGGGTAATGGAAATATTGTTTAATGCTGTGACATCACCAAATTTTTTGGTGATATTTCTCATTTCTAATAATTGAGCCATAACAATATCCTTTTATTACTTTGAAAGTGCGGTCAAAACTGAGTCCGTTTAAACCGCACTTTGAGACGTTAATTAGCGAGATTATTTATAAATCGCCTCTTTTTTATGGAAACCATCTTTAACAACGGTTTCATTAATATTTTCTTTGGTAACCACAATGGGTTCGAGCAAGTAGGCATCAACGTCTTTCAATCCATTGTTTAATTTAGCATTAGGTTCAGGTTTTTCATCTTTACCTAACGCAACGGCAATCTCTGCAGCTTTATCTGCAAGGTTATTGATTGGTTTATACACGGTCATTGTTTGTGTACCATCAACGATACGCTTAATTGCAGCTAAGTCCGCATCTTGCCCAGAAATAGCGACTTTACCTGACAAACCTTGAGCGCTTAATGCTTGGATTGCACCACCTGCCGTAGCGTCATTCGAAGCAACGACCGCGTCAATATTATTTTTATTGGCAGTTAATGCATTTTCCATGATTTGCAATGCTTTCTCAGCAAGCCAGCTGTCTACCCATTGATCGCCAACGACTTTAATTTTTCCACTGTCAATTAAAGGTTGTAATACTTTCATCTGACCTTTACGGAATAATTTCGCGTTATTGTCCACCGGTGAACCACCCATTAAGAAATAATTTCCTTCAGGTTTTTTCTCAATAATGGCTTGAGCTTGTAATTCACCCACTTTTTCATTATCAAATGAAACATAGTAATCAATTTCGGCATTATTGATTAAGCGGTCGTAAGCTAAGACTTTAACACCCTCTTTTTTCGCTTCTGCAATAACGTTGCTTAACACGTCACCATTGTGCGGAATAATCACTAACACATCGACATTTTTATTTAACATATTCTCAATTTGTGATATTTGAGCCGCATCATCGCCATTTGCCGATTGAACTAAAACTTTTGCGCCTAATGCTTCTGCTTTTTTGGTGAAAATATCACGATCTTTTTGCCATCTTTCTAAACGTAAGTCATCAATAGACATACCAATGGTTAACTCTTTAGCTGCAACGGGATTTAAGCTGATTGCAATAGCGGCAGCAAGAGATAATAAAGCAGTTTTTATTTTCATAGAGCACCTCAAATGTTAGGTTAATAATCAGTAGAGCAATATTAACAACTTCGCTCAAAGGGAAGTTTGAGCGCCTTGTTTTATGAATGCAATTATTAGATTTCACAATGTCTTTACGTTTTTTCACTTTTGTGATCGCTCGCACAATAACTAATTATCGAAATACAAAAACGAAATAACGTAATTGCGTGAAGAAATGTTTTTGTCGATTATGCTCACGAAAAGCAAATCCACCTAGGAGAAATATTATGAGCAATTACTTCAATAAAATCGAAAAAGTGCAATATGAAGGCGTTAATTCCAGCAATCCATTTGCCTATAAACATTACAATGCTAATGAGGTTATTTTAGGTAAAACCATGGCGGAACACTTACGTTTAGCGGTGTGTTATTGGCATACATTCTGTTGGAATGGGAATGATATGTTTGGTGTCGGTTCGCTAGATCGTAGTTGGCAGAAAGTTTCTGATCCGCTAGAAGCGGCTAAACAGAAAGCCGAAATAGCCTTTGAATTTATTCAAAAATTAGGTGTACCTTATTATTGTTTCCACGATGTTGATGTGGCGCCTGAAGGCAATTCTTACACGGAATACGTGAAAAATTTTAATACCATTGTAGATCTTTTAGAGAAAAAACAGGCAGAAACAGGTATTAAATTACTGTGGGGTACAGCAAATTGTTTTAGTCATCCACGTTATATGTCGGGCGCGGCAACCAATCCTAACCCTGAAATTTTTGCCCGGGCTGCGGCACAGGTTTTCAATGCGATGAATGCGACAAAACGTTTAGGCGGTGAAAATTATGTATTATGGGGTGGACGTGAAGGCTATGAAACCTTGCTAAATACGGATTTACGCCGTGAACGTGAACAGATTGGTCGTTTTATGCAAATGGTAGTAGAACATAAACATAAAATTGGTTTTAACGGCACCTTATTAATTGAACCAAAACCACAAGAGCCGACTAAACATCAATATGATTACGATGTAGCAACAGTTTATGGTTTCCTAAAACAATTTGGGTTAGAAAAAGAAATTAAGGTGAATATTGAGGCCAATCACGCCACATTGGCTGGTCATACCTTTCAGCATGAAATTGCCACCGCGGCTGCATTAGATATTTTAGGTTCTATTGACGCAAATCGTGGCGATCCACAATTAGGTTGGGATACGGATCAATTCCCTAATAGTGTCGAAGAAAATACTCTTGCGCTTTATGAAATCTTGAAAGCAGGTGGATTGACAACAGGGGGCTTTAATTTTGATGCTAAAATTCGTCGCCAAAGCACGGATCCTTATGACCTATTCCACGGTCATATTGGTGCGATTGATGTCTTGGCATTGTCATTAAAACGCGCTGCTAAATTACTCGAAGATAACGTGTTAGAAAATGTGGTTGAACAACGTTATGCAGGTTGGAATGGTGCATTAGGTCAACAAATTCTAAATGGTCAATCATCATTAGAAGCTTTAGCAAATGCAGCTTCAAGTCTTGATCCGCAACCCGTTTCAGGGCAACAAGAGTATCTTGAAAACTTAGTGAATAATTATATCTATCGTTAATATCATCAAAAGTGCGGTTGAAAATGTGAATATTTTTGACCGCACTTTAATTAAGGAGCTGATATGTATATCGGTATTGATTTAGGTACGTCAGGTGTTAAAGTCGTTTTGCTCGATGAAAGCCAACAAATTATTGCTATCACGCAGCAAACTCTTCCTATCTCACGCCCACAACCACTTTGGTCAGAACAAAATCCGGAAGATTGGTGGTATGCCGTTAATCTTGCTATGCTTGCTCTTGCTCAACAGCAGGATTTATCTGCGGTTAAAGCGATTGGATTAACAGGGCAAATGCATGGTGCAACCTTATTAGATAAAAATGACCATATTCTTCGTCCAGCAATATTATGGAATGATGGACGTAGCGCGGCTGAATGTGTCGAATTAGAAACGTTGGTGCCTAATTCTCGTGAAATTACGGGTAATTTAATGATGCCGGGATTTACGGCACCTAAATTAAAATGGACCCAAAAATATGAGCCTGCAATTGCAGAAAGAGTGCATAAGGTATTGTTGCCTAAGGATTATTTACGCTTAGTGATGACAGGGGAATATGCTTCCGATATGTCCGATGCTTCGGGGACAATGTGGCTTGATGTGGGTAAACGGGCTTGGGATACATCCTTACTTAATGCGTGTGGTTTGGATGAAAGTGCTATGCCGAAGTTGTTTGAAGGCAATCAAATTACAGGTTATCTTCGACCCGAATTAGCGAAAAATTGGAAAATAAATACGGTGCCTGTTGTTGCAGGTGGTGGAGATAATGCGGCTGGTGCAATGGGGATTGGCTTATATAAAACGGGGCAAGCTATGCTTTCTCTCGGCACTTCGGGTGTTTATTTTGTAGTAACGGATAAATTTACGGCCAATCCACAAAAAGCCGTGCATAGTTTTTGCCACGCATTACCTAACCGTTGGCATTTAATGTCAGTCATTTTGAGCGCAGCTTCTGCGGTAGATTGGGTTAAAAAAGCGACGGGTATGGCGGATGTTCAGACGTTATTTAAACAAATCGAACAAAGTGCGGTGAATTCTGATGCTATTTTCTTACCGTATTTATCAGGTGAACGCACACCTCATAATGATGCCTATGCTAAAGGCGTATTCTGGGGATTAACCCATAATGATAACGCGGTAACTTTAGCCAAAGCGGTCGTTGAAGGCGTTAGTTTTGCCATGGCAGATGGAATAGATGTTTTACATGAAACGGGCGTTGTTGCGGATAATATTACATTGATTGGTGGTGGTGCAAAAAGTGCGTATTGGCGTCAGTTATTAGCAGATATTACAGGAAGAACAATGGAATATCGTACGGGCGGTGATGTTGGTCCTGCCCTTGGTGCTGCCAAATTAGCCCAAATCGCATTGCATCCAAACGAAGATCTTGCCAATTTCTGTCAGCCGTTACCGTTAGAAGCGGTTTATCAACCTAACTCAGCGAAAACTGAATTTTATGCAGAGAAACGTGCAAAATATGGGGATATTTATCAGCGGTTGAAATGTGATAGAAAAAGTATGGCATAAAATGCACTCGATTTTTATCAAGTCTGTTCATTTAAGAAATAAATAGTACGGCTTCTATTTTTCCATTCAGGGATAAATGAAGCCGATTTTTGTACTTGTCGATAACTATCGACGTCACCAAGGACAAGAAATGGCGTATGTTCCTAGGGTCTGTTTATCTTTCAATAAAAAGCTGCGTTGTCGCCTAAAAAAGCCATC
>NZ_CAMEFX010000038.1 GCF_945915845.1 uncultured Actinobacillus sp. | reverse complement strand
AGTTTAAAAAGAAACGTCAAGAACTTAATACTGATCAGAAATTTTGTTGGTGATAATTAGAAAGAAATAAAAACCAACTCTTTCATCTACTATGCCTAATTCTCAGCCCCAAAGGGACTGATTTATGCATAACCCAGTATGGCTCTGCCATGCTGGGATATTAAGATGATTTTGCAACCTCAAAACATCAACATGCCTTAGTTTTTAATCAACGTTTTGGGTGCAGATGGGAAATAATTTGTCAGTGACTATTTTTTACAGATTTTGCTGTTCCGTGTAATAAGAACATATAGCCTGCGATAATACGTAATAAACCTAATACATAAGGGCTGAATTTATTTAATCCGTTCATTGTTTACTTTCCCTTAATTTGTAAAAAAAATGATCTTGAAAAAATTGAGAGGGCATAATATATAAAACCTTATTGTGAAACAATCGGCAAATATGGAAAGAACTTTTTCTTTTTAGTTAACAATTAAAATTTTTTTGTTGCTCAAAAAAAACGCCGCCAATTCACGGCGGCGGAATAAGGTTACAGTTCTAGGTTGTTTCTTACAATCCTAATAATTTCTCCAAAGACGGCGCAAAATAATATGCCCCGGTAACCGGTTTTGTAAAACCTAAAAGACGGTCGGTTTTACCATCTCGTTCACCAAACATGCTCAGTAATTGCTGTTCGATGTTATGTAAGGTGGCACAATAAGCAATGAAGAACAAGCCATTTGTGCCGCTTGCTGTGCCATAAGGTAGGCTTTGGCGTAAGATTTTTAAGCCTTTGCCGTTTTCTTTCACATCGGTACGTCCAACGTGTGAAGTGTCCGGTACTTCTTCAAGTTCTACGCTGTCAGCTTTGGTGCGCCCAATGACATTTTCTTGTTTTTCAACGCTTAATTTTTCCCATTTTGGTAAATCATGTTCCCAACGCTGAGTAAAGACATAGCTACCGTCTGCGTCTTCGCCATTGGCAATTAAACCGACTTCCGCACGCGCTTGAGCTTTCGGGTTTTCTGTGCCGTCAATAAATCCGGTTAAATCACGATCTTCCACCCAACGGAAACCGTGAATTTCTTGTTGAATTTCCACCGCACTTTGGAAAGATTTCACCGCGGCTTGCGCCAAAGTAAAGTTTACATCAGGGCGATTGGATTGAATATGCACCAACAAATCATATTGGGTCGCCGGTGCGATTAAATTGCCCTTGCCCAATGTCACAAAAGGTTTTAACTCAGGCGCGCTGCCTGCTGTTGAAAGCTGTTTCCATACCTTGTCACCAAATGCCACTGTCGCGCCTAAATGCGCCTCAGGGGATTGAGTTTGCAGTGACTGTAATTGCGCGATGAAAGCGCGACTTGCCGTGGGCAATGCGCTAATATCTGATACATTTGCCTCTAAATAAATCCCTGCTTTGCAGCCTTCCAATAAAATACCACTTTGAGCTGTCATTACCGTCTCCTATTTTGTTAATTGATTCACCCATTCCGCAAAAGGTTGCGCATCCATAAACCCTGTGATTCGCGAACCTTGAATTTCTTCGCCACTTTTATTAAAGAAAATAATGGTCGGCAAACCTAATACCTTCAATTCTGCCATTAATGCCTTATTTTCCGGGCTATTTTTGGTCATATCCACTTGCAATAATAGCACATTTTCAAATGCGGCTTTTACCGATGGTTCATTAAAGGTATATTTTTCAAACTCTTTGCATGCCACACACCAATCCGCATATAAATCCAACATTGCAATAGATTTTGGGTTATCGGCTAAAGCTTGTTGTAATTCGCCATAGCTTGAAATACGAATAAATGGCGTATGGTTCGCTGAAACTTCCCTATTTTCCACCGCACTTTTTTCAACTAATTGGAATGAATTCCCATAATATTGAAGAGCAAAAAAGAGCGTAAAGGTTACAGCTAAACCCATCCAATATTTTTTCGATGCCACCCAACAACAAAAGGCTAAAAGCCAAAGTACCCAAAGTTGAGCAGAATAAGTTGGGAATACGCGTTCAAGTAAAACGACGGGTAAAATCAATAAAACAAAGCCAAATAACTCTTTGACAATAATCATCCACGCCCCGGATTTAGGCAGAATTTTATTGCCAAAAAGCGTAACTAACATTAATGGTAAGCCCATGCCTAATGCCAGTAAATATAAGGTCATCGCTCCCGTCAAAAAATCCCCTGATTGCGCCACATAAAGCAACGCCCCTGAAAGTGGTGCGGTTGTACAAGGTGATGCCACTAATCCTGCGATCATCCCCATCACAAAGACACCGCCCCATGCGCCCGATTTCTGATTCTGACTCCATTGATTCAATTTATTCTGTAACGCATTAGGTAACTTCAACTCAAAAGCCCCAAACATCGATGCAGCTAAGATAATAAATAAAACTGACAAGCTCATTAAGACTTCAGGACTTTGTAGCGCAATTTGGAATGGTAAGCCAAGGGAAACCACTAACAAACCTAACAACGTATAGGTTAACGCCATCCCTTGCACATACACCAAGCTTAAGCCAAAAGCTCGCGTGCTATTTGGACGTTCGCCCTGCCCAATCACAACCGCTGAAAGCAGTGGTAACATAGGTAATACGCAAGGCGTAAACGCTAATCCCAGCCCCAACAAAAAGAACCAAAAGACGGAATAAAGGGATTGGTTTAAGTCTTGTGCCAACTGCTCTTGGCGGCTAGACTGAAAAGAAAGCGCGGTGGCATTTTCTTGTGTTTTTTTGACCACACTTAAATCCACGATTTTTTCTTCCGGTGGATAACAAAAACCGGTGGTACAACCTTGATAAGTGACGGTAATTTTGTCATCTGCAATGGCATTTTCTAAGGTTGCATTGACATGAAGTTCATCACGAAAAATTTCTACATTTCCAAAGAATTCATCTTGGTGCATTTCCCCTTGCGGAAACTGCAACGCCCCTACACTCCCCTTTTCCGCAGTGACGCTAATTTCTTTTTTGTAAAGATAATATCCCTCAGCAATACGCCAATTTAACCGCAAGTCCTCCCCTTGCTGCATAGCAGAAAACTGAAAAGCCTCCTCTGCTTTTAAAAATTCAGGTGTTTTTTTATCAAACAACCCGGCTTGCGCGAAAAGTGCGGTGAAAATAAAAGAGAAAAATAAAAAAAGCTGTTTCATATTATTTTGCTTTATTTTGCTGTATTTTCTTTATGGCTTTGACGCAATTTTTCCGCCACCATGGCAATAGCTTGACCGGCCGGAATGCCTTGTGCCATTAACGCTTGAATTTGTTCCACTGCTTGCTGTTGCTGTTCGTGAGTTAAACCTAATAAAGCATTGTCCAACATAATTTGCCCTTTAATAAAACCTGTAAAAGCAGTAATATAGCAAAAATTATCATTCTACGATAGGAGCAAACATCATGCCTTTTAACTTAAAAAATCGTCATTTATTAAGTTTAGTCCATCACACACCACGTGAAATCCAATTTCTGTTAGATCTCGCCAAAGATTTGAAACAAGCCAAATATAGTGGAACCGAACAACCTCGTTTAAAAGGCAAAAATATTGCATTAATTTTTGAAAAAACCTCAACTCGTACACGCTGCTCTTTTGAAGTGGCTGCTTATGATCAAGGGGCAAATGTCACCTATCTCGATCCTGTTTCATCCCAAATTGGTCATAAGGAAAGCATTAAAGATACCGCACGCGTATTAGGCCGCTTATATGATGCTATCGAATATCGTGGTTTTAGCCAACAAGTGGTGAACGATTTAGCCAAATACTCCGGTGTGCCTGTTTTCAATGGATTAACCGATGAGTTTCATCCCACGCAAATGTTGGCAGATGTGTTAACCATGATGGAACACAGTCCAAAACCATTGAATGAAATCAGTTATGTTTACATTGGAGATGCTCGCAATAATATGGGGAATTCTCTGTTATTAATTGGAGCAAAATTAGGTATGGATGTGCGTATTTGTGCGCCAAAAGCCTTATTGCCTGAAGAAAGTCTTGTGACAATGTGTCAAGAATTTGCCAAAGAAACAGGCGCGCGTATTACCGTCACTGAAGATATTGACACTGCAGTAAAAGGGGTAGATTTTGTCCATACAGATATTTGGGTTTCAATGGGTGAACCGATTGAAGCTTGGGGTGAACGTATTGATTTACTCATGCCATATCAAGTGACACCGGAATTAATGCAACGCACAGGTAACCCAAATGTGAAATTTATGCATTGTTTGCCGGCTTTCCATAATTGTGAAACTACCGTTGGGCAAGAAATCGCGGCGAAATACCCGGCTCTTGCTAATGGCATTGAAGTCACTGAAGAGGTTTTTGAAAGCCCAATGAATATTGCTTTTGAACAAGCAGAAAACCGTATGCACACGATTAAAGCCGTGATGGTCGCATCTTTGGGATAGTGTTTAATATACAAACCGATAGACAAAAGCCTATACAAATGTATAGGCTTTTATTATAATGATACTGCTGTCATTTGACAGTTGGCGGATCTGCGAAAATCAGTCCGCCAGTCGCAAGCTGTCGGGCTGTCTTAGTAGATCCTTTCGTGTAATCATTACGTTAGGATAAAAATATGAAACAAAAAACTATAAAAATAGTTAAGTGGGTCATCATTATTCTGCTATGCCTGTTGCTTAAAGGAAGTACGACTGGCTAAGCAGTGAAACCACACAAGGAACGGTTCCCGCCGTTCCTTGTTTTTATTATGCCGAAATTCACTGGATATTTCAACTGCTTACCAGCCAAATTCCGTCATTAAGGTTTGCCATTGTTCATCCAAACCTGCGCAGATCTCAATGGGTTCTTGTGTTATCGGATGATGAAAGGTTAATGTTTCTGCATGTAACATTAGCCTTGTCACGCCTGTTTTCTCGCTTAATCCACGGTTTTGATGTAAATCACCATATTGGGTATCACCCAGAATAGGATGAAAAATATGTTTCATATGGCGGCGTAATTGATGTTTTCGCCCTGTTTGTGGCATTAGACGCACCAAAGAATAACGTGCCGTTTGATATTTTCCAATTGCCCAAGGCATTTCAACCGTTTGTAAACTTTGGTAATCAGTGACCGCACTTTGTGCCTCTTTATTCTCTTGCGCAAATTTATCTGCAATTTTATCCAGTTGAACTTTTAAGGGATAATCAATTTGTGCAGTACCTGTCAAATAACCGCGAACAACGGCTAAATAACTTTTTTTAACGGTTTTTCCTTCAAATTGAAGACAAAGTAAATGCGCTATTTCGCTATTTAAAGCAAATAACAACACGCCTGATGTCGGGCGATCTAAACGATGAATAGGAAAAACGTGCTGCCCAATTTGATCGCGCAATGTTTGCATCACAAATTGGGTTTCGTGACGCTCCAACCAACTGCGATGTACTAACATGCCAGCCGGTTTATTGACCGCTACAAGATATTCATCTTGATAAAGAATCTCTAACCTCATTGATTTTTCAGCAATTCCTCTAATTCAAGCAAGGGTTTGAGCAAATCTTGTAAACGCTCATGCTCTTTTAATGCTTCTTCAATGTAAGGCGAAATGGCAATTTGGCTTGGCAAGGGATGTTGGCTTTCACAAAGCGCATGCATACGTGGAATAAAAATCCATTGCAGCCATTCCGTCGCGCTCATTCGATCAATGGCAAAAGGTTCTGTGCTGGCGAAAGCTTCTTCACTTGGCGCTTCTATTTGCCATAAATCCAGTTCATTCATCACCGCTTGAAGTGCGGTCAAATGTTGGCGTGTTTTTTGTCGAATTGGCATAAATTCTCTCAATGGGGTAAGATGTTAAATGTTGACGTATTCTAACGAAATTAAGAAAGAAAATGTACCTTGTTGAAATATTTTTCCAAAATAAACACCCCGAGCCACTATTAGCGCAAATTCCTTTTATCAATCGCGTGATCGATCAGTGGCGATATAATGGGCAAATTATTGGGCGTGAAATTCCTGTTTTCGTGGCAGAACAAGAAGGTGAAATAGGATTGGGAACACGTGTTATTTGCCCGGAACAATCCAGCCTGTTGCTTGAAAATAACAATGTTGAAGTGAACCAGGCATTAGCGCAAGCGGAAGAGCGCGGTTTATTTTTAGACAGTTTTCAAATTGTGGGCGAAGATTTAAATTCAGATGTCACTTTTGAGCAAGAAAAACCCGAATGGCAAGTGCTTTATACCACACACTTGCAAGTCTGTTCACCGTTACACAGCGGCGATCGTTTAGCCCCCATTCCTTTGTATAAACAGCTCAAAAATCAACCGCACTTAAGTATGGATTTGATAAAATGGCAAGAAAATTGGCAGGCTTGCGATCAATTACAAATGAACGGAACGGTGCTAGAAAGTCAGGCATTAGCAGAAATTTCTGAGATTCAGAGTAACACTTTCAAACATGGTTATTACCTTGCCCAAGAAATTGAACAAGAAACACAAATTCCAACGTTCTATTATTTATACCGAGTAGGCGGCAAGGATTTAGACAGCGAGTTAGCGCGAAAATGTCCAAAATGCGGCGGCGACTGGCAATTAGCGCAACCACTTTTTGACCTTTTCTATTTTAAATGCGATGATTGCCGTTTAGTATCAAATCTCTCTTGGAACTTTTTATGAATTACGAAAGCCAACTAAAAGATCTCAAATTAGGACAAAAGACCGAATATAAAGCGGAATATGACCGCACATTGTTACAACCTGTACCACGTGCGTTAAACCGTAATGGATTAGGCATTACCGCACAACAGCCTTTCACTCAAGGTAGCGATATTTGGACCGCTTATGAAATTTCTTGGCTCAATCCTAAAGGGTTGCCGCAAGTGGCGATCGCCGATGTTGAAATTGATTTTCGCTCTGAAAATTTGATTGAGTCGAAAAGTTTTAAATTGTATTTAAATAGCTTTAACCAAACCAAATTTAGCACATTTGACGAAGTTCAACGCATTATGCAGCAAGATTTAAGCGAATGTGCCAAAGGGGATGTCAAAGTGCGGTTAAATCCGCTGGCGTTTTATAATGCGCAACCGATTGCTCAATTACAGGGCGAATGTATTGATGAGCAGGATATTGAAATTGACGATTATGGTTTTGATGCCGGCATTTTGGAAAATAGCGTAAATGAAAATACGGTGGAAGAAACGCTTGTTAGCCATCTGCTGAAATCAAACTGCTTAATTACCAGCCAACCCGATTGGGGATCGGTGCAAATTCATTATGTAGGCAAACAAATTGATCGGGAAAAATTGTTGCGTTATCTCGTGTCTTTCCGCCAGCATAATGAATTCCACGAACAATGTGTAGAACGGATTTTTTGCGATTTAATGACCTTTGCTAAGCCGGAAAAACTCAGCGTTTACGCACGCTACACGCGCCGCGGTGGTTTGGATATTAATCCTTTCCGCTCCAATTTTGAAACCGTGCCGCAAAACAATCGCCTTGCACGTCAGTAATGAAAACAATTTAAAAGGATTTTAAATATGAGCCATATTCACTACGTTAACCCAAAAGGCAGTATGGATTTGCTGTCCCATGCTGAAGTGGAACAATTAACCAAACAAGCACAATCGCCGCTTTATCAGCTCTACCGCAACTGCTCTCTCGCCGTATTAAACTCGGGCGCAGTCACAGACGATAGCCGTGCATTGTTGGGCAAATATGCTGATTTTGATATTCAGCTGCTTGCCCGTGAACGTGGTGTGGCGTTGGAATTACACAATCCACCCGAAACGGCGTTTGTGGATGATGTGATGATTCGTAATATTCAATATCATCTTTTTGCGGTGTTACGGGATATTTTATTTGTAAACGCAATGATGCAACGTTTTGGCTTAAACGAAGCACAAACGGGCGAAACCATCACAAATCAGGTTTTTAGTATTTTGCGCAACGCGAAAGCCCTGATCGTAGGCGAAGAACCGAATTTGGTGGTGTGTTGGGGCGGACATTCTATCAGCCAAACAGAATATCAATATTGCCGCGCGGTCGGTTTAGAGCTTGGGCATCGTGAGCTTAATATTATTACAGGTTGTGGGACGGGCGTGATGGAAGCACCAATGAAAGGGGCGGCAATCGGACATGCTAATCAACGCTTCAAAAATGGGCGTTTTATTGGTATTACTGAGCCATCGATTATTGCCTCCGAGCCGCCTAACCCGATTGTCAATGAATTGATTATTATGCCCGATATTGAAAAACGCCTTGAAGCCTTTGTGCGCATGGGACATGGTATTATTATTTTCCCAGGCGGCCCGGGCACCTTTGAAGAATTTATGTTTATTTTGGGCATTAAACTGAACCCTGAAAATCAAACCCAACATTTGCCGTTAATTCTCACGGGTCCCAAAGAATGTGCCGATTATTTTGCTGCGATTGACCGTTTTGTGGGAGAAACGTTGGGCGAGGAAGCGCAGAAATTATATGAAATCATCATTGATGATCCTGCCGCGGTGGCGCGCCATATGCGTAACGCCATGATTGATGTGAAAAAACAACGTTATGATAATGCGGACAGCTATGGATTTAACTGGTCATTAAAAATCGATCCTGAATTCCAACATCCGTTTATTCCAACCCATGACAATATGGCAAATTTAAACCTGCACTTAAACCAAAGTGCTGTGGATTTAGCGGCAAATTTACGCCGTGCCTTTTCGGGTATTGTTGCGGGAAATATTAAGTCGGAAACCCAAGATAACATTGAAAAATACGGAAAATTTCAATTACGCGGCGATGAAAATCTGATGAAAAAAATGGATATTTTATTGCAAAGTTTTGTTGAACAACATCGTATGAAATTGCCAACAGGCGATGCCTATGTGCCTTGCTATGAAATTTCGTAATCTCTAATTTGCTGTCACTTTAAAGGAAAGCTTATGAAAAAAATTGAACAACTTTTTGCCAACAACCACAGTTGGGCAATCCGAATGCGCGAAGAAAATGACGATTATTTTCGCGAGCTTGCTGAACGTCAAACACCGGATTTTCTTTGGATCGGTTGTTCGGACAGCCGTGTTCCTGCGGAAAAATTAACCAATCTAGGGCCGGGGGAATTATTTGTTCACCGAAATATCGCCAACCAAGTGATCCATACGGATTTAAACTGTTTATCCGTGGTGCAATATGCGGTGGATGTGCTAAATATTGAGCATATTATTATTTGCGGTCATACCAATTGTGGGGGGATCAAAGCAGCGATCACAAAGCAAGATGTGGGGCTGGCGAATAACTGGTTGCTACATATTCGCGATATTTGGTTTAAACACAGTAGTTTAATCGGCAAATTATCCCCTGAAAAACGCGCGGATATGCTCACCAAGCTCAATGTTGCCGAACAGGTGTATAACTTAGGTCGCTCTTCCATTGTGCAAGACGCTTGGGCGCGTGGCGCAAAATTATCATTACATGGCTGGGTTTATGATGTCAGTGATGGTTATTTAATTGACCAAGGTGTATTGGCCACAAGTCGAGAAAGCCTTGAAATATCTTATCGTAACGCTATCGCACGTTTACAAACCTTGGAAGAAGAGGATATTTTCAAAAAAGAAGAGCCTGAAAATAGCTAAAAATAAAACCGCACTTAAGAAAATCAATTTAAGTGCGGTTTTATCTATGTATAAATTAACGCTATGTGCCTTGTCTCAATTCTCATTTCAAATTAAAAAATAGAAACAGCCAAAACAATAATCAGTGCTAATGATAATAATGTCATCATCATTGAGTAACCAAAATCGCTCATTTTTTTCCTCATTAATTTTTATTGCTAAACGATTGCATTCTAGCAGTTATCTGTCATTTTTCCATATTCATTTTGGGTTATTGTGGATATAATAGGGCAAATTTTTAAAGGAGAATGCTATGGCTACGATTAAAGATGTTGCAAAATTAGCAGGTGTATCAACCACAACTGTATCACATGTTATTAATGAAACTCGTCATGTGGCAGAAGAAACCAAACAGATTGTATTAAAGGCCATTGAAGAATTACGCTATTCACCCAGTGCGGTAGCGCGTAGTTTAAAAGTCAATACCACAAAATCGATTGGAATGATTGTCACGACCAGTGAAGCCCCTTACTTTGCTGAAATTATTCATGCTGTTGAAGATCAATGTTATCGTCAAGGCTATTCCCTCTTTTTATGTAATACCCAAAATAACCCTGAAAAAATCAAAAATCATATGGATATGCTAGCTAAAAAGCGTGTGGATGGTATTTTGGTGATGTGTTCTGAGTACAAAGCGGATAGTTTAGATTTGCTTAAAGGGTTTAATGCCATCCCGATGGTCGTTATGGACTGGGGGCCATTAAATCCTAATACAGATCGTATTTTAGACAATAGCTTTGAGGGAGGCTATTTAGCCGGAAAATATTTAGTGGATAACGGCCACACTGAAATTGGTTATTTAAGTGCTGAATTAAGCAAAACGACCGCAAGAAAACGTTATGAAGGCTTTTTAAAAGCGTTACATGAAGCTGGGCTACAAATGAACCCTGATTGGTTATTGGAAGGTTCCTTTGAACCTGAAGATGGCTATGAATGTATGAACCGCTTGCTCTCGCAACCGAAATGTCCCACTGCCGTATTTTGTTGTAATGACATTATGGCGTTTGGTGCCATTTCAGCCATTACCGAAAAAGGGTTACGTGTTCCTGATGATATTTCGATTATCGGTTATGACAATGTGCATATTTCGCGTTTCTGCGCACCGCCTTTAACCACTATTCACCAGTCTAAAGCGCGTTTAGGTGAGCAAGCGTTAAAACTCTTATTTGACCGTATTAACAATAAATCAGATGAACGCTGTACCATTGAAATTCATCCTGAATTAGTGATTCGTCAATCGGTAAAAAAAATTAACTAATAAAAAAACCTATTAGACTGCTGACAAAGCTCATCTTTGGGGAACCACCTAGCACGGGCCGTGCTAGGTTCGTTAAACCCAGCCCCGCTGGGGCTGAATAGAAGAGCCGCAGAGCGGCTCAGATTATGTAACCCTATACGGCTCGTATAGGGTTTGTCAACGGTCTGACCTATCGATAATTCGATAGGTTTTTATCTTCTATTTCACCATACGTTCCAATAATCTCACGGCTAAATAAGCGAGATTAAAACGCTGTTCATCGGCAACAGACCAAAATTCCAATCCATTTTCCACCGCACTTAATTGGCTTAAATGCAATTTAACGATATCTTCACTACTCTCTTGCTCACCATTTAATACCGGTGTTATCAAATTTTCTTCCACCTGAATCAACGAATTTTCTTCCCATCGTTGTCGCAATGCTTCTTCATCTAATTCATAAGCAGAAAGTGCGGTCACTTTTTGCGCCATTCCGTAAAAAACAGGTACTTGAATAGAATGAAAGACCACATTGGTTGCAGGGAAGATCTTTTGCCATTGTTGGCTTAAATTCACCGCACTTTGTGGGAAAACATCAAACGCCAAACGCTGTTCATTTTCCTCTAAAGGAATACCATTTAATAAGCGTGCCGTTTGCCCGGCTAATTTCGATACCGTTTCACCATCCGTATAAGAAGCCGGTAACATTGATGTCACGACAATCTGATCTAATTGCGTTTGCTCAACAAGTGGTGACAAACTTAGTGCTAATTGGCTCACTTGTGGATCCGGTATTGCCACAATATTACGTTGTTGAATAGCCTCAATAGCCTCATCATTTACCGTGGGTACAACAACAGGCACACCGGCGATATTCGCAGTCACCCCTTTCATATCAATCACAATACAACCGGCTTCCGCTGCATTGGCAATTTGCGCCGCTTGAGAGGTGTTGCCGGCAAAAAGTAAATAATCAAAATCTGACCAATCTACCTCTTCGGTGGTCAATTGCGCCACGGCTTTATTATTAAAACGTACCCCTTGTTCTTCGTTAAAAGGAATTATTTCAACGATCGCTAATTTATGGATATTTAAATCACTTTGAGCCAGATGTTCACTCAGTTTCTCACAAAGTTCAAATTCTGCAGCAATGGCAATATTTAATGTCGTCATTTTTATTATCTCACTTATAAATAGTGGGCTATTTTACTGATATTTCAGCTGATGTTCTAGCAGAAAAGTACGCCCATTATGGCTCTGAGTACACATCATCTTCCGGGTATTCTTCTATCATCACAGGGATGATAAGTTGTTTTTCACCACGCAAAATCAGCAAAGGTACGGTGGTATTCGGTCTGGTATTACTAATCAAATCCATTAATTGAGAAGGAGAACCTATATTCTGATCCGCATACTTTAAGATGATATCATTGTCTTTTAACCCTGCTTTTTGCGCAGGTCCATTAGGTTTAACCGCATCAATCATAATCCCTTCGCCATAATCGCGCTCTTGACCATTGCTGTACAAAATATTCGTACTCACCCCCAAATAACCACGAATCACGCGCCCATCTCTTAGAATACGGTGCATAACGTCATTGACTATACTAATTGGAATCGCAAAGCCAAGCCCTTCCGCCGATTCCACATTATTTTTCCCAATTGTTAGCGTATTGATCCCAATTAATTCCCCCAGAGAATTAATTAATGCCCCTCCGGAGTTGCCTCTATTAATCGACGCATCCGTTTGAATAAAATTTTGGCGGCCAACTGTTTCACCAATGGCATTTCGCCCCGTACCGCTAATAATCCCTTGTGACACGCTTTGTCCTAAGTTATAAGGGTTTCCAATAGCTAAAGCAATGTCCCCAACATGAACAAGACGCTTAGGATTTTGCAAAATTGTAGGTAAATCTTCGCCGTGAATACGTAAAACAGCCAGATCCGTTAAACTGTCCACGCCGACTAATGTGGCTTCAAAAGCCCGACCATCTTGAAGCAAAATGATCACCTGATCCGCCATTTGAATAACATGTTTATTGGTCACAACCAATCCATCTTTAGACATAATCACGCCCGAACCAAGTTCGCTTGTCACCACATCACCGGCATCTAAATTATTTTCACTAATAAAAGATTGATTATAAACATTCACTACCGCCGGGGCCGCTAGACGTACCGCCTGTTTAAAAGACATCACTTCATTCGTTAACGGCAATAAGGAATTTCCCATAAAACGTGGGGAAACAAACAAAATTAGCGCGGCACAAACCAGCCCGATTAAAGCCGCTTGTAATAATTTCTTAATCATTCTCTTCCCTTGTATAAACGGTTTTTAAATCATTGCCAATTTGAACCGCACTTTGTAAATACCATTTTGGCGCCTCTTTTAACTCTGTTAAATTGGGTAAGCGACACAATCCACGTGCGTTATCGCCTAATAGTTTTGGTGCAATATAGACAATTAATTCATCCACTAAATTTTCTTCGATTAATGCCCCGGCTAACGTAGCGCCGGCTTCAACCCAAATCGTATTAATTTGACGCTGTCCTAAAATGCTCATCACATTAAAAAGCGTTGTCGGTTCTTCAGTGATCTCCACAATAATTTCTTCACAAAAATCAGGGAAATCCGTTAAATCACGCGGTCTATCGCTTACTAACCAAACAGGCGATGTTGTTTCAAATAATTTATGATGAGATTTTACACGATGCTGGAAATCTAAAATCACACGCACGGGTTGACGTACATTTTCAGCCGGATACCCCCCTTTAATCTCATCAGGAAGTTCAGCCCAACGAACATTTAAGCTAGGATTATCCATTTCCACGGTCACCCCGGTCGACAGGATCGCTGAAGCTTGTGCACGCCCGATTTGCACATCTGCACGCGCTTGCGCCCCCGTAATCCATTGACTTTCCCCATTTGCCATTGCCGTCCGACCATCTAAACTCATCGCCAATTTCAATTGTACAAAAGGCAAACCTGTGCGCATACGTTTTAAAAAGCCTTTATTCAACCATTCTACTTTTTCTGACAACAACCCAACTGCCGTATCAATCCCGGCTTCCTTGAGCATTTTCAATCCACGTCCTGCGACGGCCGGATTAGGATCTTCCATCGCCGCAATCACTTTAGCCACCCCGGAATTGATTAATCCTAAGGCACAAGGCGGTGTGCGTCCATAATGGGAACAAGGTTCAAGGGTGACATAAGCGGTGGCACCTTGAGCATTTTTCCCGGCTTCGCGTAATGCTACCACTTCTGCATGCGGTTCCCCGGCTTTATAGTGAAAACCTTTCCCCACAATATTTCCCTGCTTCACTAATACACAGCCGACTGATGGGTTAGGTGTGGTGGTAAAACGACCTTGTTTAGCTAAATCAATAGCCAGTTGCATAAATTGCTCATCTTGTAGGGTAAATTGGCTCATAGTTAATCCTTTAATTTCTCAATTTCTTTGCTGAACTCATTGATATCGTCGAAACTTAGATAGACAGATGCAAAACGAATATAGGCAACTTTATCCAGTTTTTTCAGCTCATCCATCACTAAATTGCCCACAAGTTTACTTGGCACTTCTCGTTCTCCTGTGGCTTGTAAATAATGAATGATATGACCAATGGATTTCTCGAGATCATCTTCACTCACCGGACGCTTGCCTACAGCATGTTGCATACTACGGCGTAATTTGTCTTCGTTGAAAGGCTCTCGAGAACCATCGGTTTTTATAATTTTAGGTACAACAAGTTCTGCAGTTTCAAAAGTTGTAAAGCGTTCATGACAATTTGTACATTCACGGCGGCGGCGAACTTGATACCCCTCCGAAACTAAACGGCTATCAATGACTTTCGTTTCTTCTGTCGAACAAAATGGACAACGCATAAATTTTCCTTAACATCTTTGCAAAGAGTTTGGTTTAGTCTATCAAAATTTATCTTATAATTCGATACAATCATATGACTTATGGAAATAACTTAATAAATTGTGTAAAGAATATTTTTTAACTTTTTTGTTTTTAATTTTGCATTTAGCAATAAAATACCTTACTATTTATATCAACTTTAAACATAGACTGACACATAAGGATTTTATTATGTCATTTGCAAATCAAAAAATTGGCGAACTCGCCGTTGCCATTCCTGGGGCTACTAAACTTTTCCGCGAATATAAATTAGATTTTTGTTGTGGCGGTTCTGCAGAATTGGCATTAGTTGCAGAAAGAAAGGGTATCAATATTCAGGAGTTAGAAACTCGTTTAGCAGAATTACAACAAGTTAATGCCAAAGAAGGAACTGACTGGACACAAGCAAGTTATGTAGATTTCACCACTTATTTAGTCAGCCGTTTCCATGAAGGACATCGTGCCCAATTACCCGAATTAATTGAATTAGTCGAAAAAGTAGAACGCGTGCATGGCGATCGCGAAGACGCGCCTATTGGTTTAATGGCAGCTTTGCAAGAAATTTATGACGAGCTTCGCCAACATATGATGAAAGAAGAACAAATCCTCTTTCCAATGATTTGTGCGGGAAATTATGCCATGGCTTGCATGCCAATTCGTGTTATGGAAATGGAACATGAAGGAATGGGTGAACAACTTGAAGTATTAACATCCTTAACTAACAATTTTACCCCACCGGCTGATGCTTGCTCATCTTGGTTGGCACTTTATGCGGGTGTAGCAAAATTTGCAGAAGATTTAATGGAGCATACGCATTTGGAAAATAATATTTTATTCCCACGCGTACGCGCAGATGCCTAAACAAATAGCAATGCCAATAGCTATTTTCTCAATATTAGGAAAATGCAACAAAGATTCTTTAATACTAGGGTCTGTTTATCTTTCAATAAAAGGCTGCGGCGGAGCTTTTTATTGAAAGATAAACAGACCCTAATATTGTATAAGATGTTTTCATAGGTTGCCATACTTTATAAAAAAAACTCCACCCGCTTGGGTGGAGTTTTCATTTCTATCAGGTTAACTCTTAAAGAGAGATTACCATTGGTAACCTACACCGACCGAGCCACCGAAGTCACCACTGGTGTTGGTGTTACCTTGAAGTTTCAAGATAACTTTACCATTATCACTAGATCGTGAGTAACCTACTGCAAGAGCAGATTGACCTTTGTACGTACCGGCTGAAGCGGCAACCATTGATTTACCCGGTGTGTAAACTTGCGGTAAACCTGCTGCGGCATTCGCACCGGCGATACCTGCACGGTGTTCTTTATTTGAACGGTTAATCTTGTTATTTAAGTTAGAAGCCACACTATATAACTGGCTACCGTTAATCGCATCCGTTGATGTTGCAGAGATTTCACCCGCTGCGACATTTTGGATACGACGCTCCTTACCCGCTGCCCCCACAGAAACCACGCCATGAGCTTTCGCACCCGCAAAGCCACCGTAAGTCATGTTACCCACTTTCGCAGATGAAACAGTACCTGTTGAGCCTGCTGTCGTTGTTGTACCTTCTGAACCATCTTGTTTACGGTTTTTGAGGGTACCTGTTTTGCTACCATCGCCTGCAGTTGCGGTTGTTTTGTTACCTAAGTAAACAGAGTTTTCAACGGTATCACCCATTGCAACCGGCTTACCATTCTCGTTACCTCTATTGTTTACATCATTACCCAATACAAAAGTATTGCTTGAGTTAATCACGTTATCGTTACCGATCGCATAGCTGCCAGATACTGCAACGTTATCTGATGTCTTACCCATGATGATGTTAGGGTCACCGAATGCACCAGATTTTGATGCTTCAACTTGGTTACCTGTACCGATAGCAATTGAGTTTTCACCTGTTGCTGTTGCACCTTTACCCATTGCGACAGCATTTGTTCCAGTCGCTTGCGCCTGAACACCCACTGCAGTTGCATAAGCACCTGATGCGCTTGAGTCAACAGTATTGTCTTTTTCTCTTTCTGGACGTGCTGTGCCATCATTTGTATGGAAGAACTTGATACCTTGTTCATTCATATTATAGATAGCTGTAGCCGCAGAGTTAGAAACATACTCGGTGTTACCGTATACGTTATAAGTCTTCATCAAGACTTCTTTAACTGTTTCTGTAACTTTGTTGCCCTGCGCATCCAATTTCGGAGTACCGTCATCATTCACCACATTACGCTCAACTGGAGCAACAACTACATTACTTACATTAGTCGTTGAACCATCTGGGTTTTTAATAGTATGGTTAGCTGTCGGTTTAAGACCACCAGTGAACGCATAGATTTGTGCACCAGTCACTACATCTGTACTATTAGGAGTAATATCACCTGCTGCTACACCAGTAATCTTACCTGTACCTGTACCATCTGCATTTTTCGCAAAGTTCAGGCTAGGGCCTGCAGCATCACTCACTAACGTGATCGCCTTATTACCATTAGCATCCTTAACAGTTAAACCATTAGCATCGTAAGTTGCGATATTGCCATCTTTGTCAGTCACAACTGTGCCTGCATTGGTGATGGTGGTTTTGCCATTTGCTTTATCACCTAGGGTGATTTCATCAAATGATACTTTGTCAGCGGTTGCATAGGTATAGCTTACTGCACCAGTAGTTGCATTCACTGTTTGAATAACTTGAATGTTCTTACCAGCTTCAAAGTTCACTACATCGCCTGCGCTGATCAGGGTATCCTTCGCACCGCCAGTTGCTGTAGTTGAGTTGGTCTTCCAACCTGCACCGTTGATCATATCAGCGATGTTTTTCGCACCAACGAAGCCTGCATCATTTGCCTCAACAGCTACTTTACCTGCATTAGTTGCAAGCGTTGCATCTCCTGCTGCCGCTTTCATTTCAGCAAGTTTTAGTTTACCTGCTTCAGATAGCGCCACTTCAACTACATAAGCACCTGTGGTTGCGTTAGTTTTACCACTAACATTTACGCCACCAGTACCAACAAAGTTCACTTGGTCAGCATTGTTTACTGCTTCGTTGTAGTTGTTGTTTGGTGTGGTTAATACCCAACCCAAGTTCTTCGCATCTGCTACCGTTAACGCAGTATTTGACGCTGCTGCATCTAGATTTGCGATACCCGCTTTGGCAGCTGGAACAACTACAGCATCAGCTTTTGGCTGACCGTCGATCAAGTCTGCTTTGTTGTAGTAAACATCACCTACTTTCACCAAGTCGCCATTGTCACCATAAGTGGTGGCTGCGTTTGCAATATTGCCAAGCTTCACAGGAGCAGCCGTTGAACCATCTGGATTCACGACAGAAGCAATTGGGCTTGCTACTGCGGTTGCACCAGCAACAGTTGTACCATCTGAATTCACTTGGTTTGCTAGGTAGTATTTACCGTCGTTCGCTTTTTCTAAGCGTTTGCCATCTGCATCAGTATAAACCACAGGACCTGCTTCGCCGTTACGCAATGCGTTGATCTTGTCATTTA
>NZ_CAMEFX010000037.1 GCF_945915845.1 uncultured Actinobacillus sp. | reverse complement strand
CCGCATCGAAAGCCATGAATCCCATGAATATAAACAGTCGGGGTTGACGATTGCGCTGTCTACACCGGTAACGGATGCCGCTTTAGCGGCTTACAATACCGCTCGTCAATTAAAACAAACCCAAAGCAGTCGTTTGCAATCCTTGTATGCGGTAAAAGCCGCCACAGAGATAGCACAAGCGGCACAAAATTTAGAGAAAGTCTCGGCTACACTCAGCCAACTTGAGCAATTAGACAATCTCAATAAAAATGCGGCAGCGGCTGAAAATCCCGCGGTGAAAGTGTCAATTGGTTATGGCGCAAGTCAACAAAAAACGACGACCGATACCTATTCACTCACCCATGATAAATCGGTGCTTTCAGCTGGGAATGTGCTCGTGACCGCAACGGATGGTAAAGCACGCTTTAACGGCGTTGATATTCAAGCGGAAAATGCCAATATCAATGCAAAATTAGGGATTGAATCTCAAGGGGTGAAAGATACCTATGCCAGTCACACCACCAGTAAAAACAGCAGCGCGTCTTTTGGTGTCTTTGTCGGTTTTAACGGCGATAGTTTCGGTATTGGTCTTGAAGGCGGTGCAAGCCTTGGTAAAGGCAAAACGAATATCGACAGTGAAACATGGCAAAACAACCATTGGAACGTTAAACACCTTGAAACCAACAGCGAGCAAGGCGGTTTCACTCTTGATGCAGCAACTATCCAAGCAGACAGCTGGACAGGCAAACTCAACAGCTTAACGCTACAAAGTCGTCAAGACACGGAAAAATACACCAGTAAAAACACCCAAGCCAGCGCAAGCGGTTCTGTGGCTTATGGCTCGGGCGGTGGTGCGTCCGCCAGCGCGTCTTATACCAGCGCAAAACTCGACACCGCACAAGTAAATGAACAAACCGGCATTCATCTTGGCAAAGGCGGCATAGATGTGACTGTTAACGGACATACACAATTAAATGGCGCGGTCATCACTAGCGAAGCCGATGCTGAACACAACAAACTCACCACGCAAACCATCCGTGCCACAGAGATTAAAAACCATAGCGAGTTAAAAACCGAAAGTGCCGCTGTTGGAACTGGCGCGATGGGCGCTATGACGATGGCGATGAGCGCACTGGGCAATCAACATGACACCAACTACAGCACCACAAAATCCGCGATTGGGGCAAATATCGCGCTTATTACGGAAGATAAAAACGCACAAAACATCAATCGCAATACTGAAAACACAAACGAAAAAGTCAAAAAACAAGACTTAGCCAAAGCCCAAGAAAATCAAGAAGCAGCGAAATTAGTGGGTGAAATCGCTTCCAATTTAGTAGGCATTTATACCTTTAAAGAACGCGAAGCCATTGAAAAAGCTAAATTAGAGGTCGGCAAACTTCAAGCAGACGCTAAAGAAAAAGGCATTAGCCAAGAGGACTTAGAAAAATCGACCGTCTATCAAAAAGCACAACAAAATCTCACCGCACTTCAAGCGAGTTATGATGATAATTACGGCATCGGCAGCACAAAAGGCAGAGCCATTCAAGCGGTTACCGCCGCATTACAAGGTATTGCAGGCGGCAGTATTGAACAAGCAGCCGTGGGATTGGCATCGCCGTATTTAAATGAACAAATCAAACAATGGACGACCGATAAAGACGGCAATGTTGATAAAACCGCTAACTTAGCTGCACACGCCATTCTGGGGGCCCTTGAAGCGCAAGTAACAGGCAACAACGCCCTAGCCGGTGCCGCGGCAGCCACCACAGGCGAAGCCGCCGCCATGGTTATCACCAACACACTCTACAACGGCAAAAAAGCCGAAGAACTCACGGAAAATGAAAAGCAAAATGTGGTGTTCTTAAGCCAAGTGGCAAGTGGTTTGGCATCCACATTCATTGCTAATGATGGTACTGCAAGTGCGGCTATGGGGAGTGAGATTGGGAAACGGGCGGTGGAGAATAATTACTTATCAAAACAGGATTGGCAGAATTATCAATCTGAAATTCGCCAATGTGGTGGTGATCGTTCTTGTGTAATTGCGGTTAATGATAAATATGAAAAGATAGATCAGGAAAATTCAAAAGCCATTGAAGCTGCTTGTAAATTAGGTGGTAATTCTGAATCTTGTAAGGCACGGGCTGACTTAGCTTATGAAGGCAGTACCTATGGTGCAAAATATGTCTATACATCAAATTATACCGGCTGGGATAATGCTTGGTTAAGTAATCGTATTGAAAGCAGTTATAGTGACAGCCAATTAACGCCAAGCGTGGCTTTGCTAGGTGATGAAACATTAGCCAAATTAACCGCACTTGCTAAGGATAAAGAATTTGTTGCGTCATTAGAAAATGACAAATCAAAACAAGAGCAATTTAGAGCGTTAGTCGATCAATCGGTTGTAGCAATAAGAACTGAAAATGGGGCTGCTTATGAGTTTTCTGGTCGCAATTTAAGTTCACCACTTTCCGAATTAGAAAAAATTACTGGTCGCTATGATATTTATAATAAAGAAACACCATTGGAACCGGTCATTTTTGAAGACCTTTTAGTCGGAGGTGGGTTTAAATTAACAACTGAGGGACTCTCATTTACTACAAAAAAATTGACATCAGCAGGAGAAAAATGGGTTTCTGGAATGGCAACAGATGAAATGTTGACACTTGGTGTCGCAGCTGAAATCCATTTTAGTAAAGCATTAGAAAAACTATTAACTTCTTCATCTGCAGCTGTAGGTAATGTGTTTAAGGCGGCAAGTGATGCACCGATGAAGACTACGGTGGCGAATATTGGTGCAGCAGGATCTGTTATTACAACAAATGAAGCGTATAAATACATTCGCTCAGATAATCCGTTACCTTTAACAAAAGAAAATTTAATTAATTCCTCCTATGACATTGGTGTAGAAATATCGAAGGCTGCATTGTGGGGAAATATGCCTTGGTATATGGGAATAGCCGGTAATATTGCAACTGATTCTGTAGCTTATGGTAAGCCCAATGTGGCTGATAATATAAGCTATGGTATCAGTGGAGAAGCAATAGATAGAGTTTTACCTAATGTCCCTAATGCAACTTATATTCGCGAAGCCAGTTTAGGGCTTATAAAATATATACAACCTAAAGTTGAGAATAGTTCTAATGATAAATGATTTAATTAAAATTTTTTTAGTGACAATTTGGATATATATAACCGCTATTTTAGTGATGTTCTTAAAGTTCAAAGATGTAAATATATCAGTAATTTATTCAGCAATAATTTCGACAATTGACTATTATCCTATTTTATTTATATTAACAGTATTTTGGTATTTTTATGGAAAGATGAATGGGGGAAAGAAATAATTCGCTACTGTAAGCCAGTAATCTTAGATGCAGCAACCATCCAAGCAGATAGTTGGAAAGCAAAACTCAACAGCTTAACGCTACAAAGTCGCCAGGATAGTGAAAAATACACCAGTAAAAATACCCAAGCTAGCGCAAGTGGTTCTGTGGCTTATGGGTCGGGTGGCGGTGCTTCTGCTAGCGCATCTTATACTCGTGCTAAATTAGATACTGCACAAGTGAACGAACAAACTGGCATCCATCTTGGCAAAGGTGGCATGGATGTGACCGTGAACGGACATACGCAGTTAAATGGCGCGGTGATTACCAGCAATGCGGATGCCGACCACAACAAACTCAACACGCAAACCATCCGTGCCACAGAGATTAAAAACCATAGCGAGTTAAAAACCGAAAGTGCCGCTGTTGGAACTGGCGCGATGGGCGCTATGACGATGGCGATGAGCGCACTGGGCAATCAACATGACACCAACTACAGCACCACAAAATCCGCGATTGGGGCAAATATCGCGCTTATTACGGAAGATAAAAACGCACAAAACATCAATCGCAATACTGAAAACACAAACGAAAAAGTCAAAAAACAAGACTTAGCCAAAGCCCAAGAAAATCAAGAAGCAGCGAAATTAGTGGGTGAAATCGCTTCCAATTTAGTAGGCATTTATACCTTTAAAGAACGCGAAGCCATTGAAAAAGCTAAATTAGAGGTCGGCAAACTTCAAGCAGACGCTAAAGAAAAAGGCATTAGCCAAGAGGACTTAGAAAAATCGACCGTCTATCAAAAAGCACAACAAAATCTCACCGCACTTCAAGCGAGTTATGATGATAATTACGGCATCGGCAGCACAAAAGGCAGAGCCATTCAAGCGGTTACCGCCGCATTACAAGGTATTGCAGGCGGCAGTATTGAACAAGCAGCCGTGGGATTGGCATCGCCGTATTTAAATGAACAAATCAAACAATGGACGACCGATAAAGACGGCAATGTTGATAAAACCGCTAACTTAGCTGCACACGCCATTCTGGGGGCCCTTGAAGCGCAAGTAACAGGCAACAACGCCCTAGCCGGTGCCGCGGCAGCCACCACAGGCGAAGCCGCCGCCATGGTTATCACCAACACACTCTACAACGGCAAAAAAGCCGAAGAACTCACGGAAAATGAAAAGCAAAATGTGGTGTTCTTAAGCCAAGTGGCAAGTGGTTTGGCATCCACATTCATTGCTAATGATGGTACTGCAAGCGCGGCTATGGGGAGTGAGATTGGGAAACGGGCGGTGGAGAATAATCTTCTTAATAAAAAAGATGATGAATTAGTTTATCAATTATCTGAAAAATTAAGAGAAACAGGCTCTTTAACTAAATCAGAACAAAATCTCTTAGCTAGTCGCTTATTAAGAGATCGTGTTGTTGATAATTTACTTTTAATTTATCAAGAAGATCCAAGTCAATTATCCGAAACTCAAAAGAAAATTTTAACTGATGAGATTTATCATATTGCTTCATCTTATGGAATAAGTGCAGAAGCATTATTTAATACAGATTTAAAAAATACCATAAAACGAGATGATAAAGATGTTATAACCTATCTAAATCAAAATGATAATTTCCATAATAACTTTATGTATTCATCTAAAGAGGGCTGGCAAACTATACCACTCTTTAGTACTGGAATAGTGGGCGTTGGAAAAGCGATACAATTATCACCAAGATTAATCGCTGCAGCAGAGAAATATCCTTTATTAACTGAAATGGGGGTAACAGCGGTTGTGAATACAGGTTATCAATTATCACAAGATAAAGCCTATGATCCTTATGGTTTATTGCAAGCAGAGCTTTCAACAGTTTTAACAAGAAACAAAACTTTAGGACAACAAATTAGTATTAATGTAGGGATTAATACTCTAACCACCACAGATTCTAATGAATATGGTTGGAATGCGTTGGGGGCAGTTACAGGGACATTGGGGGCTAATTATGTAAGTAAGTTTAACTTTGGTAATAAATATGGGAATCAGTTTTTGAAACCAATCTTCTCTAACTTTAGTGGAGAATATTTAGGCGATTCGGACAAAATAAAATCCACAATAGATAATATAAATAAGAAAGGAAATTTAAATGAGAATAAGTAGTTTTTATTGTCGATGGATTTCATTTCTTCTAGGTATTTATATATTATTACTATTTAGAGATGTATTTATATCACTTTATGTATATTTTAAATATAAAACCTTTTATTTAGATTTCTCTTTTAAAGAGGCATTTCATGCTACGTTAGGTGGTGGGATTCCATGTTTCATTATACATTGGTTATTATATAAATTTGGCTCAGAAAAATATAAGAAATAAACAGAGAAAAAAGTCCAAACGGACACCGCACTTGTTTGTAATGGCGTTGCGTGTTTTGTGGGGGGGACATTAATTCACACTCAAGCGGGTTTAAAACCGATTGAAGAGATTGAGTTGGGTGATTTAATTTGGTCGAGAGAAGAATTTGGCGAGCATTACGGTTACAGACCGGTTATTGCCACTAAAGCAACGGAAAACCAAGCACTTTTTGCAATCTGAACTTTCAACGGTTTTAACAAGAAATAAAAGCTTAGGTCAACAAATTAGTATTAATGTAGGAATTAACACTCTTGCAACAACCAATCCTGATGATTATGGTTGGAATGCTTTAGGGGCGGTTACGGGGACATTGGGGGCATATGGTACAGATAAAGGTAATAAAATCATCCTTGGGTAAGGTTATTGTTCCGTTGTCATCTGGTTATGCAGGAGAGTATTTTGGAGAACCGAAAATAATAGAATCAGAATATAACAATCTTAAAGGATTAAAACATGATAAGTAATCCAATTTTGAAATATTTGATTCTTTTTGTCTTAATATACTTAATGTTATTTATAACTAGAGATGTTGTTTTTATGGTTATCATTTATATTAAGCTTGGCGTGCTCTATTTGAGAGATACCGCTTTTGGAGATGCATTTAAAGCAACCTTTTCTTTATATATTCCATTAGTTGTATTGGATATAATATACACAAAGGCTAAAAAACAGAAAAATCAGAAAAAACATATAATACATATGCAACCTGAAAAACAGAAAAAATGGAAAAAGAAGAAAAAATAGTAAAGCCGCTATACTTAAGCTTTACACCGATAAAGAGATTATCTATGAAAAAAAACTAAATTCATAAAATAAATGCAACACTCATAGTGATAAAAAGGAAGAAGCCAGTTGCCTAATAGGGTACGCTGTCATCTCCTACAAAAACAATGGACCACTATGAAATTTAAACAACTGACTTCGGAACAAAGATACCAAATTTCAGCGTTACTTGCACTTAATTTTTCTCAAGCTGAAATAGCCAAGCAGCTAAGTGTGAACCGTTCAACAATGAGCCGAGAAATTAAACGAAATTCGGTTGAGAAAGTTTACTCGCCTGAGGCGGTAAGTAGGCTAACTCAACAGCGACGGCAGCAGGCTTTAAAATCAATGCTCAAGCCTTATCGGAACTACGTTCATACCTTAACATTCGATAATGGCTTAGAATTTGCTGCACACGAAAAAATAGCGACCTATTTGGATGCCAAAACCTATTTCGGTCACCCTTATTCGTCTTGGGAACGCGGTCTCAATGAGAATTTTAATGGGTTATTGAGACAATATATCCCCAAGGGAACCGACTTGCGAAAAGTTTCACATAAACGCGTTAAACTGGTGGCGTGATTGTTGAATATCCGCCCAAGGAAAACCTTAAATTTTCAACGACCGATCACAGTTTTTTAGCAGGAAACTGGATTGGTTGTAAATTAAGCGAGTGTTGCAATTGGGGGTTGAATCTGCCAGTTTTAAATATGAGTGGATGGCATATGGTGGTTATGTTGATTTTGAAAGTGCGGTCAACGATGTGAAAGATTATGTGATGTACTACAACCACATTCGCCCACATAGCTATAATCAAGGTTTGCCCCCGATTTTAGCTGAAAAAACTTATCGGGGACTGTTGAATGAGTTGATCACTACAGGGGCGTCAATGAAAATAAATCCTCCCAAACTATTTACATTTATTTTTGCGATTAAACTCTTCCAATGCCGCATCAAATTGTGCTGCAACTTGTGGATGTACCGGCGAAAAAATAGATGAAGTTAAGGTAATAAATGAACAGGCTAAGAAACCCGGGATAATTTCATAGAGTTTGGATAAATCTGTCCAACCTAAATATTGCATTAATGGGCTCCAAATAACGACAGTAATTGCACCGGATAACATCCCCCAAAGTGCGGCTTTTGAGCTAATATTGCGATTAAAAAGCGAAAGTATCACCACGGGACCGAAAGCGGCGCCAAATCCTGCCCACGCATAAGACACTAACCCCATGACTTTAGAATTTGGATCTTGTGCAATAGCAATGGCAATGACGGAAATGACCAAAACCATAATACGCCCAACCCAAACTAATTCATTACTTGAAGCACTTTTACGAATAAAGCCTTTGTAGAAATCTTCTGTAATCGCTGCAGAACACATCAGTAATTGAGCCGAAAGTGTACTCATTACCGCGGCTAAGATAGCAGACAAGACTACACCCACAATCCATGGATTAAACATCGCTTTGGATAGTTCGATAAACACGGATTCAGCATTTTGTAACTCGACTTGAGAGGCTGAGAAATAAGCAAGACCAAAATACCCCACGGCAACCGCGCCCCCTAGACAGAGAAACATCCAGCTAATACCAATAACACGAGCTTTGTCTAAGGCTTGAACTGAGCCTGCTGCCATAAAACGAGCCAAAATATGCGGTTGACCAAAATAGCCTAAGCCCCAAGCTAACGCAGAAACAACACCAATACCGGAAACATTGTGCAACCAGTTAGAATAAGGGATTTGTGTAGCGGCTGATTTCATTTCAAGCGCGGTATTAATTTCGTCCCAACTTAAGTGAATCAATACCATAACCGGTGCAAGTAATAAGGCAAAAATCATCAATGTTGCTTGGATCGTATCACTCCAAGAAACGGCTAAATAGCCACCGATAAAGGTATAGGTAATGGTAGCTAATGCACCGAGCCACAGTGCAGTAGAATAATCTAACCCCATTAGACTTTGGAATAATTTTGCGCCAGCTACAACGCCAGAGGCGCAATAAACCGTAAAGAAGAACAAAATAATGGAAGAGGAAATAATTTTCAGCGCTTTTTTCTGGCGTGGAAAACGTTGGGCAAAAAATTCCGGCAATGTAAGCGCATTGTTGTAGCTTTCAGTAAATGTCCGCAGCCGACCTGCAACCACACGATAGTTCATATACGCCCCAATAGTAAGCCCTACGGCAATCCAAGCCTCGGATAAGCCGGTGAGAAAAATGGCACCAGGTAAGCCCATAAGTAACCAACCTGACATATCTGATGCCCCAGCGGACATTGCTGTTACAAAACTTCCCATTTTGCGACCACCAAGAATATAGTCATCGAAGTTTTGTGTGGAACGGTAAGCGTAAATACCTATACCCAAAATAATCACTAGGTATAAGCCAAATGTGATGTAGATTTGATAATTTTGCATATAGCCTCCGATTATTGTTCATCCATTGCCATTAATGAGGCATTTCCACCGGCGGCAGTGGTATTTTCACTGCGTGAAAATTCATCAAATAACGGTAAGACGTCTTGCGTTTGCTGCCAATCATAACATTTGAAAATTGGTGCACTATTTTGTGCTAACCACATACGACGCTCGCGGCTTAATGGTGCTAAATAAACACCTTTTTGGCAACCCTCTAAGCTTTTGGCTACACGAATACCTTGTCGAGTTTTTTGTGCCAAGAAATGAGAAGGTTCGACTAATAAGGTAAATCCTTGATCTAATAAGCGATTTGCAGCGTTTTGAGCAGCTTGACCATCGCCATTTAAAATAGCGACTTCACAAGGTAGAAAAGCCAAACTGTTTTCTTCACCGGTGATACCTTGAAGTGTTGGATGTTGTTTAACCAAATTGTCTTCTTGCCCAAATTCGCTGTAATAGCGTTTTGTTCGGGTTAATCGCTGTAAATAAAATTCGCCGCCTGCTTTTGGCCCTGTGCCGGATAAGCCAAATCCCCCAAATGGTTGGACACCCACAACAGCCCCGATAATATTACGATTAATGTAAAAATTACCGCACTTCAAGTGTTTTTCAACAAAATCAATCTGTTTGCGTATACGGCTGTGGCAACCGCCGGTTAAAGCAAAACCTTTGGCATTAATTTCCATTAAATATTGCGCTAAATCGGCCTTACGATAGGTAATTACATGCAAGATTGGGCCAAATACTTCTTGAGTGAGTTGATTCAAATTATCTAATTGATACATGGCCGGCGCCACAAAATGCCCTTGTGTTGGTGTCTCCAATTCTACATAGCGTTTTGCAATACGTCGCATATTCGCTTTGTGTTGTTCTAAGCGTTGCTTGGCTTCATCATCAATAACCGGACCAATATCTGTCGCTAATAGTGCCGGATTACCGATTGCTAATTCCTGCATGGCATTGGCTAACATCGGATAAATTTTTTCTGCCACATCTTCTTGTAGCAACAAAATACGTAAAGCTGAACAACGTTGCCCGGCTGAATCAAACGCTGAAACCAATACATCGGCTACAACTTGTTCTGCAAGAGCAGAAGAATCGACCACTAATACATTTTGCCCCCCTGTTTCGGCGATCAAAATTGGATCGTCTTCTCGTTGTGCTAATTGTTCATTGATCAATTTAGCGACTTCAGTTGAACCGGTAAATACCACACCATCAAATGGTAATGCGGTTAATGCCGCACCTAACTCACCATCGCCCAACACCAATTGAAGGGCCGAACGTGGAATACCGGCTTGATAAAATAATTGCACGGCAGCGTAAGCGATCAAAGAAGTTTGTTCCGCCGGTTTTGCAATGACAACATTGCCTGCCGCAAGAGCGGCAGCGATTTGTCCTGTGAAAATCGCCAATGGGAAGTTCCACGGAGAAATACAGAGAATCTTCCCACGTGGCTCACCTAACTTGTCTAATTGACTGAGTTTTTCTAATTGAAGTGCGTAGTAACGGAGAAAATCCACAGCCTCGCGCAATTCACCGATAGCATTTGGTAGCGTTTTTCCCGCCTCCAATACCGCTAATTTCATCAATAAACCATAATGCTGCTCATACATATCCGCTGTTTTGCGTAAAATCTCGGCTTTTTCCACCGCACTTGTAGCTTGCCATTCATTAGTGACTGCGGCTTCAAATACCGTTTTGGCTTGAGCGACATCTAAAAATTGTGTTTGCGCTAAAATACTTAGATCTGCTGGATTTAACACTGCTTTTGCCGGCATATGAAGATTGTCCGCAGGAAGATTTACCAAAGAACGGGCATCTTCAATTTGCGCCTTGTTGAGCTCTCCTTCTAATTTAGCCAACTCTAATTCATCGGTTAAATCAAAGCCTTGGGAATTTTTACGGTCATCAAATAAATTATCAGCAGTACGAACGGCTAAATTGGGTTTACCTTGCGAACGTTCATAGCGCGTCCAAGGCGGTGTTGCCAGTTGCTCAGCAGGAATCGTTTCATCGACTAATTGATGCACAAATGAAGAATTTGCACCGTTTTCTAACAGACGGCGAACCAAATAGGCAAGCAACGTTTCATGGGTTCCCACAGGGGCATAGACGCGCACGAGACAACCTAAATTATCTTCGCCGATAATGTTGTTATATAGTGTTTCACCCATACCGTGCAAACATTGAAACTCAAATTTTTTGCCTTTACCTAATTCATAAATGGTACAAAGGCTTTGTACGTTATGTGTTGCAAATTGCGGATAAATAACATCTTGCGCCTCTAATAATTTTTTGGCGCAGGCGAGGTAGGCGATATCCGTGTGGTTCTTACGTGTATAAAGTGGAAAACCGCTTAAACCATCGGCTTGAGCCCATTTAATTTCACTGTCCCAGTATGCACCTTTGACCAAGCGAATCATAAAGAAACCCTGTTTTTCGCGTGCAAGTGCGGTTAAATAATCAATCACTTTTGGACAGCGTTTAGAGTAGGCTTGTACTACAAAACCGATACCTTTGTAGCCTTTCAACTCCGGTTCATCAAGCAGTTTTTCCAATAAATCTAAAGACAATTCAAGACGGCTGGCTTCTTCCGCATCAATATTTACACTGATATTGTAGCTTTTCGCTAACAAAAATAGCTCTTTTACACGAGGGTATAGTTCTGTTAAAGCACGATCATATTTTGCCCGGCTATATTTAGGGTGAATCGCCGAAAGTTTAACGGAAACGCTGTTGGAGCGGAAAATATCATAATTAGCCGAATCCTTACCGACAGCATGAATTGCATTAATATAATCACGTAAATAGCGATCTGCATCTTCCATGGTCATGGCGGCCTCGCCTAACATATCAAAGGAAAAAGCATAACCTTTCTCAAAGCGACTTTTAATGCGAGCAAGGGCCTTGTCAATGGTCGTACCCGTTACAAATTGTTGTCCAAGGATTTTCATTGCTTGCAACATAGCAAGGCGGATTACGGGGGCCGAAAGACGAGCAAAGGTTCGAGTTAATGCGTTGGATAATGCTTGTTCATCCAGATTGCTAATTTGTTTACCCAGCAATAAGCCATAGCTGGCAGCGTTGATAAAAAAGGAATGGGATGCACCAATATGGGCTTTCCAATTGCCATCTTTTAATTTATCTTGAATAAGATCGTCGCGAGTTTGATCATCGGGAATTCGCAAAAGTGCTTCCGCAAGACACATTAATGCCACCCCCTCTTCATCCGCAAGAGAAAATTCTTGCATCAGTGCGTCAACACCATATTGTTTTTTCTTAATTTTTCGTACCTTATGAATTAAATCTACCGCATTTTTATGAATTCTCGTTTCTTGTTCCGGACTGAAAACTAATGTTTTATGCAGTAAGTCCACGGCAGTTTTTTCATCAATACGATAAAATTTCGTGATTTCTTGACGCAATTCAGGGTAGTTTTTAGCAAGTTGGAATAACATATTGCCTCCATAAATGTATACAAAGTGTTACTAAAATGTTAAATAAATAGCAGCAAAGAAAATACGAGTAAATAAGAAAATGTATATTTTGTGATCGATTTCACAAAATAAATATATTTATTGCCAGTCTATCCCTCTACCCCTAAAGGGGTAATTCTTATTAGGTTCTTGTTCTTTTGTTTCAAGCCTTTTACAATACAAAAACATTATCTGATTACCGAGCTTGTTTGCCTAAGTTATAAAATAATAGGGTGACAATGCCAGTGAATGATGTCATTCGCTCAGGGATCCGCGGGAAACGGTTGGTCCTTCCATGTTTGAAAAGGTATCTATGCAATCTATTCCAATTAAAAATGTGGGGCAATCTCTCGTGGATGCCTTTCAGCGTGAATACTATTATTTGCGCCTATCTATTACTGATGTGTGCAATTTTCGTTGCACCTATTGCTTGCCTAATGGCTATCAACGCACAGCAGGCGTTCAATCTTTTTTAACCCTTGAGGAAATTCGCCGAGTAGGACAAGCCTTTGCCGCATTGGGCACACGTAAAATCCGTTTAACAGGTGGCGAACCGACGTTACGCAAAGATTTTGTGGAAATCGTGGAAAATTTGACCGCGCTTAATGGTATTGAGCAATTAGCGTTAACCACGAACGGCTATCGTATGCTAAAAGATGTGGCAGAATGGAAACGTGCAGGGGTGACTTCTATTAACGTCAGTGTGGATAGTTTAGATCCCAAAATGTTTCATCAAATTACAGGTGAAAATAAATTTGCAGATGTCATGAAAGGTATTGAGCGCGCTTTTGAGGTGGGGTACGAAAAAGTCAAAGTTAATTCAGTGTTAATGAAAGCCTTGAATGATAAGGAATTTGACCAATTTTTAGCTTGGGTAAAACATCGCCCCATTCAAATGCGTTTTATCGAATTGATGCAAACAGGGGAGATGGAACACTTTTTCCAACAACATCATCTTTCAGGGCAAGTGTTAGCGGATCGTTTAATTCGTGACGGTTGGCAGTTGCAACAAAAAGCCCAAACAGACGGACCGGCTAAAGTGTTCAAACACCCTGATTATCAAGGAGAAATCGGGTTAATTATGCCCTATGAGAAAAACTTTTGTGCCGGTTGCAACCGACTACGGGTTTCCGCCACAGGAAAATTGCATTTGTGTTTATTTGGCGAAGAGGGGATCGAGTTACGGGATTTGTTACAACATGATGCCCAGCAATCTCAATTAAAATTTAGGCTTCAAGCCGCGTTACAGGGTAAGCGAGAACATCATTTTTTACATCAAGGCGACAGTGGTATTCGCAAAAATCTAGCCACTATCGGTGGTTAGCTAAGGAATTTAGGAAATTTTATGACAACTTTTACACATATTAATCAAAATGGCGAAGCCAATATGGTGGATGTTTCAGGAAAGCAAGATAGCGTACGCGAAGCCAGAGCAGAGGCTTTTGTCACGATGAATACCGAAACCTTGCAGATGATTATGAATGGTAATCATCATAAAGGTGATGTGTTTGCTACAGCACGTATTGCGGGTATTCAAGCTGCGAAGCGCACCTGGGAGTTGATTCCTTTGTGTCATCCATTATTGCTTTCTAAAGTAGAAGTCAATTTAACCGCGCTTCCTGAAACAAACCAAGTGCGCATTGAAAGTCTTTGTAAGTTAACCGGTAAAACGGGCGTGGAAATGGAAGCACTCACAGCAGCCAGCGTTGCCGCTTTGACCATTTATGATATGTGCAAAGCGGTACAGAAAGATATCGTGATTTCTCAGGTGCGTTTGCTTGAAAAGTGCGGAGGAAAATCAGGTCATTTTAAAGTGGAAGATAAGTAATGTTAAAAATTCTATTTTTTGCCCAAACTCGAGAATTAATTGGGGTTGAGCAACTTGAGTTGAAAGCTGAATTTGCTACAGCGGAAGCGGTGCGTGAGTATTTAGCGGCGCAAGGGGGGAAATGGGCATTAGCCTTGGCAAAAGGGAAGTTATTGGTGGCGATTAATCAAACCCTAAGCCCTTTAGAAAGTGCGGTGAAATCCGGTGATGAAATTGCGTTTTTTCCACCTGTGACAGGGGGGTAAATGACAGATATTCGTATTGCTGTTCAAGAACAGCCTTTTGACCAAAACGCGGAATACCGTTGGCTTTCAGAAACTCATTCTGTAGGGGCAACGACAATTTTTGTGGGCAAAGTCCGTGAAATGAATTTAGGCGATAAAGTGTCGAATTTGTATTTGGAACATTATCCTGCGATGACAGAAAAAGCTCTACGCGAGATTGTGGAAGAGGCAAAACAGCGTTGGGCAATTCAGCGTGTTTCTGTGATTCATCGAGTCGGTTTATTGCAGACAGGGGATGAAATTGTGTTGGTCGGGGTGAGTTCAGCACATCGTGGTGATGCTTATGCCGCCAATGAGTTTATTATGGATTACCTAAAAACACGTGCACCATTTTGGAAAAAAGAACAAACTACACAGGGTGAACGTTGGATAGAAAGTCGCGACAGCGATCATCAAGCGGCGGATAAGTGGTCATAATCTTGTTGTTTTAAGCCTGTTTTACGACAGGCTTTTTTGTATCATGTGTGGCGTGGAAAATCTCGGTATTATGTGGCCTTTGCACAAGACGGTCGTTGAGCTTGTCGAAACGTAAGTCTTGGGCAATCGCGCTGAAATGGCTTATGGTTCGACAAGCTCACCAACCGCCATTTCAGCTTTATACAAGCACTACATCATTATTAAAGCACTTTAACAATACTTTCGCATAAGTAACGAATATTGTCTTCTGTAATACCTGCTACATTGATACGGCCAGAACGAACTGCGTAGATCGCAAATTCATCTTTTAAGCGATCAACTTGTTCTGCGGTTAAACCGCTAAATGAGAACATACCATTTTGCTCAATGATAAAGCTGAAATCTTGCTCCGCACCGAATTCTTTGAGTAATTCCACAAATTTATGACGCATAGCTTTAATACGTTCACGCATTTCGGTTAATTCCGCCTCCCATTCTGCACGAAGTTTATCATCACCTAACACTAAGGCAACTGTTGCTGCACCGTGTGATGCCGGGTTGGAATAAAGTGTACGTACAATTGATTTCACTTGAGTTAACGCTGTTGCAGCGATTTCTTCGGTTTCAGCGACTAAGGTAAATGCACCGACACGTTCGTTATATAAACCAAAGTTTTTCGAGAATGAGCTTGATACCAATAATTCTTTATGGTTTGCAGCAAAGGTACGCAAACCAATCGCATCTTCTTCTAAACCATTAGCTAAACCTTGGTAAGCAAAGTCAAATAATGGTAACCAACCTTTTTGTGCGGAAAGTTCTGCAAGGGCCTTCCATTGTTCAGGTGTTGGGTCAATACCTGTTGGGTTATGGCAGCAACCATGTAATAAGATCACATCACCTTCATCAGCATGGCTTAAGTCTTCCATTAAACCATCCCAGTCTAAGGCTTTTTTCTCTGCGTCATACCAACGGTATTCGCGAATAGTCATGCCAACAGCGTTGAAAATCGCGTTGTGGTTTGGCCAAGTTGGATTTGAAATCCAGACATTTTGTGCTTTAGTTTGACGTTTTACAAATTCAGCGGCAATACGTAATGCCCCTGTTCCACCTAAACTTTGGACAGTTTTTGCACGTGAATTTTTAACAATATCCGATTCTTTACCAAATAATAATTCTTTCGTACGTGCATTAAATTCTGCTACGCCGTCAATCGCTAAATAGTTTTTAGTGGTTTCTAATTCAAATAAGCGACCTTCTGCTTGTTTAACCGCTTTCATAATAGGTGTATTGCCTTGAGCATCTTTATAAACACCAATTCCCAAGTTTACTTTTGGACTACGAGTTTCTGCTTTGAATGCTTCACCCAAACCTAAAATAGGATCCGCTGGCGCGGCTTTGATATTTTTGAACATAATTAATCCTTATAAATGTTGCGTTTTAAATTGGAATGTTTCTGTTATACGTAGTTTGCAAAAAAATTGCAATCACATTTGAAGAAAAAAGCGATCTGTTGATGAATTATTAACAGATCGCATTAAAAATTAGATTATTTCAATTTTTCGATAGTCCAATCTAAGCCGGATTGATAATCTTCGGGTAATTCATTACGTAGTTTATTCAATTGCGTAATCAACACGGCTTTATCTGTATGGGTTAAATTGATATGGCCCACTTTACGCCCCGGGCGAACTTCTTTGCCATACCAGTGCAACTGGCTAAATGGCGTATTAAGCCATTGTGTATTATGTTCCGTGCCAATTAAATTTACCATGACACTTGGTGCAAATACTTGCAATTCAGGTGTAGGTAAATCCAGTAAGGCACGTAAATGTAGTTCAAATTGGCTAATAGAACAGCCTAATTGCGTCCAATGCCCACTATTATGAACACGCGGTGCCAATTCATTGATTAACAATTGCCCATTCACCACAAAACATTCCATTGCCATGACACCGACATAATCCAAATGTGCCATGACTTTACCTAGCATGTTTTCCGCTTGTGCTTGCAAATGTGTATTAGATCCATCTGCGACAGAGTAACGTAAAATGCCATTTTGTTGCAGATTATGAGTGACAGGGTAGAAACGGGTGGTGCCGTCACGAAAACGTGCCCCTACAATGGATACTTCTCCATCAAAGGGGATAAATTTTTCCGCAATCACTTCACCGAATAAGTCATCAGTAATGACCGCTTGGTTTTCGGCTGTTACAATCCATTGACCGCGACCGTCATACCCCCCGGTTCGGCGTTTTACCACGACTTTTTCGCCAATATCTGTAAAAATTGCCTCAAAATCCGCCGCACTTTTTACTAATGTCCAAGGCGATGTAGGCAAATTGAGTTCATCTAAAATGGATTTCTGTGTAAAACGATCTGCCGTTTTACCGAAGACATTTTTATTCACAAATAAATCGTGATTGCCTAACATGGCAGTCAATGGTGTTTCAGCCCAGCGTTCAATTTCTGCGGTAATGACAGCATCTTTGGGTAAATCAAAAACAGGCGCATCAAAGGCAAGGGGTTCAACATGAATATCCAACGGTGCGCCGGCATAGCGTAACATACGCCCCAATTGACCATTGCCTAAAACATAAACAGTAGGGTATAAAGCACTTTTTTGCATTGTTATTTCCTAAAATTGGGAAGGGAAGCCCGTCAAAAGGCGTTATTTATTCATCGCGCGGATCAGGATTATCTAACACGACGTTCGTTTGTTTCTCACGGAAAGTTTTTAAGCGAGCTAATAACTCACCATCCCAAGCACCTAAAATTTGTGCCGCAAGCAAACCCGCGTTAGCAGCACCGGCAGGACCAATGGCTAACGTCCCTACCGGAATACCTTTTGGCATTTGCACAATGGAGTAGAGACTATCCACACCACTTAACATTGAACTTTTCACAGGCACACCTAATACCGGCACCAAAGTTTTTGCTGCGATCATTCCGGGCAAATGCGCTGCACCACCTGCACCGGCAATAATCACTTTATAACCTTTGCTTTCCGCACTTTCGGCAAAGCTAAATAATTTGTCGGGCGTACGGTGTGCAGAAACCACTTCTACATGATATGGCACTTGTAATTCATCTAAAATCATCGTGGCTTCTTGCATGGTTGCCCAATCGCTTTTTGAACCCATTACAATGGCGACTTGTGGTGTTGCATTTGACATAGTTATTATTCCTATAACATGAAGTGTGAAATAAAAATCGGCGTAAGAATAGCATATTAAGCAAACGATTGCGATAGAAACAATGAGGGTTAAAAAAGTGCGGTGGGAATTTCAGCTGTTTTATCACTTATCTGCTATACAGGAAGCCGTTGAACATATTGCCGAAGTTTGTATAAAAAAATCAAGCATCCTTTTTAATTAGAATTTATAATAAGCGCATTTTTATCTCCCGGTTTTAGGATTAACTTATGGATCATTCTGTCCACAATAAATTAGTGTCTTTTATTTGGAGCATTGCGGACGATTGTTTACGCGATGTGTATGTTCGCGGTAAATACCGAGATGTGATTTTGCCAATGGTGGTGTTACGCCGTTTGGATACGCTATTAGAGCCGACCAAGGCTAAAGTGTTGGAAGAAGTTCGCTTTCAAAAAGAAGAGTTAGACTTTACCGAATTAGACAGTCAGCCACTTGAAAATGCCACAGGCTATGTCTTTTATAATACCTCTAAATGGACGCTCAAAACCCTATATCAAACGGCCAGCAACACGCCACAATATATGCTTGCCAATTTTGAAGAGTATTTAAACGGCTTTAGCGACAACGTTCAAGAAATTATCAACTGCTTTAAATTACGAGAGCAAATTCGCCATATGTCGAATAAAAATGTGTTACTCGGCGTATTGGAAAAATTTGTTTCGCCTTATATCAATTTCACACCACAAGTGCAAACCGACCCCGAAGGTAATAAATTGCCGGCACTGACCAATTTGGGTATGGGGTATGTGTTTGAAGAGTTAATCCGCAAATTCAACGAAGAAAACAATGAAGAGGCTGGGGAACATTTTACCCCTCGTGAAGTGATTGAGTTGATGACGCATCTTGTATTTGATCCTCTTAAACAGGCGATTCCGGCAATCATCACGATTTATGATCCCGCTTGCGGCAGTGGTGGTATGCTAACAGAAGCACAAAATTTTATTGAAGAAAAATATCCATTAGATCATAATCTTGCCAGCCAGCCAGCCAGCCAGCCAGCCAGCCAGCCAGCCAGCCAGCCAGCCAGCC
>NZ_CAMEFX010000036.1 GCF_945915845.1 uncultured Actinobacillus sp. | reverse complement strand
ACCAATGTTGATATTGGGACACGAAGCGTCGTGTCCCTACAAGCACTTCGAATTTAATTTTTTCAAATATCCATAATTCAGCGTTATTGTAGGGACGCCACGCTTGGCGTCCAATTCCAAACGCCACGCTTGGTGTCCAATTCCAATTTACAACCAATGTTGATATTGGGACACGAAGCGTCGTGTCCCTACAAGCACTTCGAATTTTATTTTTTTCGAATATCCATAATTCAACGTCATTGTAGGGACGCCACGCTTGGCGTCCAATTCCAATTTACAACCAATATTGATATTGGGACACGAAGCGTCGTGTCCCTACAAACACTTCGAATTTTATTTTTTTAGAATATCCATAATTCAACGTTATTGTAGGGACGCCACGCTTGGTGTCCAATTCCAATTTACAACCAATGTTGATATTGGGACACGAAGCGTCGTGTCCCTACAAGCACTTCGAATTTTATTTTTTTCGAATATCCATAATTCAACGTCATTGTAGGGACGCCACGCTTGGCGTCCAATTCCAATTTACAACCAATATTGATATTGGGACACGAAGCGTCGTGTCCCTACAAATACTTCGAATTTTATTTTTTTCGAATATCCATAATTCAACGTCATTGTAGGGACGCCACGCTTGGCGTCCAATTCCAATTTACAACCAATATTGATATTGGGACACGAAGCGTCGTGTCCCTACAAACACTTCGAATTTTATTTTTTTCGAATATCCATAATTCAACGTCATTGTAGGGACGCCACGCTTGGCGTCCAATTCCAATTTACAACCAATGTTGATATTGGGACACGAAGCGTCGTGTCCCTACAAGAGTGATCAAGGTTGATTAAATATGCGGCATGAAATCCTCTTTGCCGCCTAATTTATTAAAGGCTCGGCGTCTTGGGTCTTCCAATTTGGATTTTCTAATCATCGGTTCAATGGTAGAGCCTTGTACTAAGATTGAAAAGGTCACCACAGAATAGGTCATTAACAAAATCAAATCGCGTACATCTAAATTCCCTTCTTGGCTTGAAATCATCACTGTGCCGGTGGGGATGGCCAATGCCATGGCTAACGCTAAACCACCGCGTAATCCGCCCCATGTTAAAATGCGTAAGGTGTAAGGATTGTAAGCGGCAAAGCGTTTTAATACTTGATAAGGCAACCAAAGGCTTATATAGCGTGCTAACAGGCAAACCGGAATAGCAATGAGCATTAACACACCGCCAATGGTGGTGAAATCCACAAGCAAGGCACTTAAACCAATTAATAAGAAGAGTAAATAGTTCAAGGAATGGTCAATCATTTCCCAAAAATGGTCGAGATATAAGCGGCTTTGCTCGGAGAAACCTTGGCGGCGCGTCCAGTTGCCGATCATAATGCCTGAGACAACCATGGCTAATGCGCCCGACACATGTAAGTAGTTGGCAATAACAAAGCCAACGGTCGGTACGGTGAGGGTAATCAAAATTTCTAAACTACCGTCATCGGTGGCAGAGATAAATTTATGTGCCACAAAACCGGTGAACAAACCAAAGAGAATACCCCCCACCGCTTCTTGCAAAAATAAACCTAAAATGCCGCTTAGGGTTGCTTCTTGTCCTTCAAAAGCCACGGCGAATACGGTGGTGAAAATCACTAAACCGATACCATCATTAAACAGCGATTCGCCTTCAACTTGCATAGATAAACGTTTTGGGGCTTTTAAACTTTTGATGATGGCAAGAACGGCGATCGGGTCGGTCGGCGAAATGAGCGCGCCGAATAACAGACAATACACAAAACCGATATTAAGCCCAAACAACATCACGATAACGTAAATCAATCCGCCGACAAAAAAGGTTGAAGCCAGAGTTGAAAATAAAGCATACACCGCAATTTCACGGCGTTGTTCTTTCATTAGGGGCAATTTTATGCCAAGGGAACCGGCGAAAAGCAGGAAGCCGAGCATACCGTTTAATAAGAAGCTTTTAAAATCAATTTGTTCCACAATTGAAATGGCCAGTTCATCGACTTTGAGCCAGCTTAATGACCCCAAGGTTAACACCAAAAATGACGCTACAATGGCGGAAGCGGTAATGGCAATGGTGGTTTGAATGTTGTCCGTTAATTTTCGTGTAAAAAAAGAAATGAACATCGATAGCCCGAATAAAAGGCAGATGTAAGCGTAGAGTTCCATATTAAGACCTGTTAAGAGAAAAATGGCGTAAGAATACTCCCCATATTTTGGGAATTATATACCTAATATGGGGAGTATAGAGATTACTTTTTCCAACCTTTTAGCGCGTCCGCAAAGGCGTTATTGGTAAATTGATTGCGCTGTGGTTGGCGGTTGTCACGTTGTTCTGAGCGTGGTTTTGCACTTAAAGTGCGGTCAGATTTTTCACTATTTTTCACCGCGCTTTCGTCTAATCGCATGGTCAAGGCAATCCGTTTACGCGCTACATCTACTTCTAACACTTTCACTTTCACCACATCGCCGGTTTTCACCACTTGATGCGGATCTTCCACAAACTTGTCGCTTAAAGAAGAAATATGCACTAAACCGTCTTGATGTACACCAATATCCACAAACGCGCCGAAGTTGGTCACGTTGGTAATGGTGCCTTCTAAAATCATCCCTGCTTTTAAATCCGCAATGTCTTCCACGCCGTCCATAAAGGTGGCGGTTTTAAATTCACCGCGCGGGTCGCGCCCGGGTTTTTCCAATTCTTTAAAAATATCCATCACCGTTGGCAAACCAAATTGCTCATCGGTAAATTGTTTCGCATCAAGTTGGCGTAAGGCACCGGCATTTCCCATTAAATCTTGAATAGATTGTTCCGTGGCCTGTAAGATTTTTTCCACCACCACATAAGATTCCGGGTGAACACCAGAGGCATCCAATGGGTTTTTACCATGGGTAATACGCATAAAACCTGCACATTGTTCAAAGGCTTTCGGCCCTAAGCGCGGCACTTTTTTCAATTCCGCACGGCTGTTAAAACGTCCGTTTTCATCGCGGTACGCCACGATATTTTGCGCTAAGGTTTTGGTCATCCCAGCCACACGTGCCAATAACGGCGCAGACGCGGTATTTAAATCCACCCCCACGGCATTAACACAATCTTCCACCACGGCATCGAGTTTACGCGCCAGTTGGGATTGATTCACATCGTGTTGATATTGCCCAACGCCAATGGCTTTCGGTTCGATTTTCACCAATTCCGCCAACGGGTCTTGTAAACGGCGCGCAATAGACACCGCGCCACGCAAAGAGACATCTAGCTCAGGGAATTCTGCGGCCGCCAATTCTGAGGCGGAGTAAACCGACGCCCCGGCTTCACTGACCACCACGGTTTGGGGTTTATTTTCTTTAATCTCTTTGATCACCTCTTTGGCAAAACGCTCTGTTTCGCGCGATGCCGTGCCGTTACCAATGGAAATCAATTCCACATGATGGGCTTTAATGAGCTTATAAATGGTCACTAATGCCGCATCCATTTGTCCGGTATGGGGATAAATTGTGGCGGTATCCAACAATTTCCCTGTGTTATCCACTACGGCGACTTTTACTCCGGTACGCAATCCCGGGTCTAAGCCCATGGTATTTTTTGCGCCGGCAGGGGCTGCCATTAAAAGTGCGGATAAATTTCGGGCAAAAACATCAATGGCTTCCTCTTCCGCTTTTTCACGCAACGCGCCCATTAATTCTGTTTCTAAATGTAGGGCAACTTTAATTTTCCACGTCCACGCAATCACTTGCTCACGCCATTTATCCGCCGGTTGTCCACTTAGGCGCACATTTAAATGTTCGCGGATAATTTCTTCACAATAGCTCGAACGGCTGCCTTCTTCTGCATCAGGATCTGCATTTAAACTTAATTGCAAAATACCTTCGTTACGCCCACGGAACATGGCTAGCGCGCGGTGAGAAGGCACATGACGCAAAGGTTCTTGGTGATCAAAATAATCTTGGAATTTTGCCCCTTCTGCTTCTTTGCCTTCCAAAACTTTCGATACAAGCACCGCACTTTGTTGTAAATAGGTGCGAACTTTTGCCAACAATTGCGCATCTTCGGCAAAACGTTCCATTAAAATATAGCGCGCACCGTCTAAGGCGACTTTGGTATCCGTCACGCCTTTTTCAGCATCAACAAATTGCGCGGCGGCAGTTTCCGGATCATTGTTCGGTTCATTCCAAAGCAAATCTGCCAACGGCTCAAGACCGGCTTCAATGGCCGCTTGACCTTTGGTGCGGCGTTTTGGTTTATAAGGCAAATACAAATCTTCTAATTCGGTTTTGCTTTGGGTTTGCAGAATTTTTTCGCGTAACTCATCCGTTAATTTGCCTTGTTCATCAATGGATTTCAAAATGGTTTGGCGGCGATCTTCTAATTCGCGCAAATAAATTAAACGGGTTTCAAAATGACGTAATTGGGTGTCATCCAAGCCACCGGTCACTTCTTTACGATAACGAGCGATAAAAGGAATGGTGTTGCCATCGTCTAATAATTGAATGGCGGCGAGAATTTGTGCGGCGCGAACATTAAGTTCGTCAGCAATAATTTGGCTAATTTGTTGGTTTAACATTGTGTTGCCTTTTTATGAAAAAATTGGCGATAGGATACTGTTTTTATCTCTTGAGCTCAACCTATAAAAAATTTGAATAAAGACTAGCGATTTATCAGATTATGGCACATAATCAGGAAACAATTTGTTCACTTTATAAGGAAATATTATGACAACACAATTAGACGCACTTAAACAAATGACCGTTGTGGTGGCTGATACCGGCGATATCGAAGCCATGAAACTTTATAAACCTCAAGATGCCACAACTAACCCATCTCTCATTTTAAGCGCATCGGCGTTACCGCAATACGCTTCGCTTATCGATGATGCGGTGGCTTATGCAAAAGCGCAAAGTAGCGATAAAGCCCAGCAATTAATTGATGCCGAAGATAAATTGGCGGTGAATATCGGGTTAGAAATCTTAAAATTGGTTCCGGGACGTATTTCAACGGAAGTGGACGCACGCCTTTCTTACGACACTCAAGGTACCATTGAAAAAGCACGCAAAATCATTCGCTTATATAATGAAGCCGGTGTTCCCAATGATCGTATTTTGATTAAAATCGCATCAACATGGCAAGGTATCCGTGCTGCTGAAATTCTTGAGAAAGAGAATATTAACTGTAACTTAACCCTATTATTCTCTCAAGCGCAGGCGCGCGCTTGTGCAGAAGCAGGCGTTTATTTAATTTCGCCATTTGTGGGGCGTATTTTAGACTGGTATAAAGCGAACTCCGACAAAAAAGACTACGCGCCGGCAGAAGATCCCGGTGTGATTTCTGTGACACAAATCTACAACTACTACAAACAATATGGTTATAACACCGTAGTGATGGGCGCAAGTTTCCGCAATGTGGGCGAAATCACTGAGCTTGCCGGTTGCGACCGTTTAACCATTTCACCGGCTTTATTGAAAGAATTACAAGAAAACGAAGCGCCATTAGTGCGCAAATTAGACTACCAAGGCGAAGTCAAAGCACGTCCGGCACCAATGACGGAAAGCGAATTCTATTGGGAACACAACGCCGACCCAATGGCAGTAGAAAAACTCGCCGACGGTATCCGCAAATTTGCGGCAGATATCGAAAAATTAGAAGCGATGTTAGCAGCGAAACTCTAATTTGCCTTTCAAGTCACGAAAAGTGCGGTGAAAATCACCGCATTTTTTTCAGGTAACTCTTTTTTAGCAGTCTGTACGGCTAGATTGAGATTAATGTGAATTTTGATTAGAATATCCCTAAAATTTCTACGTAAATCAGGTATTAATATGGCAAATTGGGATGGTAAATATATTAGCCCTTATGCAGAACACGGCAAAAAAAGCGAACAAGTCAAGAAAATCACAGTTTCTATTCCCATTAAAGTATTAGAAATTTTGACTAACGAACGCACACGCCGCCAGCTAAAAAATTTGCGCCATGCGACAAATAGTGAATTATTATGCGAAGCCTTTTTGCATGCATTCACAGGGCAACCTTTGCCAACGGATGAAGATTTGCTTAAAGAACGCCACGATGAAATCCCCGAAGACGCAAAACAAATGATGCGTGATTTGGGGATTAATCCTGATGAGTGGGAATATTAATAAGAAAAATAACCAAAAAAACAACCGCACTTTTATGGCGCTAAGCTCGCTGTAAAGTGCGGTTGTTTTGTTTTATGTTTTTAATCGGCTAGAACTAAAATTTCGCCACAAAATCGGCATAGGCGTTGATAAAACCGTTTAGCATACCTTTGACGGGTTCTGACACAATTTCACCGTTTTCGCCAATAACGCCATTGAAGATACCGCCTACATTTGCGGCAAATGACGCCGTTGGCATGTTAATAAATGCCCCTGAGCAAATGGTGCGAAGTTGGTCTGCAGCACGAACGCCACCCGCTGCGCCTGCGGCAACAGAAACGATACCGGCAGGTTTGCCAATCTATAAACTTTGACCCATTGGACGCGAGCCAATGTCGATGGCATTTTTGATCATCGCTGAAAAACTGCCGTTGTGTTCAGGAGTGATAAATAAGACGGCATCGGCTTTCGCAATTTCGCCGCGGAAACGGTTGTATTGTGTGATGTCTTGTGTGTCTGAATCACGATCATAAAGCGGAAGATCAGCGATTTGTAAAAAATTCAATTGAATCGTTGCTGGGGCAATGCTTTGCAAATAACGAGCAACGATTTGGCTAACAGATGTTGCGCTATTAGAGCCAACTAATACAGCAATTTGTTTTGTCATAGTATATTCCTTTTAGATAAAATCGGGTTGAACACCCGATTGTATGATTATTTTGTGATTTTCGCATCAATGGATAATTTGCCTGCGCCGGTGACAAAGATGAATAAGAATGCCATACAGAAAAGTACGGCAGGTTCACCTTTATTGGCAATTGGATTAAAGAAAGTTTCTGCGCTGGCGTGGAACATTAAATAAGCCACAGCCATTTGACCTGCTAATAAGAAAGCGGCGGCGCGTGTGAATAATCCGACAATAATGAATAAACCGCCAACCGTTTCAATTAAACCGCCTATCCCGAAAAGTGAGAATAATGGCATATCTCCCGTTAATTTTTGTAAGCCGTGTAAAACCATAATGTAACCAATAACGACACGAGCGATTAATAGGGTGATTGGGCTTAATGCGACTGAAAGTTTTTCAAATAAGTTGTTCATAATGTTTCCTAAAAAATGAATCAAAAATAAAGTTTGTTTGTGGCGCGTATTTTATTTGAATACAAAAATGCAACAAGTCACATTTATGCAAAATCATTTTGCATAAATAGAAAGATAGATTCCCTGTGTATTGCACAGGGAATTATTTTTAACGTGAAATTGAACCAAATTTGCCGCTTTGTACATCATGGAAAGCTTGTACAATTTCATCTCTGGTGTTCATCACAAATGGACCATAACCTACAATCGGTTCATTATGCGGTTCACCTGTAAGAATAAGCAATTTCGCATCATTGTTCGCTTCAATATGCACATCGGCTTCACCGCGTTCAAAGGTGACCAACTCACCGCGGCGCGCAATGTCCGAATCATTAAATTGCACGGTGCCGTCAAGCACTAACACAATCAAATTGTGACTGGCTGGAATGCGGAATGTATGGTTTTTTCCTGCATTCATTCGCACATCCCACATATTCACAGGGCTAAAGGTGCTGGCTACACCTTGTGTCGTTTCAAAATCTCCCGCGATAATGCGTGCAATACCGGCGTTGTCGCCAAAGGCAACTTCAGGAATCTCTGCTGCTTTAATGGCTTGGTATTTTGGTGTGGTCATTTTGTCTTTCGCCGGTAAATTGACCCAAAGTTGCACCATTTCAAACATACCGCCTTCTTGCGAAAATTTTTCTGAATGAAATTCTTCGTGCATCACACCAGAACCTGCGGTCATCCATTGTACATCGCCTGTTCCAATGGTACCGCCACCACCGTAAGAGTCTTTGTGCGACACTTCGCCTTGATAAGCAATGGTCACGGTTTCAAAGCCACGATGCGGATGTTCGCCTACGCCACGATAATCGGATTTGCGACCACCGTCAAAATGGCGCAGTGGGTTGTAATCCATCAAAAGGAATGGATCTAAGTGTTTATCGGTATCGTGATAACTAAACATGGATTGAACTTGGAAACCGTTACCCACCCAGTGTTTTTGTGGGGCTTGATGTACTTTTGCAACTTTTTTCATACTGTACTCCTTATTCTGTCTGACATTAACACGTTATTTTTATCTCCTAACGCGTTTCGATGTATGCATTTTAATTGAATACAAAATTGCAACAAGATACAATAACGATAATTTATTTTCTAAAAATGGAAAGATGAAAATGGATAAAATCAGTTTAGACGACATACGATTATTTGTTTCCGTGGTGCAATCCGGCAGCCTAAGCCACGCCGCGGAATTAACAGGCATCCCCGTGTCGCGCTTAAGTCGCCGTTTAACCCAATTGGAACAAGCCCTAGGCACGCAATTACTCAATCGTGGCAAAAAAGGGGTTCGTTTGAATGAATTGGGCGAGCGTTTTTTTGAACGTGCGCAGGCGATGTTAACGGAAGCGGAATTGGCGATTGAAAGCGTACAAAATAGCTTGGTCAAACCGAGTGGTTTATTACGCATTTCTGTGGCAGCAGATATTTTTCATTTGCTTATCGAACCGCACTTAGGGCGTTATTTGCAAGAAAATCCCGATGTGAATTTGGACATTAATCTCAGCCACCAAAAAATTAATATGATCCAAGATGGCATCGATTTGGCAATACGTGTGGGCACCATTGATAACGACAATGTGGTGGCAAAACCTTGGATTTATGCGGAACTTGGGCTATTTGCCAGTCACGACTATTTAATCAAACACAAAGCGCCACAAACCCCTAACGAGCTTTATCAGCATAATATTATCGGGCAGTCATACACTTTTCCATGGCAATTTAAACGCGAGCAGCATGAAATTGCCATTATGCCCACTTGCCGTTTGGTGTCGAATGATTTTATTGCCATAGAAAAACAAATTCAGCGTGGCGTGGGTATTGGAACATTGCCGATTTTTACATATCACTCACGGGCTGATTTAATTCAAATTCTGCCTGAATGGCAAATGAAAATTTCCCCTGTTTCTCTGCTTTATTATAAAAACCGCGGCGCGGTGCCTGCAGTGCGTAGTATGGTGGAATTTTTGCAGAGTTTGGTTTAGCCACAGAATAAAGTGCGGTGAATTTTACGATATTTCGATATTATGGCACAGTAATACAAGACGGTCGTTGAGCCTGTCGAAACGTAAGTCTTGTGCGGTCATACGCTGAAATGCCTTATGGTTCGACAAGCTCACCAACCGTCATTTCAGCTTTATATAATGTTAAATGTTATATCTATTTCAGAATAAACAGAAAAACAACCGCATTTTGACACAATTAATCAAAAATTGGACGTAAAAAATGGAAAAACTTTTTGATATTAACGAACAAGGTCACAGTATTCGTTGTAAATTATTTTATGATAAAGACCCTCATCATGCGGAAAATGTGGTGTTGATTTTGCACGGTTTCGGTTCAAATAAAGACTTAAAATCCAATAGTAAATTTGGCGAGCGTCTTATTGCAAAATACAAAAATTACGCAGCAATTGCCTTTGATTTTCCTGCCCACGGCACAGACGCACGGAAAAAATTGACCGTGGCGGAATGTTTGGATTATATCCAAGTGGTGTTGGATTATGCCAAAGAAAAAATGCAGGCGCAGAATGTGTCGGTGTACGCCACCAGTTTTGGCGGTTATTTGATTTTGAAATACCTCGCTGAACAGGGTAATCCTTTTACCAAAATTGCTTTACGCGCGCCGGCCTTGCAAATTTATCATTCCCTTTGGCAGCGTCTAACAGAAGAGGAACAACATAAAATCAGCAAAGGCAAAGAAATTATGTGGGGCTTTGAGCGTAAGATGAAAATAAGCAAAGACTTTTTTGACGACTTAGCACAGGGCGATATTCAGCAATATGAATTTTTGGATGTAGCGGATAATCTGTTAATCGTTCACGGAACCGCGGATGAAATGGTCGATATTTCTGTGTCGCAAACTTTTGCGGAAAACAATGTCATTGAACTCATCACCATTGAAGGCGCTGATCATCCTTTCTCTAATCCTAAACATATGGATGTCGCTATTGGAAAAATAGTGGAGTTTTTGGGAAATTAAACACAAATCAAAGCTAATCCTGCCATTTAATATGTTTTAAATGCCCCAATAAAAAATACCGCCACGAATAAACTTAGGCGGTATTTTGATTTATTTTAAATTATAAAACCAAGGCAACCAGTTTGAAATCGTGCAATTCATTCAAAGTATGATTTTCACTCATTATAGTAATATTACCTTGTTTATCAATACAGAATAATGGAATAAACTCTTTATTATCAGCTTGATATTGCTCAAAACTATAAGTGTCTGTGATATTTGTGACTTTCACATTAGCATTTTTTGACAGCATACTCGATAGTTTTGCATAAGTCGCATTTTGATTAAATAACCAACGGGACTGTAAGTCTTTGTGGCGTTGGTCTTGTTCACGTCTATTGTTATCTTCACTAAATTTTAAGCGGTAAATATTTTCTGCTCCAAATTCATGGCGATAATGCATTTCTGATAACGCATTAAGTTCTCGATCCGTACTCATAGCAAGCAAAATACCGATACCCACTAAGTCAAGATGAGTATCTGCATGCGCTGAAATAGGGCTACCATAATAAGTTCGAAGACCAAGCATACGCGCCTTTGCAATATTATCGTAATTATGAAAAGCAACGACCACATCTATATTTGCTTCTTGCAATGCTTTAGCGACCATTAATGCAACAGGGTTCGAGCCAACAATTAATACGCCATTATTTTTAGCTTGACGTACATTCAGTAAACTAGCCATCGTTTTTGCACTTAGCCCTTGTACAATTACCGTCCCAATAATAATAGTAAATACCAACGGAACAAGTAACTCTACTCCTTTTAAATCACTCTGTTGTAGTCGAATTGCAAAAAGTGATGAAATTGCTGCGGCAACAATACCTCTTGGACCGATCCAACTAATCATTAATTTTTCATTTAATGTTAAATTAGAACCGATTGAAGAAAAGAATACCGCCAGTGGTCGTGCAACAAACATTGCCACCAACAATAAGACTAAACCAGAAAAACCAACACTGATTAATGCCCCTAAATCAACTCGAGCAGAAAGCACAATAAATAACGTGGAAACCAATAATACGGTTAATGATTCTTTAAACTCTAAAATATGATCTTTGGGAAAATCTTTCCAGTTAGCTAAGGCTACACCTAAAATAGTAATCGTCAACAATCCGGATTCATGCTCAACTGCATTAGAAAATGCAAATAGCAATAAAATAAATGCTAACGTAAAAACATTACGTAGATAATCGGGTACCCAGTTCTTTTTTATTAATTGGGCAAGTAGAAACGCACCTATAACTCCTAAAGCGGTTGCCAATACTGCCATTTTTAAGAAGATCAATACGCCTTCTTCACCACTACCAGTGACAATATATTCATAAACTAACACAACAAAAATTGCGCCAATCGGGTCAACAATAATACCTTCCCATTTCAATACATTGGCAATATTGCTATTTGGACGAACGCTACGTAGCAATGGGGCAATCACTGTCGGACCTGTCACACAAACAAGTGAACCAAATAACAATGCAATCTCAAGATCTACATCAAAGAGAACATAGGTTGCGATAGATAAGACGATAATTGTGATTAATGCACCTAAAGTCACAAGTAATTGTACGGTTTTTCCATGTCCTTTGATCTCCTTAAATTCTAATGTTAGCGCACCTTCAAATAAAATGACGGCAACGCCAAGTGAAATCATAGGAAAAAGCAAATCGCCAAAGACAGCATCAGGATTAAAAATGCCTAACACAGGTCCAGATAAGATACCGATAAGAAGTAAAAATAAAATTGATGGTTGTTTAAGATACCAAGCTAACCATTGTGCGAAGATACCTAATCCAACGATAATAGAGAGCAATAATGCTGTATCCATAAAATACCTTATAAAATTTGAAGTTTGTTCATTTAAAATCACGATAAATCTGAATAGTGATACTATAAATCTTTAACACTGTTCTGTTTGTTTTCCAATTCCGTCTCTCCATATTGTATTAAATTCTCTTGGTATCGTTGTACCAATTCATCATCAAAGGGAACTTGTGGTTCTGTACTCATTTCCAGCTCATCTATTGCAGTAGCAGTTGCCATTGGAGTAAAAAGTTGCATTTCAACACGTTCTGATTTGGGTATTGGTTTGGTTCGAACTGCACAACATAGTAAAACAACTGAACAGATACAAAAAAAAGTATAAAAACCGTATTCAGGTGAAAATGCCATGACTATACCAAGAAGCGGTGGAGCAATCAGCGCGCCAATTCCATAACAAAATAGTAATCCTCGACTGACTTCAACAGTATTCATATTATTTGGCAATTCATCATTTGCACGAGCAATGCTCAACGCATAGAGTGTAAATAAACTACAACCAAAGAAAAAAGCAATAATATATTGATACCAACTACTTGTAGTTTGTAGAAAAAGTATAAATAACCCTATACCTGCTGTAAGAGTTGCAATACTACTACAAATCAAAATGGTATTACGTCTTCCTAGCTTATCAGATAGGCTTGCAACGGGTAATTGACTAAGAAACCCTCCGATCATCGCTGCCATTAAATATAATGAAATTTCACTCAGACTAAAATGTAGCTTTAACATAAAGACTGATACCATTGTGAAAAAGCCATTTACCAACATTCCACTAATAAAGCTCGTTACAAGTGCCAATGGTGAAATTACAAATAAAGAAGGCAAACTAATACGTTCACGTTTAGGCAACTCAGGTTGTGTCATTTTGGTGAGCGCAATAGGGATCATTGACATCACCACTAATATTGTTGAAAGCGTAAAAATATTATTACTTGATAAATCAAAACTTAATAAACTTACACCTAAAATAAAGGCTAGATAGAAAATAATATTATAAGTCGCTAATGCTTTTCCTCGAGTATTAATATTGGTTTTATCGCTTAGCCAGCTCTCCACTAATAGCAATAAACTATAATGACAAAAACCAAGTACTATACGTAAAATTCCCCATATCCATAAATTTTCTAACATCATATGGCTTAGGGCAGCAATTGCAAACACTGCCCCAAAAACACTAAATGAACGAATATGCCCAACACTTGATACGATACGTTGAGCAAAAATGGTGCTCATTGCCGCCCCCATAAAAAAGGCAGCATTTAATAAGCCGATAACCACATCGCTCACCCCCATTTCTGCGAGTTTGATACCCGCAGAATTGAGAAACAGACCGTAACCAAAAAATAAAAAGAAAATCCCTGAAAAAAGCGAGTAAAAAGTGGGTTTCTGCATAAAATCTCCTAAAATGGGGTTCCCCATTGTTATACGGATTTGTTTTCGTCCATATCTTCCAGTTCAGAGTTTGTTTCCATGAAACTTTCCACATCAGCCGTCATCAATTCATGGCTTTCATCCATAGCTAAATTCATAAAGCGTTCGTATTGTTTTAATACATCTGCAATCAACTCATCTTTGGTCATATATTGCACATCATAACCGTAGCGACCATCAAAGAAATAAGTGATCGGCTCATAAATTTGGCTCTCTTCAATATTCGGCACATTGCTATCTTCCACCACTAAATCTGACAATTCACGCGATTGGCATTCTATACCATATAAGAAATTACGTAAGTTTTCTTTCACCACCTCAAATTCAATTTTGGGATTTTTACCCTCAATAAATCGCATTTGTGCAGTTAAGCCATGCCCTTCAAATTCTTCCACCAACTCTTTAAAGGCTGGGCGTGCTGTTTTTAATAGAAATTGACGAATATCTTTACGATTGGTTGGATTCACGATTTTTTCTAACCGCACTTTCCAATTTTCGCCTGTCCAGTTGCTACTACCGTGCGTAAACTTCTTGCTGGAATATTGGCTATCAACCATAAGCCCTTTCCACAAACCAAAACAAAGGACAATCATAATTGCCATAAAGGGTAAAGCAATGAGTAAGGTCATGGTCTGCAACGATGCTAATCCACCTGAATAAAGTAACGATAAACCTAGCACGGCAAGTAATACTCCCCAGAATATACTTTGCCATTTAGGTGATTTTTCTTCCCCTTGTGAAGCAATATTATTAAGCACAAAAATGCCCGAGTCTGCTGATGTCACAAAGAAGATAGAAATAACGGTTACCGCAACAATAGAAGTTATCGTACCAAATGGTAATTGATTAAAGAAACCAAATAATAACGCTTCTGTATTATTGCTGAGTGCGGCTAATGCTCCATCGGTTTGTTGATCAAGCCAAATTGCCGAACCGCCAAAACTTGTCATCCACAAAATATTGAATAAAGACGGCACAAATAACACGCCTAAAATAAATTCACGAATCGTGCGCCCTTTTGATATTTTAGCAATAAACATCCCCACAAATGGCGCCCAAGATGCCCACCATGCCCAATACACCACAGTCCAACTATTTAGCCAGCTCTGTTTTTCAGGTTCATAAGCAAAAGTACGAAAACTAATTTCTAATAATGAACTAAAGTAATAACCTAAATTCTCAGTGAAACTGGAAAGTAAATGTAAAGTAGGCCCTGCCACAATAACAAATACAAGTAATAACCCTGCTAAGAGAAGATTAGTTTCACTTAAAATTTTAACGCCCTTTCCTACCCCCGAAATAGCAGATATGACAGCTAATGTCATGGCAATAACCACTATAATAGCAAGCACACCAAAATCATTACTTGTTAAAAGACCAAGATTGTTAAATCCGGCATTAACTTGCATTGCGCCATAGCCTAAGGTTGTCGTTAAACCAAAAATAGTACTGCACAGTGCAACGACATCAATCAAATGTCCCCAAAATCCTGAAATACGATTTTTGAGTAAAGGGTAAAAACCCGAACGAACGGTTAAGGGTAATTTATAGCGAAAACCAAAATAAGCCAAAGCTAAAGCAATAACCGCATAAATCGCCCAAGCATGAATGCCCCAATGATAAAATGTTGTCATCATGGCTTCCTTGGCTCTTGTTGCTTCGTCTAACCCTGCTTCTGTTGGTTTTAAGTAATGTAAGATAGGTTCCGCCACACCAAAATACATCAAACCAATTCCCATTCCTGCTGCAAATAACATTGCAATCCAAGACATAAAGGAAAACTCTGGTTCATCTGTATCAGCCCCTAAACGAATGCTACCTAAAGAACTTACACATAAAAAAATCAAAAACAGGAAAAAAATCGAACCGGCTAAAATATAAAACCAACTAAAATGAGTAAAGACAGATTGCTTTACTGTGTCTAAAGTTGTTTGTGCCTGCTCAGGAAAAACTGAACAAAAAATTGCGACAATCGCAACAAAAACCACCGTAGGCACAAAAATTGGGGCTTTTAATGTGCTTGACGCACGAAGTCTATTAATAAACGACATATATGCTCCATTTTTGGATAAAAAAACGACCGCACTTTAGCTACAAAAAGCGATAATGTGCGATGAATAATAAAAATTTAATTTACGGACACCCTACAAGATAGGGGATTTTGAGTGCGGATATTTTAGAGAATATTCGCTTAAGATAGTCAGATGACTAAATTGAAAAGTAGCATCACTACAAAATTAGATTTTGTATCATGCTACACAATTAGACATAAAAAGTCAAATTGCACAAAAAATGACGTATAATATCTCAAAAGAGGAGAAATAAATGAAAACAGCTTTAGTCCTTGAAGGCGGTGCCATGCGTGGGTTATTTACCGCTGGGGTGTTGGATGTGTTTTTAGATGAACAAATTCAAGTAAATGGAATGATCACGGTTTCAGCCGGTGCCTTATTTGGCGTGAATTTTCCGTCTCAACAGCGTGGTCGCGTGTTGCGTTATAACCTGAAATATCTCAATGATAAGCGTTATATGGGGTTACATAGTTTATTCACCACAGGCAATATTGTTAATCGCGATTTCGCTTTTTATGAATTACCCTTTACTCTTGATCCCTTTGACCAAACAAGGTTTTCTCAATCAAATATAGACTTTTGGGTAACGCTAACTAATGTGGAAACAGGTGAACCGGAATATATCAAAATTACCGATGCCTTTGCGCAAATGGAAACATTACGCGCCACATCTGCGATGCCCATGGTGTCGAAAATGGTGGAAGTAGATGGTCAACGCTATCTTGATGGGGGGATTGCAGACAGCATTCCTTTGCAGAAAACACTGGCATTAGGTTATGACAAGATTATTGTGGTGTTAACGCGTCCGTTGGACTACCGCAAAAAACCGAGCTCTACCCTATTGTTTAACTTGATGTATCGCCACTATCCTAAACTCTGTGAACGTTGGGCCAATCGTTATTTGGAATATAATCAGGCGGTAGAACGCGTGATAGAGTTAGAACAACAGGGTAAGATTTTTGTTATTCGTCCCTCCGTGGATCTGAATATTAGTCGGTTAGAGAAAAATCCGGCGAAAGTGCAAGCGATGTACGACTTAGGCGTGGCGGATGCGAGAACGCAAATCCAAGCATTAAACGCCTATTTGCAAGCCTAGGATGGTTTGTCTTACCGATATTTGTCCAAAAAACGATAATAAGGAATGCCCACTTTCAAAGCGAGTTTTTTCACCAATTTACCGCCATAAATGGATGGAATTTTCAGTTGTTCAAACACACTTAAACGTTCATCATTGCCCAAAATTGCTTCGGCAATGATGCGCCCTGCCAACCCGGTCAAAGCAACACCATGCCCTGAATAACCGTGGGCAAAATAAATATTGGGTTTAATGCGCCCAAAGTGCGGTTGAGAATTCATGGTCATATCGATGGGGCCGCCCCAACCATAATCAATGTTCACATCCGCTAATTGCGGGAAGACTTTGAGCATATTGCGGCGCATGACCTGCACCATATCTTTATTTGAGCTGCTATCGGAACCAAATAATAAGCGATTATCCGCGCTTAAACGATAATAATCTAACAACAAATTGTTATCACAAACGGACATGCCATTATTGATCACGCTATCCGCCACGGTTTGTTCAAGGGGTTCGGTCGCAATAATAAAACTTTCCACCGGTAAGATTTTGCGTGCGGTGCCTCGGTGAATAGAACGCGGCAAACCTGCGATATAGGCATTGGTCGCAATGACCACATTTTGTGCGGTCACCTGTGCTTTTTTGGTTTTCAACATCACTTTATCCCCTTGGGTTTTCATATCCACCACCGGAGAATGCTCGAAAATTTGTACACCTAAATCCAAACAAGCTTTCGCTAAACCAAGACAATAGTTCAGCGGATGTAAATGCCCTGAATTGCTGTCAAACAAACCGCCCACATAAATATCAGAACCTAAATATTGCTTAAGTTGTGCCTTATCCCATAATTGCATATTGCCATAACCAAACACTTCACGGCTGGATTTTTCGATTGCCAACAAATCATCCATTCGGCGATGATTGAGTGCCAGTGTGGCATAACCTTTTTTCCAATCGCACTGAATACCGTATTTCGCAATGCGCTCATCAATAATATCAATGGCTTCCAAAGACATTGCCCACAATTTTTGGGTCATATCAAAACCAAATTGCTCCACATATTCATCGATGCCGTCTTCAAAGCCATTAATCGCTTGCCCACCGCTACGGCCTGAAGCACCAAACCCAATCCGCGCCCCTTCCAGCACGATCACACTTTTGCCTTGTTCCGCCAATTCCAAGGCGGCGGATAAACCACCAAATCCAGCCCCAATGATGCACACATCCGCATGCAGATTTTGTGCTAAGTGCGGTCGAATAATGTCGAGATTTCGGCTGTCGTAATAATAGGTTTTTTTGTGTTCTTGATGAGCAAAGTTAAGCATAACGATTTTCCTAAAGTAATTGGATGGGGATCTTACTCGGCTGAGCGTATATGTCAACGCTTTGCAACTATGCTATAATCGTGGCGAATTTTGACCGCACTTTAAGGAGTACACACCATGAAAGCAATCCTTTCTCGTTCATTAAAAAGTTTCATGCTTTCAGCCATTGCATTATTTTCTGCGCAATCTTGGGCTGAAGAAATCCGTATTTATAACTGGACAGACTATATTCCCTCTGATCTTATTGCTGCCTTTACCAAAGAAACCGGTATCGGCGTCAATTATTCCACCTTTGAAAGCAACGAAGAGATGTATTCTAAAATGAAATTAATGCAGGATACAGGCTATGACCTAGTTTTCCCATCCAGTTATTACATTGGCAAAATGGTGAAAGAAGGGATGTTGGAAAAAATTGATCACAGCAAACTCAGTAATTTTCACCAAATTCCGGACAATCTCTTAAACAAAGAATTTGATCCAAATAACCAATATTCTTTGCCTTATGTTTATGGTTTAACCGGTATCGGCGTTAATATTGCGGTGGTTGATCCAAGTAAAATCAGCGGTTGGGGCGATTTATGGAACCCGGAATACCAAGGCAAGGTATTGTTGACCGCGGATGCGCGCGAGGTGTTCCACATTGCCTTATTGTTAGACGGCAAGTCGCCAAATACCACCAATGAAGCGGAAATCAAAGCCGCCTATGAACGTTTGACAAAATTATTACCGAATGTGGCAACCTTTAACTCAGATACGCCTGAACTGCCGTATATTCAAGGGGAAGTAGATTTGGGGATGATTTGGAATGGCTCGGCTTATATGGCAAATAAAGAAAATCCTGATATTCAATTTATTTACCCGAAAGAAGGGGCGATTTTCTGGATGGATAACTATGCCATTCCAAAAGGTTCAAAACATGTCGATGCCGCCCATAAATTTATTGATTTTATGCTTCGACCAGAACACGCAAAAATCATTATCGAGCGTATGGGTTATTCTATGCCAAACAAAGGAGTCAAAGCCTTGCTAAAACCGGAAGATGCGGCGAACCCATTATTGTTCCCGCCTGAAGAAGAGGTGAAAAAGGGAATTTTCCAAGCGGATGTAGGCGATGCCGTGGATATTTATGAAAAATATTGGAATTTATTAAAAACGCAAAAATAACTAATGTTTTTGTAGGAATGCTACGCTTTACGTCTATTGCAAAAACAATGCGTAAAATTATGTTTATGGATGCCAAGCGTGGCATCCATACAACCATCTCAAATTAAAATATTTTTATAAGCAAAATATGATCGGTAAGATTTATTAAGAAATATTACCACACTAGTAGCAGAGTTAATTTAAAGGGAAAATTATGTCAATCAATCAATCAATCAATCAATCAATCAATCAATCAATCAATCAATCAATCA
>NZ_CAMEFX010000035.1 GCF_945915845.1 uncultured Actinobacillus sp. | reverse complement strand
TCAAGGTTTGCCCCCGATTTTAGCTGAAAAAACTTATCGGGGACTGTTGAATTAGTTGATCACTACACTGAAAACTCGATGTTCCTAGAGTATGCAGGATTTCGTTGGGTTTCAATCCATCCTACCCACTAGTTAATATATATTTTTTGATTTTGGTATGCCTTCCATAAATGTTTTAATATCCAATTATCTTCATTTAGTAGTAATGATTTTGATATTAGCTCAAAATCATCAGAAATATATGAGGATATTTCGGGATTTTGGGTGTGCAGAAAAGTATTTTTAAATGATATTTCTCTGATTTGATTAATTATTTCAACCAAATCATCATCTAATTTTACTTTTTCAAGGTTGTTGAAATTTCCTAACCATTCACTTTCAAAGCTCTCGTCTTCTCTCAGGTTGAAAAAATCCTCTTCATTTATTTTTTCCATGAAGTTAAAAAAATTAGTTTCTGAGATGATGTTTTTTAGCAAAAATAAACTTTGTTTATTCATTTTCTACCTCATGTGTAAGCCTTTAGATATTAGCCAATCTTCAATTAAATCAACTGCTTTTGATGGGGGTACATTTGTTCCCAAAGTATAAGTTCCATTTGGAGATTTAACATCTACGAATATATCGTCTAATTTTTCATATGCTTTTCTATAAGCATCAAATAATTGTGCATCAGTTGGGTAATGCGTTGAACGATATCTGGGGGATTAGCCATAGTAAAAAGCGTGTAAAAGAATGGGCAAATTTTAACCTAATGCCCAATGATATTTCAATAAATGATATTAATTTGGTTGATTTTTAGGGGAGGCAGACTGCTTGAATAATGTGTTATCTGTAGATTTTAAAGAACAAAGGTAATGGTTTCAGATAGTATTATCATTTTATTTGGATATAAATGCTTGTCTCACACCTTGCTACAATCTGTACTTACTACTGTATTTGCTAATATATTCTCATAATTAACAACAATATCTGTTGAAAATACAGATTCATTACTAACAATATATAGTCCAGATCTGCTGATAATTACATCGGATTCATCGGAAGGATAGATGAAATCGTCCCAATAATTAAGAAATGAAAATTTATTGACTATTGCAGCATATTTTTCGGACCAAAAAAATAATATTTTTTCTCCTTTTATTGTGCCTAATAAAAAGGATTTTGTTTTTTCAAATTTTTCAAAATCTATCTGATGAATTTTTTTATATTATATTTACCATTGGGAATTAGAGAAAAATGTGATTCTGATAAATACATTTTCCATAAGTATTTTGCACTGTTTTCGTTAATGAATATAACGGAGTTTTTTTCAGAAAAAGACATCTTACAATCTTCATCGTTAAATCTCCAAGATATAGGGTGTTGATTATCAAATCTATTCATAAAAAATATGTCCCATGCCACCAAATTTTTTGCCTAAAGACCAATCTTTCCATTTGATATGAGGTAAATTATTGTCTGGAGCATTTGTATGACTTTCATTTGGATGGTGTTCAAATCCTTTTTTATAACTTTCATTAGAGTAAGTTGGATAATTGTCTATTTTCCCTTTTGCTTGTTTTAATAACTCTTCAGCGGTCTCTTTATTTGGCACTCTAAAATTAGAATTTCCTCCGTTTTTTATTGTCTCTACAGCCTTTCTCCACTCTTTAGAATTTGGCTTCAGTGTAGGTAAATTAATTGCATTACCAACGTCATTTCCTGTTAGCCCACATTTGACAAGCCCAAACGGAACTATCCAATGTATGGGATTATGAACATAAGAATAAGGTGTTTCTCAGCCTTCTTATTTAGGTAAATTCATAAGTAAATAATGAACAGCTCCTAAACCAGCAATACCTTGGTTTTTATATTTATTATAATCCTCTTCCGTACAAATTCTAATTTCGTTATCTCTAATCATAATTACATTTCCCACTCGTCGCTTTGTTAGCAATGTTTCTTTTTCTGAAATATTTTCATGTCCAATGATTTCCCAGTTACCATTTTTCAATTCACTATTACCAGTATAAATAACTTCGTCCATAAACTCTATTTTATCTAAGGATTTTGGTTTTTCTGAGAATGAAGAAATTGAAGGGATGAATCCAATCATATCTTTAAAATATGATGATAAGAATATTAGCTTTCCTACCCTGTATTTATTTTCTAAACTTAGTATTTTTCTACCAATCTTAATATCGTTTATAAAAAACAAATCACCCTCAGCAAATGTGTTTTTCATGTAGCTACCTTATATTTTTTTAATACATCATTAAATATTGTATTACCCCAATCAGCAGAATCCCCTGCAATATTGTATATTCCAGAATTAGGATTAGATGGAGAGTAAGATCTTATTTTATTCATTAAATTAGTTAATGGATTTGTTGATTTAGCTCCACCCAAATGATACATCATGGAGCGTTGGTTTAGAAGTTTTAAATATGAGTGGATGGCATATGGTGGTTATGTTGATTTTGAAAGTGCGGTCAACGATGTGAAAGATTATGTGATGTACTACAACCACATTCGCTCACATAGCTATAATCAAGGTTTACCCCCGATTTTAGCTGAAAAAACTTATCGGGGACTCTTGAATTAGTTGATCACTACACTTTAGTAAAATATTTATATATATGATTTAATTATATAAATATTAAGTATGGGGGATTTATAATGTTTTTAATAATTCAGGAAAAGAAAATGAGAAAAGATGCAGTTCAATTTGCTCTTGATAATAACAGACTAGAAGGGATGCAAGTAGATGATGAAGCCATTGATATTTTTAACCAGTGGGCAGATGGCGTTATTTCATTTAAAGATGTAGAAGAAGGCATTTATGAGTTATGTGGAATCCGATAATTACTTAGACAGTACAGATGGTGTAATAGACAATTTTGTTGCTGTTACACCGATTCCCTCTACAACTTCAATATTTCCTTCACAAACGGAATCGTTAATTTACGTTGGGCTTGTAATGAAGCGTTATCAAGTTGTGCTAGGGCGTTGAATAAGGTGTGCATATCGCGATCCAAGCGTTTTAACAGAAAATTGGCGGTTTCATCGGGTAATTCAATACCGCGTTCACGTGCATTTTGTTGAAGTGCGGTAATTTTTTGCTGATCATCTAAAGCGTAAAGTTGATAGATCTCGCCCCAACGTAGGCGTGTTGCTAAATCAGGTAAATTAACTTGAATTGCATTGGGTGATTGATCCGCACTGAGTACCAGCAAACAATTACCGAGCTCTTTAATACGATTAAACAGATCAAAAAGCGCTAATTCCCATTCACTATCGCCAAGCACGCATTGAAGATTATCCAAACACACCAATTCATTTTGTTCTAAATTATCCAGCACAGCAGGAGAGAAATAGGCTGATTTATCCAAAGGTACATAAAGTGCGGTTCGATTTTCAGCAAAATAATGATTAGTCAGCGCACGTAATAAATGACTTTTACCACAACCTTGCGCCCCCCAAATATAGAAAAAGGGTTGCTTCAACTCAGTGAAATTTTGACGCAAAGAATTAAGTAGCAAGAGATTATTCCCACCATAAAAATTTGCTAGGGTATCGTCATTTTGTGGTTGAATCGGTAAAGAAAGCTGCATTTAACTAAACTCCAATTCCACCGCACTTTCCCCTAAGAAAGCGACTAATTCCGTTAATAATTCATCTGTAGGTTTAATACACCATTGCACGCCTAATTTAACGAGTGCACGCCCTTGTGGGCTGTCATAATAAATATTGATCGGCAATGTACCACCACTGTGAGGTTCAACAATTCCCTTAAATTGCTTAATAAAGTGCGGTGTAATTTGCGCTTGTTTTAAACTAATCGCAAGACTTTTGGCGTATTGTGTACGAGCTTCATCAAGGGTGATTAATTCCCGTGCAGACATTCGCAAGCCTTGGCTAAAATCATCAAAGCTCACTTGTCCTTTGGCTATAATAATGCTGTCTTTTTGTAATTTATCACCAAACTGTTCAAGGGCTTCGCCAAACAGCGTAATATCCAATTTTCCTGAACGATCTTCCAAGGTCGCAATGCCTAAACGATTGCCTTTTTTAGTGACGGCAAAGCGTGAGGCTATCACTAATCCGCTCACTGTGCTGATTTCACCACGGCGGTTTGGCACAAGATCTTTTAACCGCGTAGCACTGTAATGCGAAAGTTCTTTTAAATAAGGGCTAATCGGATGATTGCTTAAATATAACCCCAAAGTTTCGCGCTCACCTTCTAGTTGTTGTTTTTCCGTCCAACGTGGCGTATTGGCATATTTTCGCTCAACCTCTTCATGGCTTTCCGTTAACACCCCAAACATATCACCTTGTCCAATTTCTTCATTTTTGGCAAATTGACTCGAAGATTGCAAGGCATCCTCAAGGTTTTTCGCCAAGGCGGCACGGTGTGGCCCGAGCTTATCAAACGCCCCTGATTTAATCAGATTTTCAAAAGTTCGGCGGTTAATTTGTTTTAAATCTACACGTGCACAAAGATCAAATAAATCCTTAAAAATCCCCCCCTCTTGACGCGCACTCACTAACGCGTCAATCGGCCCTTCACCGACACCTTTGATTGCGCCAATACCATAAACAATTTCCCCTTGTTCATTGACACTAAAAGGACGTTTTCCCGTGTTAATATCAGGCGGTGTGACTTTTAATCCCATGCGCAAACATTCATCGTACAGACCCACGATTTTTTCAACATTATCCATTTCAGAAGTCATTACTGCTGCCATAAATTCTGCCGGGAAATGCGTCTTCAACCAAAGGGTTTGGTAAGACACCAGGGCGTAAGCTGCTGAGTGAGATTTGTTAAAACCGTAACCCGCAAATTTTTCCACTAAGTCGAAAATTTTCATGGCAAGATCGCCATCTATACCTTTTTTGATCGCCCCCTCTTCAAACACCGACCGCTGTTTGGCCATTTCTTCAGGTTTTTTCTTACCCATTGCTCGGCGTAATAAATCCGCACCGCCTAATGTATAACCTGCAAGTTCTTGCGCAATTTGCATAACCTGTTCTTGGTAAACAATGACCCCATAGGTAGGCTCTAAAATGGGTTTCAAACATTCGTGTTGATATTGGGAATCAGGGTAAGCGACTTCCTCACGACCATGTTTACGATCAATAAAGTTTTGCACCATTCCTGACTCTAACGGACCTGGGCGGAATAATGCCACCAACGCAATAATATCTTCAAAACAGTCTGGTTGCAGACGCTTAATCAAATCTTTCATACCGCGAGATTCCAACTGGAACACGGCAGTAGTTTCCGCATTTAACAAGGTTTGGAACGAATCAGGATCATCTAAAGGAATACTTTCAATGCGTACTTCCGGCTTGCCCTCACGAGCCATTCGTGCATTGATCATTTCCAATGCCCATTTAATAATGGTTAACGTACGTAATCCCAAGAAGTCAAATTTTACTAAGCCTGCATATTCCACGTCATTTTTATCAAAATGCGTCACCGGGTGTTTGCCTTCGCTATCACAATATAAAGGTGAAAAGTCGGTAATCAGCGTCGGAGAAATCACAACGCCACCGGCATGCTTCCCAGCATTGCGCGTCACGCCTTCCAATTTACGCGCCATATCGATTAATGCTTTGACTTCTTCATCGCTATCGTAGGCATCTTGCAACTGCGGTTCCATGTCAAAAGCTTTGGCAAGCGTCATACCCGGATCCGGCGGAACCAGTTTTGAAATACGATCCACAAAACCATAAGGATGTCCCAAAACACGCCCCACATCACGAATTACCGCTTTAGCCGCCATAGTACCAAAGGTAATAATTTGTGATACTGCGCCTCGACCATAGGTTTCTGCCACATGTTCAATCACTCGGTCACGACCCTCCATACAGAAGTCCACATCAAAGTCAGGCATGGAGACACGTTCCGGGTTTAAGAAACGCTCAAAGAGTAAATCAAATTCAAGGGGATCTAAGTCGGTAATTTTTAAGGCGTAAGCTACCAAAGAACCCGCACCCGAACCGCGCCCCGGGCCAACAGGTACACCGTTATCTTTTGACCATTGAATAAATTCCATCACGATCAAGAAATAACCAGGGAATCCCATTTGGTTAATCACCCCTAATTCCGTTTCCAAACGCTCATCATAAATCTCGCGTTTTTCTGACCGCACTTTAGGGTCTGGGAATAAAAACGCCAAACGTTCTTCCAACCCTTCACGGGCTTTTTCAACCAAATAATCTTCCGTAGAAAGATCGCCGGTCGGGAACTTCGGCAAGAAATAAGTACCTAGACGAATGGTTACATTACAACGCTGGGCAATGAGCACCGTATTTTCCAACGCACTCGGAATATCGGCAAACAAGTCACACATTTCCTGTTCGCTACGAAAATATTGTTGATCCGTATAAAGTTGCGGACGCTTTGGATCATCTAAGGTATAGCCATCATGAATGGCAACCCGAATTTCGTGCGCCTCAAAATCATCGGATTTTAAGAACATCACATCATTGGTAGCCACAACAGGAATCCCATATTGACGAGCAATTTTTAACGCACCTTGAATATAGGTTTCTTCATCTTTATGCCCTACGCGCGTCAATGCCAAATAAAAATGATCCGCAAAATAGTCTTGATAAAAACGCACCGCACTTTCTACATCCGCCCAATGCTCTTTCAGAATTTTCTGTCCAACATCACCTTTACGTCCGCCTGAGAGAATAATCACGCCTTCGCGATGTTCAATTAACCATTCTTGGTCAATATAAGGCAAATCATCATAACCGCGCTGATAAGCCTTTGAAAGTAAAAGGGTAATATTTTTATAGCCGGCATCATTTTTTGCCAATAACGTCAGTTCAAAACGATCATCGCCCAACAGCTCACTTTTAACCAACACATCCGCGCCAATAATCGGCTTCACCCCTGCGCCCAAGGTTTCCCCATAGAATTTCACTAACCCACAGAAGTTAGTAAAATCCGTCAACCCCATCGCCACCATATTTTCTTGCACGCAAGCCTTCACCAACGGTTTCACCTTGGCAATACCGTCAATCATAGAAAAATCGCTATGCGTACGTAAATGTACAAAACGAGGTTGGGTCATTGGAAATCCTTTTTGAGATAAATTACAGGACAAAAGTGCGGTCTATTTTAGTGGAATTTTGGAATTTGCTCAAATTGAATAGCGAACCTGTGTAGTCACGGTATCGAAGTTTCAAGCACATCAAAACGTTTGCATGCCTACACAGGATGAGCATAATTAATGGCTTAATCGTTACGCAAGGACACCATTAATTGATCGATTTTGAAATTATCAGTATCAATAATCTCAAATTTGTATTTATCGTAAAGCACAAAATCGGTTTTTTTCGGGATTTTGCGTAGCATGTACATCATAAATCCAGCGATGGTTTCATAGTTTTCCCAATCAGGAAAAGCTTCAATATCCAAAGCACGCATCACATCTTCAAGGGGTGTTGCGCCATCAATGAGCCACGAAGTTTCATCGCGGCGAACAATTTGCTCTTCTTCGCTCGAAACCAACTCGCCCATGACAATGCTCATCACATCGTTTAAGGTCACAATCCCCACCACCAACGCATACTCATTCACGATAACCGCAAAATCCTCCCCTGCGGATTTAAATAATTCCAGCACTTCGTACAGCGATAAGGTATCAGGAATAAACAAAGGCTTGCGCAACAAGCGTGTATCCGTTAAAGAGACTTTGTTCTCGCCTTTTAAATACATGGTTAACAATTCATGCGATTCCACATAACCTAAAATTTTATCCAAGCTACCGTCACAAATAGGTAATTTAGAATGGCTGTCGGAACCGAGAGTCTCTAGGACTTTTTCACGATCAAAAGTGCGGTCTAAAAACACAATATTTTCGCGAGTCGTCATGGTAGATGTCACCGTGCGCTCTTGCATATCAAAAATATTTTCAATCAAATAATGCTCTTGCGCTTTAAGCACCCCCGACTCAGCCCCGGCTTCTACCACAGCCACAATATCTTCAGGCGTCATACTGTCTTCTCGCACCGTAGAAATGCGCAATAAGCGAAAAATACCATTGGCGATGCTGTCAAACACCCAAACTAATGGACTTAGCAAGAAAATACAGACTTGCATAATTTTCACGGTTTTCAGCGCCGTTGCTTCCGGATAGCTCATGGCAATGCGTTTCGGGATTAAATCCGCGATTAAAATAAAGGAAAAGGTCACGAGCGCAAAAGATGTCCAAGAGGCAACAGCGGCTAAAACGGCTTCAGACACATAAGCACGCAATCCCTCTTCCACATAAGGCGTTAATGCACTTTCGCCTAACATCCCTGCAAGCACGGCAACCATATTGAGTCCGATTTGAACAACCGTGATAAATCGCCCCGGTCGTTCTTGCAAACGCAACACCTGCTCGGCTTTTTGATTACCTTCGTTCACCAATGCTTGTAATTTTAACTTACGCGCACCTGCCAAGGAAATTTCTGCGGAAGAAACCACCGCACTGATCACAATTAAAATCAGAATAATAAAAACAGGTTCAAGCCATCCCATGATTATGCCTCGCTATCAAACCAACCACGGATAAACTGAATACTAAAAAACAGGGTTAACACACCGAGTGCATAGAAAATCCAGCTTAAAATTGGGTGGGAGCCTTGTTCTTCAGTGACTTCTTTCATCGAAATCACATTACGAAACTCATTAAACATCACCATATTCCAACCATAATATTTCACTTCCACCATTTTTTTGTTTTGCGCAAAACCCGAGGCGCGCGCTTGTTGCACGGCGGAGTCAAATTTGAAATAAAATGGAAACGCCCAACGCGTGTCTTCGTTGCGATAAACCATAGGTTGGGCTTCATCAGCGCGTTGTGTATAAATATAATACACATCTCGCGTTGGACCATCTTCAGGATTCGCTTTAGTAATCGGCCCATCTTTATCCACACGCTTTACTTCCACACCGGTAACGTAGGTAGTTTCATAATGGGGAAAAACAAAGTTAATTCCAGCAAACAACACCGTGTGAAATAACACCACAACGGTAATTAAAAAATATTTAATCAATTTACGCATTTTGTATCCTTACGTATCCAAATTAGTTAAAAAAGTGCGGTTTATTTTACTTGAATGTTAAACAATCGCTCAAAATTTTCTGTGGTAATCTTGGCGAATTCTTGTGGTGTCACACCTTTCAATGTTGCCACATATTCACAAACTTCTCGCGTGTACGCAGGCTGATTTTCCTTACCTCGGAACGGTACAGGCGCGAGATAAGGACTATCCGTTTCCACCAACAAACGATCTAAGGGGACATAACGGATCACATCGCGCAAATCCTCTGCATTTTTAAAGGTGACAATTCCCGAACAGGAAATATAAAAGCCCAAATCTAACGCCTTTTCCGCAAATGCCATGCTTTCTGTAAAACAATGAATCACGCCACCGCACTTTTCTGCTTGATTTTCACGCAATAAGGCAATGGTATCCTCCCCGGCTTCACGAGTATGAATAATTACCGGCTTATTTAAGGCATTTGCCGCTTGAATCTGTTGGGAAAAAACCGATTGCTGTAAAGCCTTGTTCTCCGCGCTGTAATAATAATCTAACCCAATTTCACCAATGGCGATCACTTTCGGATGCGCCGCTAAGGACAATAAACGCTGATGATCATAGGGTTCATCCGCTAAATCCAAAGGATGCACGCCGCAAGCTAAAGAGACATTATCCAAATGCGCCAACATATCGCGCTGTTTTTCAAAACGACTTAAGGTCACGCCAATATTCAATAAATGACGAACACCACGCAAACGGGCTTTTTCTACCACATCATCTACATTTTCGTGTAATTTTTCATAATCCAAAGCATCTAAATGACAATGGCTATCTACAATAAACATATTCTTTCCTATTCAAAAATAACAGAAACGACAATACCGCCGTATAGATTTTTCTAACAAATGTTGTTTGAACTGATTGTAAAGAGAAAGTGCGGAGAAAACAAAGGTTTTCTATAAATTACTGCCTAATCTTACCTGACTAATGATTTATAAATAAAACCTCTTATACCCAGAAAATGTCAATTTTTTGAATCAGATCACAGAATTCACCAAAGCTTTTTGATAGCATTATTTCAAATAACACCCTCATTATTGGAGCGAAAAATCATGTTGGAAACACGAAGTTTATTAACGGGAAGTTTCGAATTAATTAAAAAGAAAAATGTTCTTGCTTTTGGTTTTTCTGTATTATTTTCTATCGGAGTGACCCTATTTTTATCTGATCCTAGCTTTACAAAGATTCAAAATTCCGTCCTTTTTTTACTCTTTCTCGCCATCAGCTTATGGGTAACTGAAGCCATCCCCCCATTTTCGGTGAGCATTTTAATTGTGGGTTTTCTTGTTTTAGTCATGGGAAAAAGCGAAGCGCATGATGCCATTCAGTATCTGCAAACTTGGTCTGATAGCGTCATTTGGCTATTTCTAGGTGGCTTCTTTTTAGCGGAAGCCATGAAAAAAACAAAGTTGGATCTGATGTTATTAAAAACGGTATTACCAAAATTTGGAACAAACCCAGTGCATGTTTTATGGGGATTAATGTTTCTCACCGCCGTCATGTCAATGCTAATGAGTAATACCGCAACAACCGCCATGATGATTGCCACTCTCAGCCCCTTATTCAATCGAGTTGAACAAAATTCTAACCTTTCAAAAGCGTTATTATTAGGTATCCCGGCAGCGGCATCTGTAGGTGGTATTGGCACAATCATTGGATCCGCGCCGAATGCTATTGCCGTTGGTGCATTAGAAAAATTAGGCTACCCTATTTCTTTTTTAGAATGGATGATTGTGGGAACACCACTTGCATTGGTGCTATTGCTTATCTTTTGGTACGTTTTAATCAAAAAATATCATATTCAACAAGAAGAACACCTTAACTTTGATTTTCTCGCTCAAGCGCCTTCAAGTCACACAAACCGTGTGGAAAATTTACATAAAATTATCGTTTTGATTATTTTAGCTATCACCTTATTCTGTTGGTTAACGTCAAAATGGATCGGCATTCCTGTTGCCGCTGCGTCAGGTATTCCTATTGTTGGTTTAACCATGTTAGGTGTACTAGATGCCAAAGACATTCGTCAATTACCATGGGATACATTAATGCTCGTAGCAGGTGGCTTGGCATTAGGCTTAGCTATTGAAGAACAACAAATTGCCACACATTTTGTAGAAAAAATCAGCCATATCCAATTAACTTTCATGTGTTTGCTCTTTGTGTTTGCTTTCATTACCGTCATTTTATCTAACTTTATGAGTAACACGGCAGCAACTACGATTCTTATTCCAATGGGCGTGTCCTTGCTCTCGATGGTCGATGGCGATATCAATCCAATGATTTTACCTTTAGTGATAGGTTTAAGCGCATCCTGTGCCTTATTCTTACCTGTTTCCACCCCACCCAATGCCATCGCCTTTAGTACAGGGCTTATTCAACAATCAGAATTCCGTTTAGGCGGTATTGTGATTGGTTTATTAGGTCCAATTTTGAGTATTGCTTGGATTTTAGCGGTAATTCATTTCTTTTAGCCCTAAAAAAAGTGGGCATATTGGTTTGCCCACTTTGTTCATTACTTATACTTAATTCGCAATCCCTTTATGACGCAACAAGGCATCTAAAGTCGGTTTACGTCCGCGGAAACGCTCAAAGAGCACCATGGGTTCTTCGCTGCCACCGCGCGTCAAGATTTCATCTAAGAAAGATTGGCCTGTGACCGGATTGAAAATGCCTTCTTCTTCAAAGCGCGAAAAGGCATCCGCTGAAAGCACTTCTGCCCATAAATAACTGTAGTAACCTGCCGCATAGCCACCTGCGAAAATATGGCTAAAACTATGTGGGGTTCTTGCCCAATCTACACCATTGATCACAGCGACTTCTTTTTTTACCGATTTCAAGGTGTCTAAAATTTGATGTTGTTTGCTTGGGTCATAATAATGATGTAAACGGAAATCAAATAAACCAAATTCTAATTGACGCAAAATAAACATCGCCGCTTGGAAATTTTTCGCTTTGATTAACTGGCTTAATTTTTCTTTTGGCAACGGTTCACCTGTTTCAAAATGCCCTGAAATAAAGGCAAGTGCTTCTTCTTCCCAACACCAGTTTTCCATAAATTGGCTTGGCAATTCCACGGCGTCCCAAGGTACACCATTAATCCCTGAAACATCACCAACATCCACTTTAGTCAACATATGATGAATACCATGACCAAATTCATGGAAAAGCGTGGTCACTTCATAATGTGTAAATAATGCCGGTTTATCGCCCACTGGCGCATTAAAGTTACAAGTCAAATAAGCGACCGGTTTTTGGATATTCCCTTGAGTTTTTCGCTTACGCCCAACGCAATCATCCATCCACGCGCCACCACGTTTGTTTTCACGCGCATATAAATCCAAATAAAAACTACCACGCACTTCATCCGTTTCATCAATTAAATCAAAGAAACGCACATCTTTGTGATAAGTATCCACATCAAAACGCTCTACCGCGCGAATATTAAAAATGCGTTTAACTAACTCAAAAAGCCCTGACAACACGCGTTCTTCAGGGAAATAAGGGCGCAATTCTTCGTCATTAATCGCATACAAAGCTTGTTTTTGTTTTTCACTGTAAAAAGTAATATCCCAGGGTTCAAGTGCGGTCACATTAAACTGTGTTTGACAAAAATCTTCTAATTCCGCTAATTCTTTTTCACCTTGCGCTTTTGAACGCGCTGCAAGATTTTCTAAGAAATCTAATACTTGTATTGGATTTTCTGCCATTTTAGTGGCGAGTGAATAATCGGTATAACGTTCAAAGCCGAGTAATTTTGCGAGTTCAACACGTAAACTGAGAATTTCTTCCATAATTGCCGTGTTATCCCATTTTCCTGCATTTGGACCTTGTTCTGATGCGCGTGTGGCAAAAGCACGGTACATTTCTTCACGCAATTCACGATTTTCACAATACGTCATCACAGGAATATAGCTTGGATATTCAAGGGTAAAACGAAAACCCTCTACGCCTTTACTTTCTGCAGATTGTTTTGCCGCTTGTAGCGCACTTTCAGGCAAACCTTTTAACGCATTTTCATCGGTGATAATTTTTTCCCACCCCATGGTGGCATCAAGCACATTGTTACTAAATTGCGAACTGAGTTCAGATAAACGCGCCATAATTTCGCCATAGCGTTTTTGTTGCTCTTCAGGCAATGAAATCCCTGAAAGCTCGAAATCACGCAAACTATTCTCAATGGCTTTTTTCTGTGCCACACTGTAATTTTCATATTCAGGACTATTTTTTAACGCTAACGTAGCCTGATATAAACCTTGATGTTGCCCCACCCAAGTGCCATATTCCGATAACATTGGCAAACACGCTTGATGGGCTTCACGCAGCTCCGGGCTGTTTTTTACTGAATTTAAATGACTCACCGGTGACCACGCTTTATGCAAACGGTCATTGACTTCAGAAAGCGGTTCGCAAAAATTTTCCCAAGTAAAGTGCGGTTGATTAACGACGCGTTCTGTGGTTTCACGACATTCTCTAATAAGTTGCTCAATGGCCGGTTGAATATGTTCCGGCTTGATTTTTGAAAATAACGGAAGTGTCGTATTTTCAAGTAATGGATTTGTCATAATTGTTCCTTTTTGGTATAAAGTCTGTATTAAAGTTGGGTTGGATTGTATCAAAAACAAGGGTAAGATGATACGAGTTAACCCTTATTAACATTTTTATCTATCAGAGAAACTTATGCAAAATTATATTATTGAAGTCAACGAACAAAACCTCACAGAAACATTACAGCTTTCACAACACACCCCTTTAGTCTTAGTTTTTTATGCGCCAAGCCACGAATCTTCCGTCAATTTCACCGCACTTTTAACCCATTACGCTGAGAAATACCAAGGACAATTTGTACTTGGGAAAGTCAATTGTGAAACAGAACGTAGCATTGCCATGCAATTTCGTATCCAAGCCTTACCCACCACTTATTTATTTAAAGAGGCACAAGCCTTAGATGCATTCCAAAGTGAATTGCCTGAAGAACAATTACAACAGCGTTTAAGTGTAATTTTGCCAAAAGAAGAAGAGGTTAAGTTCAACCTTGCTTTAGAATTTCTGCAAGCGGAAGATTATGAGCAAGCCTTGCCGTTACTAAAAGAAGCCTGGGAATTATCGGATCATAAAAATAGCGATATTGCACTACTCTATGCGGAAACCTATATCGCCATGAAAAAAACAGACCCGGCCAAAGAAATTTTAAGTAAAATCCCATTACAGGATCGCGATAGTCGTTGGCAAGGGTTACAAGCCCAGATCGAGTTATTAATTAAAGCCGCGGATACGCCTGAAATTCAACAACTGCAAGCAGATTACAATAAAAACCCGACACCTGAAATCGCATTAAAATTAGCCTTACAATTGCACCAAGCCAATCGAAATGAAGAAGCATTAGAATTGTTATTCGGGATTCTACGCCAAGATCTCAGTGTGCAAAATGGCGAAGTGAAACAACAGTTTTTATCTATTTTAAGTGCTTTAGGCAGCGATCCATTGGCTAATAAGTATCGCCGATTATTATATTCACTACTTTATTAATCAAAACTCGCTTATAATCAACCGCACTTCTGATTAACGAGAGCAAAAAGGATACATTATGTCAGAGATTAAACACAGCAAATTATTAATTTTAGGTTCAGGCCCTGCCGGCTACACAGCGGCTATTTATGCAGCTCGTGCAAACTTAAAACCCGTTTTAGTCACAGGTTTACAACAAGGCGGTCAACTCACCACCACCACTGAAATCGAAAACTGGCCGGGAGATTTTGGTGATACCACAGGTCCAGAGCTAATGCAGCGTATGTTGCAACACGCAGAAAAATTTGACACTGAAATCATTTTTGATCACATCCATCGCGTTGATTTATCTTCTCGTCCATTCAAACTTTATGGCGATATGCAAACCTTTTCTTGTGATGCGTTAATTATTGCCACAGGCGCATCCGCGCGTTATTTAGGTTTGGATTCTGAAGAAGCTTATAAAGGTCGTGGCGTATCAGCTTGTGCAACCTGTGATGGTTTCTTCTATCGTAATAAACCCGTTGCCGTCATCGGTGGCGGCAATACAGCGGTTGAAGAAGCACTTTACTTAGCCAATATCGCCAGCGAAGTCCATTTAATCCACCGCCGCGACAGTTTCCGTGCAGAAAAAATCTTGCTTGGACGTTTAGAGAAAAAAATTGAAGAAGGCAAAATCATTCTTCATACCGACCGCACTTTAGATGAAGTGTTAGGCGATAACATGGGTGTCACCGGCGTTCGTTTAAAAGATACGAAATCAGAAGCCACAGAAGAAGTCAATATTGATGGTTTATTTGTGGCAATCGGTCATGCGCCAAATACAGAAATCTTCAAAGATCAACTTGAATTGAACAATGGCTATATTGTGGTGAAATCAGGTCTGGACGGCAACGCTACGGCAACTTCAGTAGAAGGGGTTTTTGCGGCTGGTGACGTCATGGATCACAACTATCGCCAAGCCATTACTTCTGCAGGAACAGGTTGTATGGCAGCATTAGACGCTGAACGTTTTTTAGATGCGCAAGAATAACTCTCATAAAATATATTAGAAAATAACGGACAGGCATAAAGCCTGTCCCTACAAAATTTGGTATTATGTCGCAATGACATAACGTAACGCACAGCAATCTGTAGGGGCAAATCACATTTGCCCCCAATTATTGGGACATTAGGGCGAAAGATATTTCGCCCCTACAAAATCCCTTCAATAAATTTAAATCTTGTGTCATTGCCAGTGAATACCACCAAACTCAAGCAAGTTAAAAATGGAAAAACAACGCCAAAAACACCTATTCAAATGGCTCCGCTCCCAACAACAAATCATCAAAAAAGAGCTAAACCTCAATGTTGGATTTGCCTCCCTATCTTCACTTATTTTAATTGCACAAACTTGGTTACTTGCAGATTTATTGAATCAATTTGTTACGCAGCAAACACCAAGAAATACGCTTATTCCTGAATTTATTGGCTTATTCTTTTGTTTTACTTTACGTGCTGTAATTCTTTATGCCCGTGAAAAAATTGGCTTTAAGTGCGGTCAAAAATTACGTCAATCTATCCGTCGGCAAATTCTCAATAAAATTCACGCGGTAGGGCCTGCAACTATTCAAGGAAAACCTGCTGGAAGTTGGGCAACTTTAATGTTAGAACAGGTGGAAAATCTACATAATTTTTACAGCCGTTTTTTGCCGCAACAAATGCTTTCCGCGATTGTTCCCGTGATCATCTTAATTGCAGTATTCCCCCTTAATTGGGCGGCAGGGCTGATTATGCTTTGTACTGCACCGCTTGTACCTATTTTTATGATTCTAGTGGGGATTGCTGCTACCGATAAAAGTCAACAAAATATGACCGCACTGGCTCAACTCAGCGGACAGTTTTTGGATCGCTTACGCGGATTAGAAACGTTACGTCTTTTTAACCGCACTGCAGAACAAACACAACACATCGAAAAATCTACGGAAAACTTCCGTGAAACGACGATGGACGTATTAAAAATGGCATTTTTATCTTCCGCCGTGTTAGAGTTTTTTACCTCGATTTCTATTGCCATTATGGCGGTTTATTTCGGTTTTAGTTATTTAGGACAACTCGAATTCGGACAATTGGGAACGGGAATGACACTTTTTGTGGGTTTTTTCTGCTTAATTCTTGCGCCAGAATTCTATCAACCATTGCGAGACTTAGGGACGTATTACCACGATCGTGCTGCGGCTATTGGGGCGGCTGATGCTATCGAAGAATTTCTACATCATGATTACCAAATTGCCCAATCACAAGTCAGCATGGAAATTCCTGCTCAAAGTGCGGTGGAAATTATCGCAGAAAATCTTGTAGCACTTTCCCCTGAAAGAAAACCCTTAACTCAACCTTTAACTTTTCATATTTCAGCGCAAAATCACACCGCACTTGTGGGGCAAAGTGGCGCAGGAAAAACCTCGTTAATGAATGTATTACTGGGTTTCTTGCCTTATCAGGGCAGCCTGAAAATCAACGGCGTTGAGCTTAATCAAACGGATTTAAGCCAATGGCGTAAACAAATTGCCTGGGTAGGGCAAAATCCCTTATTACTCCAAGGATCCATTAAAGAGAATCTCTTATTAGGTGAAATCCAGGCTACGGATGCGCAAATAAACGCGGCACTGACACAAGCCAACGCCAAAGAATTCACCGATAAAATGGGATTAGATACCCAAATTCGAGACGGCGGTATTGGTGTATCCGTAGGACAAGCACAACGCTTAGCCATTGCCCGCGCCTTATTGCGCCAGGGAAATTTATTGTTGTTAGACGAACCCACAGCAAGCCTTGATGCCAAATCCGAAAATCAAGTTCTGACAGCACTCAAGCAAATCAGCCAACAACAAACCACCTTAATGATCACCCATCGTATTGAGGATCTGAAACAATGCGACCAAATTTTAGTGATGCAAGCAGGACAAATTGTTCAACAAGGCAAATTTGAAGAATTAAAAGAACAAGGCTATTTTGCTGAATTATTGGCACAGCGTGGGCAGGATTTGAGTTAATTACCAACAAACGAGCGGGGACAGGGATAAACCCTGTCCCTACAAAAATAAACGGAAATAACAATGCAATATCGTAGAAAACCTTATCTTCGATTACCATTTTATGATTACTCTCAATATGGATGCTACTTTGTTACAATTTGCACTAAAAGCAGAGCAAAATTATTCGGTGATGTTATTAACTCAAAAATGCAATTAAGCCCTGTCGACATAATTATAGAAGAGCACTTATTATCTCTCACTCAAGATTTTCCCAACAATGAGTTAACCGATTATGTCATCATGCCAAACCACTTACATTTTATTTGGTTTAATAAAACAACGAGCAAACTCTCAGATATTGTTAGAAAATTTAAAGGTAAAACATCAAAGGCTTATCATTCGGCATTTAAAAATATTGGCTATGAACCACTTTGGCAACGTAGTTATTATGAACACATTATTCGTGATGAAAAAAACTATTTACGAATATCTAAATATATTGAAAATAACCCTGTAATGTGGACCGAAGATCGATTTTACTCAGAAATATAACGTAGGGACAGGGTTTATCCCTGTCCCCGCTCAAAATAAGATTAATTATTAATATAACATATGAAAGCACTACTCCCCTACATCAAACAATTCAAACATGCTAAAACATCCATTATCATCGGCACCATTCTGATGATTACAGGTTTAGCGGCAAGTATTGGTTTATTGACGCTATCAGGTTGGTTTTTAGCCGCAACCGCCATTGCGGGCGCAGGTTCGCTATTTAACTTTTTCTATCCATCCGCCAGTGTGCGGGGTTTAGCCATTGGTCGCACAGTGGCGCGTTACTTTGAAAAAGTGGTGACTCATGATGCAACTTTCAAAGTCCTTGCTAAATTACGCGTGCAAATTTTCAGTAAAATTATCCCGTTATCACCTGCTGTTCTTAATCGCTATCGCAATAGCGATTTACTCAATCGCTTAGTGGCTGATGTAGATACATTAGACAGCCTTTATTTGCGCCTTATTGCACCATTTATTAGTGCTACGGTAGTCATTACGCTAATTACCCTAAGTTTAAGCTTATTTAGTGTGCCATTGGCTTTATTGATGGGGTTTTCTTTACTTGCATTATTACTCTTAATTCCTACCATTTTCTATCATCTTGGTAACAAATTTGGCGCACAATTAACCCAATCGCGCGCTGTTTATCGTGAACAATTCGTTGAGTTTATCCAAGCACAAGCAGAATTATTGCTCTTTAATGCAGAAGATAAGTTAAAGGAAAAACTCAATCAAACAGAAAACCAATGGCAAGCGTTACAACAACGTGAAAGCAATTTAAGCGGATTTTCCACCGCACTGATGATGTTCGCCAACGGTTTATTAGTTGTCGTTACTTTGTGGCTGGCAGCTAATATGGATTTTGGTTCTGATGAATACCGTTTTGCCTTTATCGCCCTATTCACCATGGCTGCATTGGCAGCCTTTGAGATTTTAATGCCTATCGGTTCCGCCTTTTTGCACATTGGTCAAGTCATTGCTTCCGCGGAACGTGTGACGGATATTATTGAACAAGCCCCTTTAGTGCAGTTCAACGGTACAGAAAGTGCGGTCAATTTTTCCGAGATTCTCATTGAGATAAAAAATCTTTATTTTCGTTATCCTGAACGTCAGGATCTGGCTTTGCACAATTTAAATGTACAAATTAAACACAACGCAAAAGTTGCCGTTTTAGGGAAAACAGGCAGTGGTAAATCCACGTTATTACAGCTTTTGGTGAGAAATTATGACCCAACACAAGGGGCTGTTTTCCTTGGTGAAAAAAATATTGCCGCTTATACGGAAAATACCTTACGTGAACAAATGTGCTTTCTAACGCAACGCGTTCATGTATTTAGCGATACCCTACGCCAAAATTTACAAATGGCGAATAAATCCGTATTGCCGGATGAAAAAATGATCGCGGTATTAAATGCCGTTGGCTTAGAAAAATTATTGGA
>NZ_CAMEFX010000034.1 GCF_945915845.1 uncultured Actinobacillus sp. | reverse complement strand
CTTTCTGGGAAGATCAAATCGCACCGGCATTATTATCAGGTAAACGTGTTCTTGTTACTGCACACGGTAACTCATTACGTGCCCTTGCAAAACACATCGAAGGCATCTCTGACGCTGACATCATGGATTTAGAAATCCCAACCGGTCAACCGTTAGTGTACGAATTAGACGATAACTTAAAAGTCATCAGCAAACGTTATCTTTAATTCTTAAATGAATAAAAAAATCTCGTTGAATACACATCAACGAGATTTTTTATTTTTCTGCACTAAGCTGCCACAAACCCTACCGCATCGTAAACGGTTTTCAAGGTTGCTTGTGCACGCTCACGTGCTTTTTTCGCGCCTTCTGCGGCAATACGATTCAATAAGGCTTCATCATTACGATATTGCCAGAAACGCTCTTGAAGTGCAGTCAACATTTTCACGGTTTCTTCGGCTACCGCGCCTTTTAAATGACCATACATTTTGCCTTCAAACTCTTGTTCCAACTGAGCAATCGGCTTGTCTGTCATCACAGAAAGCATTTCCAAAAGATTGGATACGCCTGCTTTGTTTTGAACATCATAACGGACGACAGGTGGTTCATCGCCATCCGTTAAAGCGCGTTTAATTTTTTTCTCTACAGATTTTGGATCTTCTAACAACGTAATCACATTGTTGCGATTATCATCAGATTTTGACATTTTTTTGCTTGGATCTTGTAATGCCATAATCTTTGCACCTGCTTTCGGGATAAAGGCCTCAGGCACCACAAAAGGCTGATTAGAACCGTCTTCGTTACCATAAATAGCATTAAAACGTTGGGCAATATCACGAGTAATTTCCAAATGTTGACGCTGATCTTCACCTACCGGCACTTGATGGGCTTGATAAAGCAAAATATCAGCCGCCATTAATACAGGGTAAGTAAATAAACCCACGTTAATATTATCCGCATGTTTACTCGATTTATCTTTAAATTGGGTCATTCGCCCCATTTCACCGTAATAGGTATAGCAATTTAACACCCATGAAAGCTGCGTATGCTCCGGCACATGAGATTGAATAAAAATCGTGCTTTTAGCAGGATCAATACCACAAGCTAAATAGAGCGCAAGTACATCTAAGGTCGCTTTACGTAACGCCGCAGGATCTTGGCGCACTGTAATCGCGTGCAAATCCACAATACAAAATAAACATTCGTAATCATCTTGCATTTTCACCCATTGGCGGAGCGCGCCAAGGTAGTTACCGATAGTTAGTTCACCGCTAGGTTGAACACCACTGAGAACAACTGGTTTTGTCATAATTTTTTCTCTTTGTTTAAATTTTCTAAATTTTCAACCGCACTTTACAGGATTTTTTGAATTTCGGCAAAATCATCAAACACCCAATCAGGATGACTTTCGCTAATTGGGATGTTGTAGTTATACCCATAAGTTAATCCCACCACCGGACAACCTGCAGCATGTGCCGCAATAATATCATTGCGAGAATCACCTACAAATAAAAGTTGATGTGGCAATACGCCAAATTTTCCACATAAATAATAAAGTGGACCCGGATGCGGTTTAATCGCCGGTAAAGATTGTCCACCTAAGGTCTCATCAAATAAATGATCAATTTCAAAAGCTTTTAAAACAGGCAATACATGTTGGGTTGGTTTGTTGGTCACTACTGCCAATTTGAAACCTTGTGCTTTTAAGCTTTCTAGCGTTTCTTTAACATTCGGATACAAGCAACTGATATTACAAATATTTTCACCATAAAAATGATTAAAACGCACTTTTAATTGTGCAATTTGGTCATCATTTAAGGTTTTTCCCGTTTGTTCACTTGCCCAAGCCAAACCGCGGCTAATTAACACATCCGCGCCGTTACCAATCCAAGTTAACACCAATGCTTCCGGAGCAGCAGGCAAATCAAATTCCGCTAAGGCTGAGTTAACGGATAAGGCTAAATCAGGCAAACTGTTCACCAACGTGCCATCCAAATCAAATCCAATTACTTTAAATTGTGAGGTCATTTTTCTTCCTATTTTTCTGTTTTTGCTAATTCTGCTCGCATTTCATCAATGACTTTTTTGTAGTCAGGCGCATCAAAAATCGCTGATCCCGCCACAAACATATCCGCCCCGGCGGCGGCGATTTCTGCGATATTATTCACTTTTACGCCACCATCAATTTCCAAGCGAATGGCATAACCACTTGCATCAATGCGCTGACGAACTTGGCGTAATTTTTCCAATGTTGCAGGAATAAAAGATTGCCCACCAAAGCCTGGATTCACAGACATTAATAAAATCATATCCAATTTATCCATGACATAATCTAAATAACTCAATGGTGTAGCAGGATTGAACACTAACCCCGCTTGGCAACCTTGCGCACGAATTAATTGCAATGTCCGATCAATATGCTGACTTGCTTCAGCGTGAAAAGTAATGGATGTCGCCCCCGCCTTGGCAAAATCCACCACCAAACTATCCACAGGCGTGGCCATTAAATGGACATCAATAGGCGCGGTAATACCGTAATCGCGTAATGCTTTACACACAGGTGCCCCAAAGGTCAAATTTGGTACATAATGATTATCCATCACATCAAAATGAATCACATCAGCCCCTGCCGCAAGGACATTTGCCACATCTTCACCAAGACGGGCTAAATCTGCAGACAAAATTGACGGCGCAATAAGATAAGGTTTCATGGTTCCCCCTTTTTTGGGTTAATCAAAATTGCCCCTAGTGTACTACTGAACCATAGCGGATTTAAAGGGAAAAACACAAAAAGTGCGGTATAATTTCGGCGACTTTTCAAAATGGAGATAATAATGGATTTTTTTATTCAAGGCTTTCTTGTGTGTGGCGGCTTAATTATTGCCATTGGCGCACAAAATGCCTTCGTCTTAAAACAAGGATTATTAAAAAATAATATTTTACCCATTATTCTTACCTGCTTTACCTGTGATTTCGTCTTGATTTCCCTTGGTGTTTTAGGGCTAGGCTCGATGATTAGCGAAAGCCAAATGGCAACAGTCGCACTCGCTATTGTCGGCACGCTATTCTTAACCGTTTATGGTGCACGTGCTTTTCGTTCTGCTTATCGAGGTAACTCAACCTTAGAATTGAGTAATGACAATCACGTTCAACAATCCACATGGAAAGCTATTGCCACAACCCTAGCTATCACTTTACTCAATCCTCACGTTTATTTAGATTGTTTCGCCATTATCGGAGGCATTGCCGGCACCATTCCTGCAGACAGCAAAATATTTTTCCTTGCCGGTGCGCTTTGCACGTCTTTGCTGTGGTTTTTCGGATTGGGTTACGGCGCACGTTTACTCATTCCGTTCTTTAAACGCTCAATCACTTGGCGAATTCTGGATGGAATGATTGGTTTGGTGATGTGGGCAATTGCCTTTAATCTTGCCAAATTTGCTTGGCAGCTTAATAGCTAAAATATCCTGAACAACACAAAGCGCGGTCAAAATAAATAGATTTTTTGACCGCGCTTTCCGGCTCCGTTTCTCTTTCAATAAAAGGTTCCGATGGAGCTTATTTCTGCACTGTCGCTCGTGCAACATTACCCGCTTCAATCACTAGCTCATCACTTGGACGTTGATGAGTATAAAGCTCAAATTGTTCCACGGCTTGTAACACAATCACTTCAGCACCTGAAATCACTTGTTTGTTCAAACTTTCCGCCAATTTGATAAATGGCGTCTCCACTGGCATTGCGACCACATCAAAAGCCGTTTCCGCAGTATTAATCAATACTTCAGGAAAGGCTAATTCAAACTCATCTTTGCCACCTTTCATGCCAATTGGCGTAACGTTGACTAAAATATCGGCTTGTTGATTTTCAAGAGTGGGAATGTAGTCAAAGCCATAAAGTGCGGCGAGTTTTTTGCCAGTCTCGGCATTACGTGCATAGACTTTTAGGTTACTGAAACCTGAATTCTTGAACGCTGCAACCACGGCTTTAGCCATTCCGCCACTCCCGTGAACAATGACAGATTTTGTTTTATCTAATTGATATTTTTCAATTAATTTATAAATAGCGATATAGTCTGTGTTGTAGGCTTTGAGATAACCGTTGTCATTCACAATGGTATTCACCGATTGAATGGCCGCAGCCGATTCAGAAATTTCATCCACGAATGCCATACAACTTTCTTTATGTGGCATTGACACCGCGCAACCGCGAATACCTAGCGCACGCACGCCTTTTACCGCGTGTTCAATATCCTGTACTTGAAAGGCTTTATAAATAAAATCTAAACCGAGCTTTTGATACAAATAATTATGGAAAGTTGTACCAAAGTTGCTCGGACGTGCTGAAATTGAAATGCACAGTTTGGTATCTTTGTTAATTGGCATATAAAACTCCTATAAAATTCACCGCGCTTTTTCACTTAAATATTAAGCATTGCCGCATCATCAATAAAATATTGGTTCATATCAAAGGCGGGTTTTGATGAATGATCTTTGCTGATAATGCGAGCGGGTACGCCTGCGGCTGTGGCGTGTTCCGGAATAGGTTGTAACACCACCGAATTGGCACCAATTTTAGCGTATTTGCCCACTTCAATATTGCCGAGAATTTTTGCGCCCGCGCCAATCATGACGCCTTCGCGAATTTTCGGATGGCGATCGCCTGTTTCTTTTCCTGTCCCACCAAGCGTGACGCCTTGTAAAATGGACACGTCATTTTCAATTACCGCAGTTTCCCCCACCACAATGCCTGTGGCATGGTCAAACATAATGCCACAACCGATACGTGCCGCAGGGTGAATATCCACATCAAAAGCAACAGAAATTTGATTTTGCAAATAAATCGCCAAGGAACGACGACCATCTTCCCATAAATAATGGGTAATGCGGTAACTTTGTAAGGCGTGAAAACCTTTTAAGTAGAGCAATGGCGTTGACCATAAATCCACCGCAGGGTCACGTTGGCGCACGGCGCGAATATCACAAGCGGCACTTTCGATAATACTCGGTTTAGCCTGATAAGCATCTTCAATAATTTCACGCAAGGAAATCGCCGGCATGGTCGCGGTAGCCAGTTTATTGGCTAAAATATAACTCAGTGCGCCACCTAAATTTTTGTGTTTTAAAATCGTGGAATGGAAGAAACTTGCCAGCATCGGCTCTTTATCTACTAAGCATTGCGCTTCATCACGAATTTTTTTCCATACTTCAACTGCCATAATTTCTCCTAAATACTATTCCCCTTTACGCGCTCGCCCTAAAAGTGCGGTCGCCATTTCTTGAGGATTTTTGCCGTGAAATAATGCTTGATAAATCTGTTCTGTAATAGGCATTTCTACGCCATAACGCTGAGCTAACAACATCGTTTCTTTTGTGTTGTGATAACCTTCTACAACTTGCCCAATTTCTTCTAGGGCTTCTTGGGTCGATTTTCCCTGCCCAAGTGCCACACCAAAGCGGCGATTACGAGATTGGTTATCCGTACAAGTTAAGACGAGATCACCAAGCCCCGACATCCCCATAAAAGTTTGAGGGTTTGCCCCCAAAGCTGCCCCCAAGCGGCTGATTTCTACTAGCCCACGTGTAATTAATGCCGTACGTGCATTGGCGCCAAAGCCTAAACCATCCGACATTCCGGCTGCAATCGCAATGACATTTTTGATCGCACCACCTAACTGTACACCAATCATATCTTGATTGAGATAAACACGAAAATGCTTACTACAATGAATACGTGCTTGTAATTCATGAGCAAAATCAAGATTATTCGCGGCTAAGGTAATGGCTGTGGGTAAACCCGCGGCAAGTTCTTTAGCAAAAGTAGGACCTGATAATACAGCAAGAGGATAATTAAAACCTAACTCATCCTCTATAACCGATTGCAATAACCGCCCTTTATCTCGCTCTAATCCTTTGGTTGCCCAAGCAATTCGCTGATCTTCGCGTAAAAAGGGTTTAATTTGTTTAATGACATCACCAAATACATGACTTGGTACGACAATGAGCAAATCTCGTGATTTTTTTACCGCACTTTCTAAATCTGCAATAACTTCAAGGGAATGAGGAAAAGGAATGTCAGGCAAAAACCGTGCATTTTGCCGTTCTGCCTGCAAGCGAGAGCATTCATCAGGATGATGTCCCCATAAATAAGTAGGATAACCGTTGCGCGAAAAAGCAATGGCAAGTGCAGTACCATAAGAACCTGCGCCTAACACAGTAATGGGTGTCATTGCAACTTGTGTCATTTTTTATCTAAAATCCTAAAGAAAAGCTCACGCAAAACGTGAGCTTATTGTTAGTGCAAAATTAGTTTAAAGTTGGTTGTTCCGCAGAATTTTCTGTTTGACTTTCTTCTTCTACTCGGCGCATATGCTCAAGGAATAAGGCATCAAAATTCACGGGCGCAAGATTTAACGCCGGGAATGTACCACGGTTAACTAAACTCGCGACCAATTCACGTGCATAAGGGAATAACATTTCAGGACAACGTGATGTTAAGGCATGTGCCATATGAACATCTTCTAACCCACTAATAGTAAATACCCCTGCTTGTTTTACTTCACAAATAAACGCTAAATCACCTGTCTCTTCAAGTGTTGTTTCAACATTAATATGTAGGGTCACTTCATATAAATCATCGCCAAGCTGTTTTGCTTCAGTGCTTAGATTAAATGATAAATTCGGTTTCCACTCTTGTTGGAAAATATGTGGCAGATTGGGTGCCTCAAATGACACATCTTTCACATAAATGCGTTGAATTTGTAATACAGGTTCTTGTTGTTCTTGAGCCACTTGGTTTTCTTCTGACATAATCAATCCTTATTTAACGAGTGGTAAATTTGCCGCATTCCAACCAGCAATACCTTCATTCAAGGCATAGACATGGCGGAATCCTTGTTTAACTAAAATCTCAGCAGATGAACGAGCCACTACACCATTTGTATCCACTAAGATAACAGGTGTTTCTTTATGTTGTTCTAATTTGCCAAGATTATGATTTTTAATATCTGTTGGTAAGAATTGTAAGCTATTCACAATATGACCGCGCTTAAATTCATCAATCGTACGCAAATCAATCACAACCGCATCTTTTGTGTTAATTAAAGTGGTCGCTTCAGCATTTGACACGAATTTTACTTTACTTAACGCGGATTTGATAAAGGTATAAATAGTCGCAACAAAAATAGCCACCCACGCACCGACAAGTAAGGTATGATTTTTAGCAAAAGGGACGGCTTGCGATAAAAATTCTTCCATGGAAGTTCTCTTCAGTTAATAGTGAAAATAGGCGTTAAGTATAACCGCACTTTCTATTTTTTGAAAGATTGTTGTGCAAGTAGAACGAGTTATAACAAAAAATTCCTTAATTTTAACCGCACTTTATAGGAATTAATGCTAAAATACCGCCAATTTTTTGACATTAAACAGGATACAATATGCGTACAAGTCAATATCTCTTTTCTACCCTTAAAGAAACCCCGAATGATGCACAGGTCGTCAGCCATCAGCTTATGTTACGTGCCGGTATGATCCGCCCAATGGCGTCAGGCTTATATAACTGGTTGCCGACAGGGATCAAAGTGTTGAAAAAAGTGGAAAATATCATTCGTGAAGAGATGAACAAAGGTGGTGCAATTGAAGTGCTAATGCCGGTTGTTCAGCCTGCGGAATTATGGCAAGAGTCGGGGCGTTGGGAACAATATGGTCCAGAATTATTACGCTTTAACGATCGTGGTAGCCGTGATTTTGTGCTTGGCCCAACCCACGAAGAAGTAATTACGGATTTAGTGCGCCGTGAAGTCTCTTCTTATAAACAACTTCCGCTTAACTTATATCAAATTCAAACTAAATTCCGTGATGAAGTTCGCCCACGTTTTGGCGTCATGCGCTCACGTGAATTTATTATGAAAGACGCTTATTCTTTCCACACCACACAAGAAAGTTTGCAAGAAACCTATGATGTGATGTATCAAGTCTATAGCAATATCTTTACCCGTTTAGGCTTAGATTTCCGTGCAGTTCAAGCAGATACCGGCTCAATTGGTGGTTCAGCTTCCCACGAATTCCAAGTGTTGGCATCAAGTGGTGAAGATGATGTGATTTTCTCAACAGAAAGTGATTTTGCGGCAAATATTGAGCTTGCCGAAGCAGTAGCTGTTGGCGAACGTCAAGCTCCAACCGCTGATATGCAATTAGTGGATACACCAAATGCGAAAACCATCAATGAATTAGTGGCGCAATTCAATTTACCGATTGAAAAAACGGTAAAAACTTTGATTGTGAAAGGTGCGACAGAAGAACAACCGCTTGTGGCATTAGTGATTCGTGGCGATCACGAGTTAAATGAAATCAAAGCACAAAAACACCCATTAGTGGCAGACCCGCTAGAATTCGCGGATGAAGCCGAAATCAAAGCGAAAATCGGTGCGGGAGTGGGTTCACTTGGCGTAATCAATTTACCTATTCCGGCGATTATTGACCGCTCAGTGGCATTGATGTCAGATTTTGGCTGCGGTGCAAACATTGATGGTAAACATTACTTCAACGTGAACTGGGAACGTGATGTGGCATTACCTGAAACCTTTGATTTACGTAACGTTGTGGAAGGCGACCCAAGCCCAGACGGTAAAGGTGTGCTACAAATTAAACGTGGGATTGAAGTAGGTCATATTTTCCAATTAGGTAAAAAATATTCAGAAGCCATGAATGCGACAGTACAAGGCGAAGACGGCAAACCACTCGTAATGACAATGGGTTGTTACGGTATTGGCGTCACGCGTGTTGTAGCAGCTGCGATTGAACAGCACCACGATGAACGCGGTATTATTTGGCCTTCAGATGAAATTGCGCCGTTTACCGTGGCAATTGTGCCAATGAATATGCACAAATCCGAAAAAGTGCAAGCTTTCGCTGAAGAGCTATACAAAACCTTAAAAGCGCAAGGCGTGGATGTAATTTTTGATGACCGTAAAGAACGCCCGGGTGTGATGTTTGCGGATATGGAGCTCATCGGCGTACCGCATATGGTGGTTATTGGCGAGAAAAACCTTGAAAACGGCGAAATCGAATATAAAAACCGCCGCACCGGCGAAAAACAGATGATTGCTAAAGAGCAGTTATTGGCGTTTTTGGCAGAGAATGTGAAAGGGTAATTTTAAATGGCTGAATAAAATGGATATTCAGCCATTTTTATTAAGGGGAGTATTATGCAAAAAATTTTTAAAATTCTACCGCTTGTTATGCTTTTAGGCGGTTGCTCTGTTTCTGAAGTCATAAATCCCGATGAATATGATGCGGCTAAACATTCTCGTCTGCGGATTTTTAGTCATGGTAGCAATGCGGCTGCATTTTTTATTGGCGTAGATTGCGAAACCAACAAAAAAGGGACAAGAGTTTTAGCGGATGGGGTGGATGTTTTTATTGGGGCGCAAGATAAACAAAAACGCATCGGTATGACACAAACAGATGCGACTGATTATGCACAATCTAAAGGCGGTATTTTTAAAGAATATGTTATTCCAGCCGGTAAAGTCGTCAATATCATACCATCTCATCAAATATCGCAAACGGTTTGTCGTGTTGCCGGAAAGCCTTGTACAGTTGAAACGAAAGAACTGTGTCAATATGGTGTTGGAGATAATGTAGTTTCTAAAGGCATTAATTCAATTCGCAAGCTCTTTATTCGTACCATCACGCTAGGTGCAACAGACGGTGGAAAACCGCGCGATGATAGTCGTTCATTTATTCCGGAGGCAGGAAAACAATACGAATATGTACCAAATGGATGCAGCGTTGTGATTACTGATATTACTGAAGAAAAAGTAACCATTGTAAATACATCACCATTTTATCAATGTCCTAAAGAATGATGAAAAAACTTTATTTTATCTTTATCTGTTTATTGGCGGGCTGTATTACCCACATTAGTAAACCAATACAAAGTACAGAGCAAATTTATGCTTTTATGATCGAGGACGATAAAATTTATCTTGTTGGTGAAAAATCGGATTATCTTCTTCAAAATCAAGATGTGGGTGCAATGCGAGAATTTTTAAATAGCCCTTATGCAAATCAAGTGCTTTTCTTTACGATGAAACTCGATAGCCTTGATAGCGATGTTACCGGTGAATATGCGGTTTACTTAGATGAGAGCAAATATAACGCAGAAGAGAAAAAGTACCTTCAAAAACAGTTTTGGTTTAACCCGATTAGCTATATTCATCCTGATCTATTACCAGCATTACAAATGAGAAATACCGCTTGGCGGACAGACCAGCCGGCACTAAAACGCCAATATCGGGCTTTCGGAAAACGTGTTCGTTTCAAAAACCGCCAAGAAATTTTACAGAAATATGCAATGAATGAGCCTATGACGGTAATGTTATCGCAACGAATGTCGAGTATGGAGATAATTGCTGATGATATAGCATTAGATGCTGTATTGTTGCCTGTTGCTGTGGCTTATTCTACTGCTTTAGCTGTAGCTATTACGCCGATTGCGGCAACGATGGCGGTAATTTATGTGATAAATGGGCATGAAATAAGAAAATAGGTGTAATAGAAAAAAGCTAAACAACACATAACAAAAAAGGCATACCTGAAGATATGCCTTTTTCTGCTTTTAATTCAAAGCGGATTATTTGATGATACGTGCTACTACGCCTGCACCTACTGTACGGCCGCCTTCACGAATCGCAAAACGTAAACCTTGGTCCATCGCGATTGGGTGGATTAAGCTTACTGTCATTTTGATGTTATCGCCTGGCATTACCATTTCCACGCCTTCCGGTAACTCGATTGTACCTGTTACGTCAGTTGTACGGAAATAGAATTGTGGACGGTAACCTTTGAAGAATGGAGTATGACGACCACCTTCTTCTTTTGATAATACGTAAACTTCTGATTCGAAGTCTGTGTGTGGTGTGATTGTACCTGGTTTCGCTAATACTTGACCACGTTCGATTTCTTCACGTTTTGTACCACGTAATAATGCACCGATGTTCTCACCTGCACGACCTTCGTCTAACAATTTACGGAACATTTCTACACCTGTTACGGTTGTTTTCGCAGTTTCTTTGATACCTACGATTTCAACTTCATCACCTGTGCGGATGATACCACGTTCTACACGACCTGTTACTACTGTACCACGACCTGAAATTGAGAACACGTCTTCGATTGGTAATAAGAACGGTTGATCAATTGCACGCTCTGGCTCTGGGATGTATGTATCTAAGTGGTTTGCTAATTCAAGAATTTTTTCTTCCCACTCCGCTACGCCGTTTAACGCTTGTAACGCTGAACCACGTACGATTGGAGTGTCATCACCCGGGAAGTCGTATTGTGAAAGAAGTTCACGAACTTCCATCTCAACTAATTCTAATAACTCTTCGTCATCTACCATGTCGCATTTGTTTAAGAATACGATGATGTATGGTACACCTACTTGGCGACCTAATAAGATGTGCTCACGAGTTTGTGGCATTGGGCCGTCTGTCGCTGCTACTACTAAGATAGCACCGTCCATTTGTGCCGCACCGGTAATCATGTTTTTAACATAGTCCGCGTGTCCCGGGCAGTCTACGTGTGCGTAGTGACGTGTTGCTGTATCGTACTCAACGTGTGAAGTGTTGATGGTGATACCACGCGCTTTTTCTTCCGGCGCGTTATCGATTTGGTCGAATGCACGAGCTGCACCACCAAAGTGTTTTGATAATACAGTTGTGATTGCTGCTGTTAAAGTTGTTTTACCGTGGTCAACGTGGCCGATTGTACCCACGTTTACGTGCGGTTTTGTACGTTCAAATTTTTCTTTAGACACTTTTCAGTTTCCTTTTGTGAGCCCCCAAAGTGCGGTGCAAATTGGGGGGATTTAGTTAAGTAAAATTATTTTTTACGCGCTTCGATAACTGCATCTGCAACGTTTTTCGGTGCTTCAGCATATTTCAATGGTTCCATTGAGTATGATGCACGACCTTGAGTTTGTGAACGTAAGTCAGTTGCATAACCGAACATTTCTGCTAATGGAACTTCAGCATTGATTTTAACAACGAATTCATTCGCTTCTTGACCGTTAACCATCGCACGGCGGCGGCTCAAGTCACCAATTACGTCACCAACATACTCAGGTGGAGTTTCAACTTCCACTTTCATGATTGGCTCAAGTAATACCGGGTTAGCTTTTGCGAACGCGGCTTTAAATGCAATTGATGCTGCAAGTTTAAACGCTAACTCAGATGAGTCAACATCATGGTATGAACCGAAGTGTAAACGAACACCGACATCAACTACAGGGTAACCTGCTAATGGACCAGATTTAAGTTGTTCTTGGATACCTTTATCAACAGCCGGGATAAATTCACCAGGAATTACACCACCTTTGATTTCGTTCACGAATTCGTAACCAGGACCTTCCGGATCTAATGGATATAAGTCGATTACAACATGACCGTATTGACCGCGACCACCAGATTGTTTTGCGTGTTTACCTTCAACATCGTTAACACGAGTACGGATTGTTTCACGGTAAGATACTTGTGGTTTACCGATATTCGCTTCAACTTTGAATTCACGGCGCATACGGTCAACGATAATATCTAAGTGTAACTCACCCATACCGGAAATAATGGTTTCGCCAGATTCTTCATCAGTGTGAACACGGAATGAAGGGTCTTCTTGTGCTAAACGACCTAATGCAAGACCCATTTTTTCTTGGTCAGCTTTAGTTTTTGGTTCAACCGCAACAGAAATTACCGGATCCGGGAATTCCATACGCTCAAGGATGATTGGCGCATCGATCGCACATAATGTATCACCTGTACCAACATCTTTTAAGCCGATTGCCGCTGCGATATCACCTGCACGAACTTCTTTGATTTCTTCACGTTTGTTTGCGTGCATCTGTACGATACGACCAAAACGTTCACGTTTATCTTTTACAGAGTTCAATACGGTTGCACCGGATTCAATGAAACCTGAGTACACACGGAAGAATGTTAAGTTACCAACAAATGGGTCAGTTGCAATTTTGAATGCCAATGCTGAGAATGGCTCATCATCGCTTGCATGACGCTCACCTTCAGTTTCATCCGGATTAATACCTTTAATCGCAGGAATATCTGTAGGTGCCGGTAAATAATCGATTACTGCGTCAAGCATTGCTTGAACACCTTTGTTTTTAAACGCAGAACCACAAGTTACTAAGATGATCTCAGTTGCTAATACGCGTTGACGAAGACCTGCTTTGATTTCTTCTTCAGTTAATTCTTCACCACCTAGGTATTTTTCCATTAACTCTTCTGAAGATTCTGCAGCTGCTTCAACAAGGTTTTGATGCCATTCTTCACAAGCATCTTGCATATCTGCAGGAATATCTTCGTATGTGAATGTCATACCTTGGTCAGCTTCGTTCCAGTTGATTGCTTTCATTTTTAACAAGTCAACCACACCGGTGAAGCTATCTTCTGCGCCGATAGGAAGTTGTAAAGGAACAGCATTTGCACCTAAACGGGTTTTGATTTGTTCAACAACACGTAAGAAGTTAGCACCTGTACGGTCCATTTTGTTTACGAACGCGATACGTGGAACATGATATTTGTTCGCTTGACGCCATACTGTTTCTGATTGTGGTTGAACGCCACCAACCGCACAGTAAACCATTACCGCACCATCAAGAACACGCATTGAACGTTCTACTTCGATTGTGAAGTCCACGTGTCCCGGAGTATCGATAACGTTGATACGGTGTTGTGGGTATTGTTGTGACATACCAGACCAGAACGCTGTTGTTGCCGCAGAGGTGATTGTAATACCACGCTCTTGCTCTTGTTCCATCCAGTCCATTGTTGCTGCACCATCGTGCACTTCACCGATTTTGTGACTTACACCAGTGTAGAACAAGATACGCTCAGTCGTTGTGGTTTTACCCGCATCGATATGCGCACTGATACCGATGTTACGGTAAAGTGAAATAGGGGTTGTACGAGCCATTATTATTACCTTGTTTGGGTTTAATATTGAAATTCTTTATAAGGGTAAGGCTTCATCGCAATGATTGAGATGAAGCCCTGAAGTAATATTGTTAACCGATTACCAACGGAAGTGAGCAAACGCTTTGTTTGCTTCAGCCATACGGTGAACATCTTCACGTTTTTTCACTGCTGCACCTTTGTTATCTGCTGCATCAGATAATTCGTTCGCTAAACGTAAAGCCATTGATTTATCACCACGTTTACGAGCTGCTTCAACGATCCAACGCATACCTAATGCGTTACGGCGAGTTGGGCGAACTTCAACCGGTACTTGGTATGTAGAACCACCCACACGGCGAGATTTAACCTCAACAGTTGGGCGCACGTTTTCTAATGCTGCTTCAAATGCTTCTAACGCATCTTTACCAGTACGTTGAGCTAAAGTCTCTAATGCATTATAAACGATTGATTCTGCAATTGATTTTTTACCATCAACCATTAAAACGTTGATGAATTTTGCAAGTAATTCTGAACCGAACTTCGGATCTGGAAGAATTTTGCGTGGTTCAATACGACGACGACGTGGCATTGTAAGTTTCTCCGATATATATTCAGGATAATCCAAAACTCATTAAAAACTGACCGCACTTTAACACTGTGGACCAAATTGATACTGGAGTTTATGGTTTAAATATTAATAATTTAGACGTTTGGCCTTACTTAACGGAGAACCATTAAGCTTTAGGACGTTTAACGCCGTATTTAGAACGACCTTGTTTACGATCTTTAACGCCAGCACAGTCTAATGCACCGCGAATAGTGTGATAACGCACACCCGGTAAGTCTTTAACACGACCACCACGGATTAATACAACACTATGCTCTTGAAGGTTGTGACCTTCACCACCGATGTATGAAGTTACTTCATAACCGTTTGTTAAACGAATACGGCATACTTTACGTAATGCTGAGTTCGGTTTTTTAGGAGTTGTAGTGTACACACGAGTACACACGCCACGTTTCTGCGGGCAAGCCTCTAATGCAGGAACGTTGCTTTTTACAACCTTTTTCACACGCGGTTTGCGTACTAATTGGTTGATAGTTGCCATTAATTAAGCTCCAGTTAATAAAATTCTAAAAGAATGATAGTTTAAAATCTACTTCATAAAGAAATAGACGCCAAATTTTAATCACAAACAATCCTACTGTCAAGTTTAATGTCACTAATGCCTTCCATAGAAAAAAAGATAAATTTTACATCTTAAATGACTTATCAAGCCCTGCGGGCACTATCTGCAACTTATTGAATTTAAATCAAATAATATGTAAATAAATTTAAAATTCATTGCTTAGAAAAAGAAATTTCGATAAATAAAGAAGTGCCTTATCCGTCAGTTCATCAAGACTAAATAACGGCAATCATGTCAATTTTGTGATCTTAATTCCAAAACAAGAACACAAAACTTGTTTAATTATGGGAAATTGGCATAGTAATTTTAATTGAAAACCCTTTACAGCATGATGAGGTGTATTATGCAATTCTTGAAAGATAGTGCAGACGAAGTCCGTCATTTTATGAGTGATCTTCTTAACAAAGAAATCGTGATTAAACCGCTATTCATTGGTAATGGCGTATTTTACGATAATCTCATGTTTGGAATTTATGTCAATCGCGCTTTCCATCTCAAAGCAGAAGGAAAACTGGCTGAGCTTCTTATAAAAAATGGGGCTATTCCTTGGAACTATGCACCAAGAAAACACATAGTAACAGGTTCTACTTATTATCGATTACCTGAAACGATTTACCAAAATCCAGCGATTCTCAAAAAATTTATCTTATTGTCGATAGAACAAATCAAAGCGAAAAAGATTAACACCGAATTAGCCAAAAAAAGTACCATCCGTGAACTGCCAAACCTGAGTGTCAAACATGAACGCGCTTTAGCTAAAATTGGCATCAATAATGTTGCCGAACTAAAAGCTTGTGGTGCTATTAATGCATTTATTCAATTAAAACAGTCAGGCAAAGATATTAATATTGCTTGGTTTTGGGCAATTCTTGCTGCGTTAGCAAATAAGCATGTTAATGTGCTTTCGCTAGAAGAACGAAAAACGGCATTCGATCAATTAAATCGGATATTAGCGGAAAAGGGAATGCGTTCAATTAAGCCGGAAGCCTTACTGAATCAGCTTGCAGATAGACCGTAAGATAGCGTTAAATCAAAAACAGAGCTAACATCCATATCATAGAATGTTAGCTCTTACTGAGTGTTAATCTATCAGCCTACAAATTATTTTCAAACCAACTTTCTAAAATCAGACAAGCAGAAATACCATCCACTTTGCCTTTTTTCAAAGCACGAAAGCCGCCGCGTTCAAAGATTTCAGTACGTGCTTGTGTGGTAGTAAGGCGTTCGTCTTGCCATTGTACGTTGACACCAAAACGGGCGTTTAAACGGTTGCCAAATTTGCGTGCGCGGTGGGTAAGATCCTGTTCTGTTCCATCCATATTTAAAGGTAAACCAACAACCACAAAATCAGGTTTCCATTCTTTCAGGCATTTCTCAATGGCATCCCAGTTAGGAATACCGTCTTGTGCTTTGAAAGCGGGCAAGGCTTGCGCAGTGCCTGTAATACTTTGTCCGACTGCGCAACCAATACTTTTTGTGCCAAAGTCAAAGGCGATCACTGTTTTTCCCATTAGCAATGTCCTGCTTGGCTGGCGAGATTGTAGCTATCAAAACCAAGCACTTTTTGTGCTTCAATCCAGCGTTCTTCATAAGGGGTCTCAAACATAATGCGCTCATCGGCAGGCATCACTAACCAAGAATTTTCTGCAATTTCGCGCTCAAGTTGGTTCGGCGTCCAAGCGGCACAGCCCAGCGCAACGAGATATTTCTCCGGCGCATGGGGTGTGCCGAAAGTGTCGATAATATCTGCAGATGTAGTCAGAATAATGCGATCAGTAATCTTAAAGCTGTGCTGAAACGGGTGATCCGTTGGGGTGTGCAAAATAAAGCCATGCTCACCGTTAACCGGCCCGCCGGCCAAGACACATTTATCAGGAAAAGTGCGGTCGGAACTCATCATAAAATGCAGTTTTGCCACCAACTCCGCAATGCTTAAATCCGTAGGTTGGTTTAGCACTAAACCCATAGTGCCTTTGTCGCTGTGTTCGCAAAGATAAATGACGCTGCGCTGAAAATAATCGTCCCCCATATTTGGCATGGCGATCAATAAATGATTTTGTAATTTCATCATAATGTTATTATTTGGGAAAAGTGCGGTCAGTTTAGCGCAAATTTAGTTTTGTTTCCATTTCGCAAATGCAGGAGAATGGATAACCGCTTGAACGCTGTCATAAGCCACCACTTTACCATTATCCATTAACACCATACGTTCAGCTAATGCCGTTAATTCCTCCAAGCTGTGCGTAACATATAAAATCGGTATTTCAATTTCACGAGATAAGGTTTCTAAATAGGCCAGTAATTCCCGTTTTCGTGGTAAATCTAAGGCGGAAAGCGGTTCATCCATCAACAAAATATCAGGCTCAGACAACAGCGCACGCCCAATAGCAACACGCTGTTTTTCCCCTCCTGAAAGGGAATAAGGATAACGTTTTAATAAATGTTCAATTCCCAATAGATTCAAAATATCGCCAAAATCCACCGCACTTTTATTTTTTACACCATACAGCAAATTCCCCTTAACGGAATAATGGGGAAATAAACGTGCATCTTGGAACACATAGCCAATATGACGTTGTTCAGGTGCAAGACAAATGCGCTGCTCTATGTCAACGAGTGTTTTACCATTTAATCGAATATAGCCTTGATCAGGATGGGATAAGCCGCTAATCAAATTAATGAGTGATGATTTTCCTGCGCCGGATAACCCAAAAATAGCCGTTACACCACGCGTAGGAATCTGTAAGTCTGCCACCAATTCCAGTTCGCCTAATACCTTTTTGAGATTAATTTCAAGCATTCGTTATTCCTTATGATTAAGGTTTTGCTGCGTACGTTTGGCTAACCATTCGGAAATCAGCAATGAAATTAAAGAAATGATAATGGCAATAACACATAAACGCGCCGCCGCCCCTTCCGCCCCGGGGGTTTCGATAAAAGAATACATCGCAAGGGGAATGGTACGCGTTACATCAGGAATATTTGACGCAAAGGTGATAGTTGCACCGAATTCACCTAGAGATCGAGCAAAACCTAAAATTACACCGGCCAAAATCCCCGTACTTGAAAGCGGTAACGTAATGGTAAAAAAGGTGCGAAATGGTGAAGCCCCTAATGTTCGTGCGGCTTGTTCCAACTTGACATCTACACACTCAATGGCAAGGCGGATAGAGCGCACCATAAGCGGAAAGGTCACTACCGCAGAAGCCAGTGCTGCACCATGCCAACTAAAAGCAAAGCTAAATCCAAACCAATCTAACAAATATTTACCAATAACCCCATTTCGCCCCATTGCGACTAATAATAAATAACCAATCACCACAGGAGGCAAAACAAGAGGCAAGTGAATAATACTATTTAAAATAGATTTCCCCCAAAAATCGCAGCGCGCCAGTAGCCATGCCATAGTAATAGCAAAAGGCAGACTACAAACAATAGACCAAAAAGCAACTTTTAGGCTCAATTGAATGGCACTGAGTTCAGTATGAGATAGGGTAATATATTCAAGCATATAATGAAATTCATGTTAAAAAAACACGAGCATCACTCGTGTTCTTTTATTGGTATTATTTACGTGCAATAGGTGGTGTGAATGTTAAACCTAAATCCCAAGGTTGCTCAATCCAAGTATTTTGCGGAATATCAACAATATAGTCATCCACAAGTGCCGCTCCTGCCGGTTTAGCAAAAACCGTCACAAATTTTGCTTTTGGATACATTTTACGAATTTCTCTCGCCGTATTGCCGGTATCCACTAAATCATCCACAACGATAAAACCTTCGCCGTCTGTGTCAGCAGCGTGTAATACGCGTAATTCGCCTTGTTGGTCATGATCGTAGCTCGCAATACAAACGGTTTCAACGTGACGAATGCCTAACTCACGCGATAATACTGCCGCTGGGAATAAACCGCCGCGGCTTACTGCGATAATGCCTTTCCATTGTGATGCTGGCAATAAACGCTCGGCAAGTTTACGTGAATGCATTTGGAACATATCCCAAGTGACAATATATTTTTCGCTCATAAAATTTTCCCTTTCGACTAATTAAAAAAATTGGCTAAGGATAACCTGAAATACGTTTTTATGCTATGCTTTTAAGCAAAAAAGTGCGGTGAAATCATTCATATTTTTAAGGAGAGTTCATTATGTCAGCGATTCAATCATTACAACCTAGCAAATTATGGTATTGGTTCGATCAAATTTGTGCCATTCCTCATCCCTCTTATCATGAAAACACCTTAGCGGAATTCATTGTTAACTGGGCAAAAAGCAAAGATTTTTTTGTAGAACGTGACGAAGTAGGCAATGTATTAATTCGCAAACCTGCCACACAAGGCATGGAAAACCGCCCTTCTGTAGCGTTACAAGCTCATTTGGATATGGTGCCACAAGCCAATGAAAGCACGCGGCATGATTTTCTAACCGATCCTATCTTACCCCGTATCCAAGGTGAATGGGTCTCTGCCACAGGAACAACCTTGGGCGCAGATAATGGCATAGGTATGGCTTCTGCATTAGCGGTTTTGGATAGTGACAACATTGCGCATCCTGAATTGGAAGTCTTGCTCACAATGACCGAAGAAGCTGGGATGGAGGGCGCGTTGGGCTTACGAGCAAATTGGTTGAAGTCCAATTTGATGATCAACACAGACACCGAGGAAAATGGCGAAATTTATATTGGTTGTGCCGGTGGGGAAAATGCAGACATTCGATTACCTGTTCATCGTCAACCGAATAAGTTTCCCCATTGTTTTCAACTTGCGATTAAAGGATTGCAAGGTGGTCACTCTGGTTGTGATATTCACACACAACGCGGCAATGCCATTAAATTATTGGGCGTATTTTTGACCGCACTTCGTTATGTCACCGAAGAGTTTGCCATTGTGGATGTACGCGGTGGTTCAGTGCGCAATGCGATTCCTCGTGAAGCCTTTTTAACCTTGGCATTAGATGATGCCACCTTATTAACCATGGTCGTGGAAAAATTCAAAGAAGTCATGCAACAAGCGTTACCTGAAGATCCAAATGCAGAAATTATTGTGACAGAACAAACTTTACCAGAAGAAACCTTTGATATTCCAACCACACAAACTATTGCTCATGTATTAAGCGCATTGCCTAATGGTGTACAAGCCATGAGTCAAACGGTAGCGGGGGTCGTGGAAACCTCACTCAGTATTGGTGTATTAAAAACTGAGGAGGATGAAATCAAAGGAACGATTTTACTACGCTCTTTGATTGAAGGCGGTACTAATGACGTGAAAGTGGAGTTAACGGAACTTCTCCAAAAAAGTGGTGGAAACGTAGAATACTATGGTTATTACCCAGGCTGGGCACCGCAACCGGATACAGAAATTGTCACGCTAACCAAAAAACATTATACCGAAATTTTAGGTTATGAACCTGAAATTAAAGTTATTCATGCCGGATTAGAATGCGGTTTATTGAAAAAAATCTATCCAAATTTAGATGTCGTTTCCATTGGACCAACGATTCGCAATGCCCATTCACCGGATGAAAAAGTGCATATTCCTGCAGTGCAAACCTATTGGCAATTACTGACAACAGTATTGGCGAATATTTAACTAAAACACATTTAAATGAAAAAGTCGGGATTTCCCCGACTTTTTTTATATTAACCGGCAACGCTTGGCAAAATACCTGCTTGCATTAAGAATGGAATGACAATAATGATAA
>NZ_CAMEFX010000033.1 GCF_945915845.1 uncultured Actinobacillus sp. | reverse complement strand
TCTTATCCTTTTAGTAGCGACAGTGTTATTTATTGGCATTTTCAGCGTCAATCTTATGCTTTTCTGGCTTTCTTTTATGGCGTTGATTTTTGGGGCGTTATTTATGCGCAAAACGCCAAAACACGCAACGATGTCTTTTGGCGACACTTGGCGTAATTCGCGTTTATTAGTAGCGATGATTGTTTAAAACGATTTTATTTTTAACCGCAGTTTTAGGAGTAAAAATGTCCTTTCGCTTACCACAATGGAAAATGTCATCTATCAAATTAAATTTGTTGTTGGCATTGTATTTTACCCTTGTTCTTAATATCGCGTTTTTCCGTGAAGTGATTTCCTTGAGTCATCCAACGGATTACTTTTTATTGACCACACCGTTGGTGTTATTTGTTGCTTGTAATATTGTGTTTAATGTGTTGTCTGTTCCCGTTTTACACAAAATAATTATTCCGGCCTTTTTGCTCATTAGCGCGGCGGTGAGTTATAACTCATTGGTGTTCAACGTCTATTTTGACCGCGATATGTTGACCAATGTGTTGCAAACAAACGTTGCAGAAAGCTCGCGCATGTTCAGTTTTTCCTATGTGGCGTGGTTGTTGGTGGTAGGTGTGTTGCCGACTGTTTTATATTTGTGCGTCAAAGTGGATTATAAAAAATGGTGGGTGGAATTGTTGGCGCGTATGGGATCGATTTTGGCATCCGCGTTATTTGTATTCGCTATCGGCGCCGTGTTTTATCAAGACTATGCCTCTTTTTTCCGCAACAACAAATACTTACCTCATTTGTTAGTGCCGTCTAATTTTGTTGGCGCGACAATCAGTAAAATTGAGTATACGCGTATGGAAAATATGCCCTTCGTACAAACAGGCATTGATGCCAAAATGGAAAAAACGGACGATGATGTGAATGTGTCTGTGATTGTGGTAGGCGAAACCACCCGTGCGCAAAACTGGGGGTTAAATGGTTATGGGCGTCAAACTACACCTTATTTAGCGGAACGGGTAAAGCGCGGTGAAAATCTGATTAATTTTACCGATGTGAGCAGTTGTGGAACCGCTACTGCCATTTCCGTGCCTTGTATGTTCTCTAGCTTAAACCGCAGCGATTATGACGCGGTGCAAGCCAATCATCAGGATAATTTATTAGACACCGTACAACATGCAGGCGTAAAAGTGCAATGGATTGAAAATGATGCGGGCTGTAAGGATGTGTGTAACCGTGTGCCAACCATCAACACCGTGGATTTACAAGTGCCGGAATATTGCACAGACGGCGAATGCCTTGACAATATTATGTTGCCTGAATTGGAAAAAGCGTTGGCTAATGCCAGCCAAGATACGGTGATTGTGTTGCATACTATCGGCAGCCACGGCCCCACTTATTTTGAACGTTATACAGAAAAAGAACGCCAATTTACGCCTACTTGTGATACCAAAGAAATTAATCAATGTTCACAGGTGGAATTAATCAATACTTACGATAACGGCATTCTTTATATTGATCAGTTTTTAGATAAAGTGATTGGGCAATTAGAAGCCTATCCGAATCTCAAAACATCCATGCTCTATCTTTCCGACCACGGCGAAAGTTTAGGGGAGAATAATATGTACTTGCATGCAACGCCTTATGCCATTGCGCCGAAAGAGCAAACGCAAGTGCCTATGGTGATGTGGTTTTCGCCAAAATGGATGGAAAATAAAAAGGTGGATTTAACTTGTTTGCGCCAAAACGCGAGTCGCCCTTATTCTCACGACAATTTTTTCCATTCGGCGTTGAGTTTAATGGATATGAAAATGGCGAGCGTCAAAGCCTACAATAAGGATTTAGATATTTTAGCAACTTGCCGAAAATAGATTTTAAGACTAGAATTTAGCGCAGTTATCATCTTGTAAAGTGCGGTGGAAAATTCAATGATTTTCTGACCGCGCTTTGCTGTTTTTGTAAGAGAACTGTTATGTTAGACATTGTTTTATATGAACCCGAAATTCCGCAAAATACAGGAAATATCATTCGCTTGTGCGCCAATACCGGCTTTCGTTTACATTTAATCGAACCCCTTGGTTTTACTTGGGACGATAAACGTTTGCGCCGTTCGGGGTTGGATTATCATGAATTTGCGGAAATTAAACGCCACAAAACCTTTGAGCAATTTTTAGCAAGTGAACAGCCGAAACGTTTGTTTGCGATGACTACCAAGGGCGGCCCTGCCCATAGCGATGTGCAGTTTGAAGTGGGGGATTATTTGATGTTCGGCCCTGAAACGCGCGGTATCCCAATGACCATTTTGGACAGTTTGCCGATGGAACAAAAATTGCGTATTCCTATGACGGAAAATAGCCGTAGTATGAATTTATCCAACTCTGTTGCAGTAGCAGTTTATGAAGCTTGGCGACAATTAGGCTATCAAGGTGCGGTGAATTTAAACCGTTGATTTCAGGCGTCAAATCTGACGCCTTTTTCCCATTCCAATACATACAAATCCGTGCTTTTCCGTGCATTTTCTGCTATAATCCCGCCTAATTTTTCATAGCAAAATAGAGATTTTTTATGTCAGAAAATATGACGGCAACAGATGCTTTAGAACAACAACCCGAATATGGCGCAAGCAGCATTAAAGTGTTAAAAGGCTTGGATGCAGTGCGTAAACGTCCCGGTATGTATATCGGGGACACCGATGATGGCACGGGTTTGCACCATATGGTTTTCGAAGTGGTAGATAATGCCATTGATGAAGCGTTAGCAGGACATTGTTCAGATATTATTGTTACTATTCACGAAGATAATTCTGTTTCTGTGCAAGATGACGGCCGTGGTATTCCTGTGGATATTCACCCTGAAGAAGGCATTTCGGCGGCAGAAGTGATTATGACCGTGTTGCATGCGGGCGGTAAATTCGATGATAACTCATACAAAGTATCAGGTGGTTTGCACGGTGTGGGCGTGTCCGTGGTGAACGCACTTTCCGATAAATTACAGCTCACTATTCGCCGTCAAGGTCATGTACACGAACAATTCTATCATTTAGGCGAACCGCAAGCGCCGTTAGCGGTAATTGGCGATACGTCAAAAACAGGGACAACCGTACGCTTTTGGCCAAGCCCAACGATTTTTACCAAAACCGTTTTTGAATACGATATTTTGAAAAAACGCTTGCGTGAATTGTCATTTTTGAACTCTGGTGTGTCGATTAAATTGATCGATGAACGCGATGGCACACAGGATCATTTCCATTACGAAGGCGGTATTCAAGCATTCGTGGAATTCTTAAACCACAACAAAACCCCTATTCATCAAAAACCGTTTTATTTCAGCGTAGAAAAAGACGGCATTGGGGTAGAAGTGTCGTTGCAATGGAATGACAGCTATAACGAAAATATTTATTGCTTTACCAACAACATTCCACAACGCGATGGCGGTACGCATTTGGCGGGTTTCCGTGGCGCGTTAACGCGTACCTTAAATGCCTATATGGACAAGTCGGGCTTGAACAAAAAAGGTAAGAGCGAAAAAGACAAAGTGGATACCTCGGGGGATGATGCGCGCGAAGGGTTGGTGGCGATTATTTCGGTGAAAGTGCCTGATCCAAAATTCTCATCACAAACCAAAGACAAGTTAGTTTCTTCCGAAGTCAAAGGCGCAGTGGAATCCGCCATGAATGAGCGTTTACAAGAATATTTGGAAGAAAACCCAAATGACGCCAAAATCATTGCCACTAAAATTGTCGAAGCCGCACGCGCGCGTGAAGCAGCGCGTAAAGCACGGGAAATGACGCGCCGCAAAGGGGTGTTAGATATTGCCGGGCTTCCGGGTAAATTAGCGGACTGCCAAGAACGCGATCCAGCTTTATCAGAACTTTACCTGGTGGAGGGGGACTCTGCGGGGGGGTCAGCAAAACAAGGGCGCAACCGTAAAAACCAAGCCATTTTGCCGTTAAAAGGGAAAATCCTAAACGTAGAAAAAGCACGTTTTGACAAAATGCTTTCTTCGCAAGAAGTGGGCACATTAATCACCGCACTTGGCTGTGGCATTGGTCGTGACGAATATAATCCTGACAAAATGCGTTATCACAAAGTTATTATCATGACCGATGCGGACGTGGACGGCTCGCATATTCGTACGCTTTTATTGACTTTCTTCTATCGTCAAATGCCTGAAATCATTGAGCGTGGCTATGTTTATATTGCCCAACCGCCACTTTACAAGGTGAAAAAAGGCAAACAAGAGCAATATATCAAAGATGACGAAAGCATGACCCAATACGAATTGGCGATTGCCCTTGAAGACGCGGCATTGTATGTGAACGAAAATGCACCGGCAATGAGCGGTTTGGCGTTGGAAAATTTAGTGTCGGAATTTAACAGCGTGAAAAAACTCATTTCGCGTTTACACCGCCGTTACCCTGAAGCCTTGCTGAACGAATTGATTTATCAACCTACGCTGACCAACGACATTTTAAGCAATCAAAGTGCGGTGGAAAATTGGGCAAATTCTTTAGTGGAAAGTCTGACTGCCAAAGATGTCGGGGGAAATCACTACAGCGTACGTACGCAATATAACGAAGAGCGTAAAGTACATGATGTAGTGTTAACCGTTCGTACTCACGGCATTGACCACGATTACTTCTTAGATTACAACTTTGTGAACGGTAATGAATACGCACGCATTGTAAAATTAGGTAATCAAATCAATGGCTTGTTGGAAGACAGCGCGTATATCCAACGTGGCGAAACCAAGAAACCTATTTCTAGCTTTGAAGAAGCCATGAACTGGCTTGTGGCGCAATCACGCCGTGGCTTAACGGTTCAACGCTATAAAGGATTAGGCGAAATGAACCCTGAACAACTTTGGGAAACCACCATGGATCCTGAAGCGCGCCATATGTTGCAAGTCACCATCAAAGACGCCGTAGAAGCGGATCAACTCTTCAGCACACTCATGGGTGACGAAGTAGAGCCACGCCGCGAATTCATCGAACATAACGCTCTACGCGCGAATTTGGATGTGTAGAAAATTGTGTTAAAACAAACCGCGCTTTGACTGAGAATCAAAGTGCGGTTTTTATTAGAAACTTTTACCCTCTTAGTGCTTTGGGCATCATATTAAATTCATTTTTAAAACAAGTTGAAAAATAGCTGCTATCATTGAAACCACAATCTAGTGCAATATCAACAATGGGTTTATCCGTGTATCTCAATTGATAATAAGCATTTGATAAACGTAGTTTAGACACATAATTTTGTGGCGTTAATCCAGTTTGAGCTTTGATAATACGATATAAAGTTCGAGTTGAGCAATTGAACTTTGCAGCCAAGTTTTCCCAGTTAATCTCAGTTAAGAAATTATGATTAATCCAATTTAAAATTTGGCGACCTTTTTCTTCTGTCGTTCCTTTTTTATTTTCATCAATATAATGATCTTGTAGTAAGGTCACTAATTGAAAAAATGAATATTCTTTTTCTAGCTCGATATTTTTAGCATTTGCATTATCTTGATACTTTATCAGCGTATTGACATTTTGATTAATCAAATGAAGTGTATTTTGGTTCACAATTTTATAGCTTGCCTGATCAGGTTTAAGATTTTTAAGTAATGTATCTAAATTCTGAATAAACTTAAAATCATTGTAATCTTTCAGCAAAATATTGGTGAGATGTAGATTTTGCACGTTTTCATATAAATGATGATCTGCCGCATCAATATAAAGCACCATGCCTTTATATAATTCATGTGGATAACCATTGAGAATATGGCGTCCTTGTCCATCTGTTACAATCACAAGCTCGCTAAAATCATGGGTATGTTCCGGAAAATTACTTTGTGGCGCACGTGGTTCGATAGCCAGTTGTTGTTGATTGGAATTAAAGAAATCTTTAAATGACAATTTTTCAATCATACCCATTCCCCTTTTTCATGAAAGTCTCTTTATAGTCAGAATAGCATAATAATCAATAAAGAAATGACGTTATTCCATGCTATTTGAGATTAATTCTTAAATCTGTGAGACAGATCACGTCCAGTTTTAAAATTTGGACAAAAGTTACAAAAATATGGCAACCAATTAAATGCTGATATTCACCTTGCTAATTACACTTAATTCCAACTTAAAGCCAGTTGGAGTAGGAAATATGAGCATTCTTAATATTGCAGCGGTCGATCTTGGCGCATCTAGCGGACGTGTGATGTTAGCAACTTATCATACTGAAAACCAACGTATTTCTTTACAAGAAATTCACCGTTTCAAAAACCAATTTATCGATCAAGAGGGTCATGATTGTTGGGATTTAGCTTATCTTGAACATGAAATTGTGACAGGTTTACACAAAATTCTTAATTCAGGAAAAAGCCTACATAGTATTGGTATTGATACATGGGGTGTGGATTATGTGTTATTAGATCAACAGGGTAAAGTGATTGCACCAACCTACGCATATCGTGATCATCGAACTAACGGCGTAATGCAACGGGTACAAGACGAATTAGGTAAAGAAAACATTTATCGTAAAACAGGTATTCAATTTTTAACATTCAACACACTTTACCAACTTAAAGCCATGGTCGATGAACACCCACAATGGCTAACACAAGTAAAAGATTTTGTGATGATTCCTGATTATTTGAATTATCGTTTAACCGGCGTGATTAATCGTGAATATACCAATGCCACAACCACTCAGCTTGTGAATGTCAATATTGATAGTTGGGATACGGCTCTTTTAGATTATCTCGGTTTACCAGCAAGTTGGTTTGGGCGTATTCGTCACCCAGGGCATCAACTTGGGTTATGGGAAAACAGCGTTCCAGTAATGTCAGTAGCTAGCCATGATACTGCAAGTGCGGTCATTTCCACACCACTTTCTGATGAAAATGCAGCATATCTTTGCTCTGGTACTTGGTCACTGATGGGGTTAGATACTACAACCCCTTGTACGAACGATAAAGCAATGCACGCCAATATCACCAATGAAGGCGGGGTTGATGGCCATTATCGCGTATTGAAAAATATTATGGGGTTATGGTTGTTCAACCGAATCTGTACTGAACGTAATGTCACGGATATTCCAAGTTTAGTTAAACAAACAGAAGCAGAACCCGCATTCAGAAGTTTGATTAACCCAAATGCAGACTGCTTTTTAAACCCAGTCTCAATGGTTGAAGCTATTCAACAATATTGCCACGAACACAATCAACCTATTCCAGAAACAACACCACAATTAGCACGCTGTGTATTTGATAGCCTTGCCATGCTCTATCGTAAAGTTGCCTTAGAACTTTCTGAGTTACAAGGAAAACCTATTAGCGCTTTACATATTGTTGGTGGCGGTAGTCAAAACGAATTCTTAAATCAACTTTGTGCCGATCTTTGTGGCATTGATGTCTTTGCAGGACCGGTTGAAGCATCTGTACTAGGCAATGTAGGTTGTCAATTAATGGCATTAGACCAAATTCACAATGCTGCAGAATTTCGTCAGTTGGTGGTAAAAAGTTTTCCACTAAAACATTTCAAAAATCGACCGTACTTTATGCCGGCTCAACAGTTAGAAGCAAAATGGCGTGAATTCTGCGCATTAAATTATTCTCAACAAAAAGAAGGAAATTGATTATGAGTAACGTACAACAAGCTTATGAATTAGCGAAAACACAATTTGCCGATATTGGTGTAGATACTGAACAAGCCATTGCACTACTTGATAAATTACCGATCTCAATGCATTGCTGGCAAGGGGATGATGTAGGTGGTTTTGAACAAGGCGCAGGCGATTTAAGTGGTGGTATTCAAGCCACAGGCAACTACCCTGGTAAAGCACGTACAGCACAGGAATTACGCGCGGATTTAGATAAAGCAATGTCTTTAATTCCAGGTAAAAAACGCTTAAATTTACATGCGTCTTATTTAGAAGCAGATCACAAAGTTGATCGTAATGAAGTAAAACCCGAACATTTTGCCAATTGGGTTGCATGGGCAAAACAAAATAATCTCGGCTTAGATTTTAACCCAACTTATTTCTCTCACCCATTAAGTGCAGAAGCAACCTTAAGCCATCAAAATAAACAAATCCGTGATTTTTGGATTGAGCACGGTAAAGCCTGTCGCAAAATTTCAGCATATTTTGGTAAAGAACTCGGTACTACGTCAGTGATGAATATTTGGATTCCTGATGGTAGTAAAGATTTAGTGGTAGATAGATTTGCTCCACGACAACGTTTAGTTGAATCGTTAGATGAAATCATTAAAGAGAAAATTGATCCTAAATATCATTTAGATGCGGTAGAAAGTAAATTATTCGGTATTGGTGTTGAATCTTACACGGTCGGTTCAAATGAATTTTATGCCTCTTATGCTGTTTCACGTGGTACCGCGTTATGTTTGGATGCAGGACATTTCCACCCTACAGAAGTTATTTCAGACAAAATTTCAGCTGTCATGCCATTTATTCAACATTTGCTCTTACATGTTAGTCGCCCTGTCCGTTGGGATAGTGATCATGTGGTATTGCTCGATGACGAAACACAAGCTATCGCAAATGAAATTATTCGTAACCAATTATTTGATCGTGTTCATATTGGGTTGGATTTCTTTGATGCTTCAATTAATCGTATTGCAGCTTGGGTTATTGGTACACGTAATATGCAAAAAGCGCTATTAAAAGCGTTACTTGAACCAACTACCGAATTACGTAATTTAGAAAATTCTCGTGACTTTAGTGCGCGTCTTGCTTTGCTTGAAGAGCAAAAATCTCTACCTTGGCAAGCCGTTTGGGATATGTATTGTGAACGTCATAATGTACCTGTTGGTCGCCGTTGGTTAGATGAAGTTAGAGCTTATGAAAAAGCTGTTTTAAGTCAACGTTAATAAGGAATTGACTATGCAAAATATTTTAAATTCTTGGTTTGTGCAGGGAATGATCAAAGCAACTCACGATATGTGGTTAAAAGGTTGGGACGAACGCAATGGTGGCAATGTTAGCCTACGCTTGCTTGATGATGATGTAGCATCTTATAAAAGCGATTTCTACCAAAATCCACGTCATGCAGAAATTACGCAAGATGTGACCGCACTTGCAAACCACTATTTTATCGTAACAGGTTCAGGAAAATTCTTTCGTAATGTCATTATTGACCCAGCGGATACATTGGCAGTAATCAAAATCGATGAACAAGGCAAAGGTTATTACATTATGTGGGGACTCGTAAATGGTGGTGTTCCTACCTCAGAATTACCTGCACATTTGCAATCTCACATTGTGCGAATGAATGTTAGTAATGGCAGAGATCGCGTCATTATGCACTGTCATGCGACTAACTTGATTGCATTAACTTATGTACTTGAATTAGATCCTAAAGTATTCACCCGTGAATTATGGGAAATGAGTACGGAATGTTTGGTGGTATTTCCTGAAGGAGTTGGTGTGCTTCCTTGGATGACACCAGGTAAAGATGAGATTGGTTATGCCACGGCAAAAGAAATGATGAAACATTCTCTCGTACTTTGGGCATTCCATGGTGTTTTTGGTACCGGTCCAACGCTTGATGATGCTTTCGGTTTAATTGATACTGCAGAAAAATCAGCGGAGATTTTAGTGAAAGTGTTATCCATGGGCGGGAAACGTCAAACTATTCAAACTGATGAGTTTAAATTACTCGCACAACGCTTTGGTGTAACGCCAATGAATGGCGTTTTGGAAAGCTAAGCCATAAAAGGGTTATAGCGCTACAGCAAAGTGCGGTTAAAAAATCAATTATTTTGACAAGGAGTTCATTATGGGTAGCTCAATTTTATTAGGTATTTTCTGGCACTTTATAGGTGCAACATCAGCCGCTTGTTTCTATGCACCAATGAAAAAAGTTACTAATTGGTCGTGGGAAACAATGTGGGCGGTCGCTGGGTTATTTTCTTGGGTAATATTGCCTTGGGGAATTAGCTATTGGTTACTGCCTGATTTCGGTGCTTATTATTCATCATTTGGTGGTAATATTTTATTACCAGTGTTCTTATTCGGTGCCATGTGGGGAATTGGGAACATTGGCTATGGTCTAACCATGCGTTACCTTGGTATGTCAATGGGTATCGGTATTGCCATTGGTATCACCTTAATTATTGGTACCCTAATGACCCCGATTTTACAAGGACGTTTTGGTGAATTGCTTACAAGTTCAGGCGGACAAATGACATTATTAGGTGTGCTTGTAGCTGTTATTGGTGTGGCAGTTGTATCATACGCCGGTGTGCTCAAAGAAAAAGCCATTGGTGTGACAGCAGAAGAATTTAATTTGAAAAAAGGTCTCGCCCTAGCGGTAATGTGCGGTATTTTTTCCGCTGGGATGTCCTTTGCAATGAGTGCTGCAACGCCAATGCATGAAGCTGCCGCAAATTTAGGCGTTGATCCACTTTATGTCGCCTTACCTAGCTATGTAGTGATTATGGGTGGTGGCGCAATTATTAATTTTAGTTTCTGTATCATTCGTTTAATCACCCGCCCTGAACTCTCTTTCAAAGCCGATATGAGTGTTGCAAAAAGTTTACTTATCTCGAATGCACTCTTTGCTGCTCTCGGTGGGATTATGTGGTACTTCCAATTCTTCTTTTATGCTTGGGGACATGCAAATATCCCTTCTGAGTATGGCTTTATGAGTTGGATGTTGCATATGAGTTTCTATGTACTTTGTGGTGGAATTGTTGGATTAATTTTACACGAATGGAAAAATACAGGTGTGAAACCAACACGAGTGCTTTGCATTGGTTGTTTAATTATCGTGTTAGCTGCAAATATTGTTGGTTTAGGTATGGCGAATTAAAAGGAGTAAATTATGATTAGAAAAGCATTTGTTATGCAGGTTAATCCAGATTGCCATGCAGAATATAAAAAACGCCATGATGAGATTTTTCCTGAATTGGTAGAAGAATTAAAATCTCATGGCAGTCATCATTATTCTATTTTTCTCGATAAAGAACGTAACCTATTGTTTGGTTATGTGGAAATTGAAGATGAAGCACGTTGGAACGCCATTGCGCAAACGGCAGCTTGCCAAAAATGGTGGGCATTTATGAAAGATATTATGCCGTCTAATCCTGATAATAGTCCGATTTCTCAAGAATTAGATCAGGTATTCTACTTAGAGTAAAATACATCAAAACACACCGCACTTTGAGCTTAACACTCAAAGTGCGGTTTTATTTTTGCCGTTTTAAACTAAGCCGGTAGCCCTTGTTTGGCTAGTGCGGCTTTGACGCCTGGGTTTTCGCTGACGCGTTGGTAGAAAGGTTCTAGGTGAACGAGTGGGCTGTAATCTAAGCCGAGTAGTTTGCACCAACGGAGTTCTACGTATAAGTAAATATCTGCGACAGAAAGTTGTTCGCCAAAATAAAGGTGTTGGCTTAAATGTTCGTTAGCGATAGTCAACAAGGTAAGAACCTGTTTAGCGGCGGCTTGACGAATGCTATTGGTTAACTCTTCGTTGCCTTTTGCGTAATCAGGTAAGTGGAATAATGGCCCAAATGCTTTGTGTAAATCGGCATTGCAGAACGCCAGCCATTTCATGGCTTTAGCTTTGTCTTGGGCGGTTTTGCTTCCAAATAATTTTGCATCAGGATTGAGAGCGTCCAAATAGCTTAGAATAGCCACGTTTTGTGATAAAACAAAATCGCCGTCAATTAACAATGGTACAGAACCTTGAGGATTTAAGGCTAAATATTCCGGTTTTTTGATTTCTTCACGATTTGCTTCAATTGCAACGTAAGGTTTACCAACCCATTCAAGAGCGATATGTGGCACGAGTGAGCACGCGCCTTTTAAGTAATAAAGTTTCATTTTTTATCCTTAAGGCAAGAGATTTTCCAATTGCCATAAATTTTCGTAATTTTCACGGCGGCGGATTAAGTGAGCTTGGTCGCCATCAACCATGACCTCAGCGGTGCGTGGGCGTGAGTTGTAGTTGGAACTCATGCTTGCACCGTATGCACCTGCAGAACGTTGAACAAGGTAATCACCTGCTGCAACGGCTAATTCACGTTGTTTACCTAAGAAATCAGAAGTTTCACAAATTGGGCCAACGACGTCATAAACCGCTTTGTCTCGGTTTAAAGTGCGGTCGGCTTCGATGATGTTCATGTAGGCTTCATAAAGTGCAGGGCGGATCATGTCGTTCATTCCTGCATCTACAATAGCAAAATTGCGGCTTTCGTTGGTTTTGATGTATTCCACTTTGGTGACTAAAATTCCTGAGTTAGCGGAGATTGCGCGACCTGGCTCAAGAATAATTTCGAGATCGAAGTTTTTTAATTTTTCTAAGAGGGCTTTGGTGTAATCCGTTGGGTGTGGCGGTGTTTCATCGGTGTAAGTGACGCCTAAACCACCACCAAGATCTAAGTGTTTCAGCGCAATTCCATCTTGTTTTAACTGTTCCATTAATACAATTAAACGGTCTGTGGCATCTAAGAAAGGTTGCAATTCGGTGAGTTGTGAACCAATGTGGCAATCCATTCCGGTTATTTTTACATGTTCTAAGGTGGCCGCAAGGCGGTAAACTTCGCGAGCTTGTTCAACGCTTACACCAAATTTATTTTCTTTTAGCCCTGTGGAAATGTAAGGGTGTGTTTTGGCATCCACATCCGGGTTTACGCGTAATGAAATGGGGGCAATTTTTCCCATTTTTCTCGCAACATCGTTGATTCGGTGCAGTTCAGGGATGCTTTCTACGTTAAAACAACGAATACCTACTTCAAGGGCGCGTTCAATTTCTTTTTCCGTTTTGGCGACACCAGAGAAGACAATCTTGGAGGCTTCACCGCCGGCAGCGAGTACGCGTTCGAGTTCACCTTGAGAAACAATATCAAAGCCTGAACCCAGTTTTGCCATGGTTTGTAAAATGGCGATATTTGAGTTTGATTTGACGGCAAAGCAAATTAAATGCGGGTGATCACCAAAGGCGTTATCAAAGGCGTGCCAATGACGCTCGAGTGTGGCTTTGGAGTAGATATAAAGTGGTGTGCCAAATTCTTGGGCAAGTTGTGTAATCGGCAAGTTTTCGGCATAAAGTTGGTTATTTTTGTATTGGAAAAAATCCATAATTTTATCCTATTTAGGCTGTGTTTGATTGGGTTGTTGTTCTTGTTGTGGTTGATTTTGTTGTGCTTCTTCCGCTGGAAAATAAAGTGGGCCTTTTACGCCACAAGCTGTCAGTAAGCCACAAAGTGCGGTTAAAAAGAAAAGAGAAATGTGTTTTTTCATAATGGCTTCCTTATGAGTGAATATGGTAAGGATTCTACACTATTTTGTGATAAAGATAAAAAAAGAAGAGAGCGAATGGCTCTCTTCTTGAAGGATTTGAGGTTAAGATTACATGGTTGGCATACTAAATGATGCGCCACCTTCTAATACTGCACGGCTAGGCCAACGTGTTGTGATAGTTTTCATTTTGGTATAGAAACGGACAGAATCTGGACCGTAAGCATTTAATGTGGTGTAAGCAGAATCTTTCCAACCACCGAAGCAGTGGTAAGCGATTGGTACAGGAACAGGCACATTAACGCCGACCATACCAACTTGAACACGACTGGTAAATTCACGTGCTGCGCCACCATCCGCAGTAAAGATGGCTGTACCGTTACCGTAAGGGTGGTTGTTAATCATTTCCATGGCTTCTTCAAAGCTATGGGCGCGAACAATGCCGAGAACCGGACCGAAAATTTCTTCTTGGTAGATCACCATATCTTTGGTGACTTTGTCGAATAATGTCCCACCAATGAAGAAACCGTTTTCAAAGCCGGCCGGTTTTTTACCGCGACCATCCACTAATAATTCCGCGCCTTCTTTCACCCCTTGATCAATATAGCCAGTCACTTTGTTTAAGTGATCTTGGGTAATTAATGGGCCGAAATCCATTTCTTTTTCACCTGCTGGCGTCATGCCTGGACCGAAACGAAGAGCTTGAACTTTTGGAATTAAGGCTTCTACCAATTTATCTGCAGTGGCATCATCAATGGTCACCGCTAACGCAAGTGCCATACAGCGTTCGCCTGCCGCGCCATAAGCTGCCCCCAATAAGGCGTTGGCGGTAAATTCAATATCTGCATCAGGCATAATTAAGGCAAAGTTTTTCGCCGCACCTAATGCTTGAACGCGTTTGCCATGGGCTGAACCTACGCTATAAACACTTTTTGCCGCTGGCGTTGAGCCCACAAAACTTGCCGCTTTAACACGTGGATCTTGTAATAAAATTTCATTATCGCGGCGACCGCCATGAACCACATTAAATACGCCGTCCGGCAATCCGGCTTCTTTTAATAATTCTGCCAAGCGAATGGATAAACTTGGGTCAGCTTTGGCCGGTTTTAAGATGAATGTATTACCGCATGCTAATGCGACCGGGAACATCCACATTGGCACCATCGCCGGGAAGTTAAATGGGGTGATACCAATGGTGACCCCTAGCGGTTGCATTGTTGAATGTACATCAATGCCACGGCCTACTTGTTCAGAGAATTCGCCTTTTTGTAAGTGTGGAATGCCACATGCAAACTCAACCACTTCTAAACCGCGTTGAAGTTCACCTTGTGCATCAGAGAATGTTTTACCATGTTCTTCGGTGATGAGTGCAGCGAGTTCATCCCAATCACGTTCTAAGAGTTCTTTAAACTTAAATAAAATACGCGCACGGCGTAGTGGTGGTGTTGCTGCCCATTCCGGGAATGCCGCTTGCGCCACATCAATAGCTTCATTGACTTCTTCAGGGGTACTCATCACTACTTGGCGAATTTGTTGACCTGTTGCAGGGTTGTAAATTGGATGAATTTCAGTGCCTTTACTTGCTACTTGTTTGCCATTAATAAAGTTATAGACTGTTTCCATTCTGGACTCCTTACATAAAATAAATTATCTCATCGGCACAGCAATTTGCCTTTGTATAGGATAGGCGGATATTCAAAAAATTCAATTCGTTTTTTGCAAAAAATAAAATAAATGTTTCATTTTGTGATCTATGTCTTATTTTTAAAAAAATGTTATAGCAGTTTTTGGCTAAAAGCGTATTATTTAACCGCAAACTGATTTTTCTTTATATAGGAGAAAGGTATGAGTTATTTATTGTCAAAATCAGGTAAACAAGCACCAAAATCCAATGGTGAAGTTCAGAAAATTACCCCTGAAAGTGCCAATTGGGGGTATGTTGGTTTTGAAATGTACCATTTAAATGAAGGGCAGACGTTAGATTTTAATACCGAAAATACCGAAGCTTGTTTTGTGCTTGTATCAGGTTATGCAACGATTTCTGTGGACGATACAACCTTTGAAAATCTCGGTAATCGTCATTCACCTTTTGAAAAGGTTCCACCTTATTCGGTTTATGTGCCTCATGATAAAATCGCAAAAATTATTGCCAATACTTATCTTGAATTAGCGGTTTGTCGTGCTCCAAGTCAAGGACACTTACCTGTTCGAGTTATTCGTCCTGAGGATGTGGGCGTTCTTACCCGTGGCTTTGGTAATAATAAACGTTTGGTTCATAATATTTTGCCGGAAACGGAGCCGGCGGATGCCTTGTTAGTGGTTGAAGTCTTTACCGATGAAGGCAATACCAGTTCTTATCCAAGCCATAAGCATGATAATAAACAGAGTGAAACCGAAACCTATTTGGAAGAAACCTATTATCACCGTTTCTCACCCGCTCAAGGTTTTGCCTTACAAAGAGTTTATACAGACGACCGCACTTTAGATGAATGTATGGCGGTTTATGATGGTGATGTTGTGCAAGTACCAAAAGGTTATCATCCGGTGGCGACCATTGCAGGGTATGATAATTATTACTTAAATGTCATGGCCGGTCCTGTTCGTCAGTGGAAATTTACTTGGGAACAAGATCATTTTTGGGTCAACTCTCAAGATTATGCCAACAAGTTTGGTGAGTAATCGATAAAACTAAGGGATTGAATCTCTTAGTTTTTTATTTTTTATAGGAAAAATAAGGTGGTTATGATGAAAAAAGTCAGAATTGGTTTAATTGGAACGGGTTATATTGGTCGTTGTCATGCCATAGCTTATGCACAAGCACCGACAGTTTTCAATTTAGACGGTGAGCTAGAACTGGAATTTTTAGCGGAAATTACACCGGAACTTGCCGCTCAAAAAGCAAAAGAATTTGGCTTTAATCGTTCAACTGGTGATTGGCGAGAGGTGGTGAGTGATCCGAATGTGGATGTAGTAGATATTTGTACGCCTAATTTTTTACACAAAGACATTGCTTTAGAAGCTATTCGTCATGGTAAGACAGTCTATTCGGAAAAACCGCTAGCATTAACTTCAGCGGATGCCAAAATCATGCATGAAGAAGCGCAAAAAGCCGGAGTGAAAACCCTAGTGGGCTTTAATTACATTAAAAACCCTACTACCCAACTTGCGAAAGAAATTATTGAACGGGGGGAAATTGGTGACGTCATTCATTTTTATGGCACTCATAATGAAGATTATCTCGCCAGCGCAGAAGCGCCGTTAGATTGGCATTGCGTCAAAGCTAAAGCCGGTTTGGGAACCTTGGGGGATTTAGGGGCGCATATTGTGCAAATGGCGCAATACCTTGTTGGGCAAGATATTGATTCTGTTATTGGTGATATGCAAACCGTGATTAAAGAACGGCGCAATCCACAGAATTTATCGGAATATCTTCCGGTGGAAAATGAAGACCAAGCCACCGCACTTTTACGCTTTGAAAACGGTTGCATGGGAACCATTGAAACCTCTCGCATTGCCAGTGGGCGTAAAATGGGGCTAAGCTATGTGATTACGGGAACAAAAGGCACAATCACCTACACGCAAGAGCGTATGGCGGAATTAAAACTTTATATTCATAGTGATGATCCTGCTCGTCAAGGTTTCAAAACTATTTTAACAGGACCGTTGCATCCGGATTATAAAAATTTCTGTGTCAGTGCAGGGCATGGTATCGGATTTAACGATCAAAAAACCGTAGAAATTCGTGATTTAGTCAATGGCGTGGCCAATAATCAAACGATGTACCCTGATTTTGAAGAAGGCTTTAAAGTATCGCGAGTGCTTGATGCTATTGCACTGTCTTGCCATGAAAAACGGTGGGTTGATGTAAAAAGTGTTGCTTAGTGATTCTTGATAATGATAGGAGGCGGATTGAATATCCGCCCTTAAATTTCTTGTCCGAAAGTATACCGTTTTTCTTTTATTCGATTTTTCTATTTTCTTCCGCAAACTAAAAAATTCACTCAAAAAACACGATCTACTTCACAAATTTGCAACATCATGATTGCAGAGGCTATTGCTAAATGATATACATAATTCAGACAATTTATTTCAAATTGTCATAAAGTTGAAATTTATATTGCATGGATGCTTTAGTGCAATATAGCCGTATTTCTCAGTTGGATTAACACTCAATCTCCTAGGAGTAGCGTTATGAAAAAGACATTATTAGCAATGTTATGCGGTGGTTTATTATTAACTTCACAAGTGGCGATGGCGAAAAATATCGTCATTGGTGCGCCAATGGTTTCCTTTGCCGATAAATGGCAAACCTATTTGCAAGATGCTTTACGTGATTTTGATGCAAAACATGACGATGTTGAAATCAAATTAACTGATGCCAATGCCGACCCGGAAAAACAACTTAGCCAAGTAGAAAACTTTATTCATGAAAAAGTAGATGCATTATTGGTTGTGCCAACGGACCCAACTATTGTGAAAAAAATTGGACGTTTAGCGAAAAAAGCGAATATTCCTCTTATTGTTGTGAACCGCAAACCAAATGATGAAGATATGAAATTAGTCACAAGTTATGTGGGGTCAGATGAAATTGAAGCAGGACGTATTCAAGCAGATTATGTGATTAATACACTTAATGGTAAAGATGCGGAAGCTCTCGTATTAATGGGTGTATTAGGACAAGATGCGGCAACAAAACGTACTGAAGGTGTAAAAGAGATCTTTGCACAACATAAAAACACCAAAGTTTCTTCAGAACAAGAAGGCAAATGGGAACGCGACAGAGGCCAAACTATCGCTGAAAATGTGCTTGCTGCAAATAAAAAAATCAATGTTGTTGTGAGCAATAATGATGAAATGGCAATTGGCGCATATCTTGCCACGAAAAAATTGGGTCTTAAAGATGAAGATGTACTTATTGTGGGGGTTGACGCCACACCTGATGCACTTGAATTCTTAGGTAAAGGTTTAGATGCAACTGTATTCCAATCCGCTCAAGGTCAAGGCTTTACTGGCGCTGAAACGGCTTATAAAGCTGCAAAAGGTGAGAAAGTGGAGCATGTGAACTGGGTTCCATTTGAACTTGTTGTACCGGCCGATAAGGAAAAATATCAAGCGAAATATAAATAACTAGCTATATAAAGGGTAGTACTTTTACCTACCCTTTAATTTTTATCATATACATAGGTGATCTTATGCTAAAAAAATTATTACCTACTTTATTGGGGCTAACCCTTTTGGCTCCCGTTGTATCCGCAAAAGAGCTTGTTATTGGTGTGTCAATGTATAGTTTAGCGGACAAGTACCCAACCTATTTGCAAGATGCGATGAAGAAATTTGATGATGAAACGCCAGATGTCAAATTTAAATATGCAGATGCAAATTCAGATCCTGCAAAAATGCTAAATGATGTTGAAACATTTATCCATTCTAATGTAGATGGTTTACTAGTGATGCCAACGGATCCTGACATCATGAAAGCCATTGGCATAAAAGCTAAAAAAGCTAAAATTCCTCTTGTGGTTGTGACAAGTAAGCCGAAAGAGGAAGATATGAAATATGTATCAACTTATGTAGGCTCTGAAGAAATTAAAGCAGGCGAGATTCAATCTGATTTCATTATTCAGCAATTAAATGGACAACCTGCAGAAGCCATTATTTTAATGGGACCGCTAGGTTGGGACGCTCAAATTAAAAGAACTGAAGGTAATGAAAAAATACTGGCTACACATCCTGAAATTAAAGTTGTAAGTAAGCAAGAAGCTAAATGGGATCGTGCAAAAGCTATGGATATCACAGAAAATTTATTAGCAGCCCATAAAAATATCAAGGTTATTTTTAGTAATAATGATGAAATGGCGATTGGTGCTGTACTGGCAGCACAAAAGCGCGGTTTAAAAGATGAGGACTTATTGATTGTAGGCATTGATGCAACACCAGATGCATTGGAGTATTTGGGTAAAGGGTTAGATGCAACCGTTTACCAATCAGCTTCAGGACAAGGACGAGCTAGCGCAGAAATGATTTATAAAGCAGCAAAAGGAGAGACAGTTCCAAAATATAAATGGATTCCTTTTGAATTGGTAACACCAGATAAGAAAGATCTCTATATAAGTAAATATAAAGAGTAACAACAATAAAAACTTCTAATCAGAGTTAAGGAGTTCTCAATGACGGACTTAAATCGTTCTCCATACATTCTCGAAATGCGAAATGTGTCTAAAACATTTCCAGGGGTAAAAGCATTAGATGGAATTAATTTAAAAGTTAAACGTGGGAGTGTTCACGCGCTAATGGGGGAAAATGGTGCGGGTAAATCAACCTTAATGAAAGTGCTTTATGGTATTTATATTCCCGATGATGGTGGTGAATTAATTCTTGATGATAAACCCTTCAAGCCAAGTCGTCCGATTGATGCTATTCGTAGCGGTTTAACCATGGTTCCACAAGAAATTTCCCCTGCGGCCAATTTAACCATTGCGGATAATTTTTATCTAGGGCGTGAAATTACACAAGGTGGTTTTTTCCTTAATCAAAAAGAAATGGATCGTAAGACCGAAGAAATTCTCAAAGAACTTGGCGTGCCAATGGATGTGACTGCCAAAATGTCTGATGTTTCGGTGGCTAAGGCGCAATTAGTTGCCATTGCGACCGCAGTTTCCAATGATGCCAAAATTATCATTATGGACGAACCAACGACCGCACTTACTGAAAGAGAAGTAGAGCAGCTCTATAAAATTATTGAAACTGTTAAAGCTCGTGGTATTGCCATTATCTTTATTTCACACAAATTGGATGAGGTGTTTAGAGTTTCAGATGAGATTACGGTGATTCGTGATGGTCAATATGTTGGTACTAAACCTACCGCGGAAGTGACCAAAGAAGAGCTAATTTCGATGATGGTTGGACGCGATATGTCGGAAATGTTCCAACGAGAACGTTTTGAACTCTCTGATGAAATCGCCCTAGAAATCAAAAATTTCACCCGAGAAGGTAAATATGAAAATGTTAGCTTTAGTGTGCGCAAGGGAGAAATTTTTGGTATCGCAGGCTTAGTGGGAGCCGGACGTTCTGAAATTGTTGAAAGCTTATTCGGGTATAAACCTGCTGATAGTGGTGAAATTTATATTCGTGGTGAAAAAGTAGAAATTCACAATCCACTCGATGCCATGAAATATAAAATTGGTTTTGTGACAGAAGATCGTAAATTGACAGGCCTATTCTTAAATTTAAGTATTACTGACAATATGATTATGCCGGAAATGTCACCTTATTTAGAGAATTTCTTGGTTTCTGTCACTAAATCGCAAAAAACCGCGAATGAGCAAAAGGATAAGCTCAAAATTAAGGCACCGAATGTGGATGTTATCACGAATAATCTTTCAGGCGGTAATCAACAAAAGGTTTTGTTAGCACGTTGGTTATTACTTGAGCCGGATATTCTTATTTTGGATGAGCCAACAAAAGGGATTGATGTTGGTGCCAAGGCAGAGCTTTATAAATTGATGGTTGAATTATCAAAACAAGGTAAAACCATCATTATGATTACCTCTGATATGTTGGAATTATTATCAATGAGCGATCGAGTGATGGTCATGCATGAAGGTCATCAAGCAGGCATTATTCCACATCAAGAATTAACCCAAGAGCGAGTCTTAGCACTAGCATCAGGACTGACTCAATAAAATAGGACAATCAAATTGTTTAAATGAGGTATGTATTATGTCACAAGCAACTTTGAAAAAAATTCTCAATGCATATGGAATGGTGTTTATTCTTATTGCTTTGTTTCTAGTATTATCTGCATCGATTGATGGTTTCTTCTCTGCCCGTACGGTTTGGAGTATTATCGAACAAGTTTCCATGTTTGGTATCATCGCAATTGGTGTCACTTTCGCGATTATCACCACAGGGATTGACTTATCCTCCGGTTCCATGGTTGCTTTAACCTCAGTGGTTGCAGCCTCGTTCGTTACAGGAGGAGATGCTGCAAGCTCTGCCATTCTTGCCTTTGCGATATCCTTGGCTCTTGGCGCATTCTTAGGTGCTGTTAACGGTGGATTAACCGCACTTGGCGGTATTCCGCCATTTATCGCGACATTAGGGATGATGATTATTGCGCGTGGTGCAGCACAACTTTACTCTAATGGTCGTCCAATCGATGCATCATCTGAAGCCTTTACTTGGATTTCAGACGTTAGCATCTTTGGTTTACCAGGTTTAGTGATGCTTTACATCATTATTGTTATCTGCTCACATATTTTATTAAGCCGTTCAACCTTTGGGCGTCATGTTTATGCCGTGGGTGGTAACCTAAATGCAGCTAAAATTTGCGGTATCAATACAACAAAAACTTTAATTCTTGTTTACACCTTTGCGGGTGCATTATCCGGTCTTGCCGGTGCATTATTAGCTGCACGTACTTACGCAGGTAACCCATCTTATGGTTTAGCTTGGGAACTTGATGCTATTGCTGCAGCGGTAATTGGTGGCGTATCATTAAGTGGTGGCTTTGGTACGATTCCAATGTGTGTTATCGGTGCATTAATTATTGGTACAACAAACAAAGGCTTGAATATGTTAGGTGTTGACCCATATTGGCAACAAATTGTCAAAGGTGGCATTATCGTTGTAGCCGTATTACTCGATACCTTAAAACGCCGTAAAAAAGGGGCGTAACGAGTTAAATTTGAGATGTTATCTCTGATGGGCAAACTGAAAGGTTTGCCCTGTTTTTTATGGCATAGTAGACAAAATGGTTGCTAATTTTGTAAAAACTATGCCTATATGACAAAGTGGTTGCTAATGAATATTTTTAATTATTCTTAGCAACTCTTTTTATTTAAAAAATCCTTTATAAACATAATCTTATGTTTCTTCGTTAAGCCTGCATGATGGGATAATTTCTCCTTAAGTTGTCCAAATAAGTTTTCAAGTCTATTTGTCGTTTTTTCGATATTTAAATCGCCATACTTTTCATAGGTAAATAAATAATCCATATAACGTTTAAAACTATGATAAGCACTTCTTACATTCCGATGTTTA
>NZ_CAMEFX010000032.1 GCF_945915845.1 uncultured Actinobacillus sp. | reverse complement strand
CTGTTTAGGCAGTTTTCGATAAAGGCTTCGGCGTTGTAGGCTGGAATAAGATATGAGAGAGTTGGTGTTTTTTTCATTTTGTCATTAAGAGAAATATTTCAAAAATAAGCATTATTTCTTGACGGTATTTTCGATCTTTTTATATTGATTAGCAATACTATACCGTCAAATATACCGCTATAAAAATAAACTAATATGAAATGCTATGAAATGGTATGGAATAGAAAAGCCCTGAAATAACAGGGCTTTAAGCTATTTTTGAAATGAATTGATAAGGGATGAAAAGCGGAAATTTTATTCCCACTCAATCGTCGCAGGTGGTTTGCCTGAAACGTCATACACCACACGAGAAATCCCGTTCACTTCGTTGATAATACGATTTGAGATTTTGCCTAATAGATCATAAGGTAAATGCGCCCAATGTGCGGTCATAAAGTCGATAGTTTCCACTGCACGTAATGAAACAACCCAATCATATTTACGTCCATCGCCCATTACGCCCACTGATTTGACTGGTAGGAACACAGTAAAGGCTTGGCTGACTTTGTAGTACCAGCCTGAAGCGTGTAGTTCTTCCATAAAGATCGCATCGGCACGGCGGACTAAATCGCAGTATTCTTTTTTGATTTCACCTAACACACGCACGCCTAAGCCTGGGCCTGGGAATGGGTGGCGGTTGAGCATTTCAGCTGGTAAGCCTAGTGCCAAGCCGATTTTACGCACTTCATCTTTGAACAATTCACGCAATGGCTCGACCAAGCCCAATTTCATATAGTCGGGCAAGCCACCTACGTTGTGGTGCGATTTGATCACGTGTGCTTTGCCTGTTTTGCTGGCTGCGGATTCGATCACATCTGGGTAAATCGTACCTTGTGCTAACCATTTCACTGAAGTCAATTTTTTAGATTCATCGTCAAACACATCGACGAAGACTTTACCGATGGTTTTGCGTTTCGCTTCAGGTTCATCAATGCCTTTAAGGGCATCTAAGAAACGATCTTCGGCGTTTACACGAATAATGTTCAAACCGAATTTATCGCCGAACATTTCCATCACTTGATCGCCTTCGTTTAAGCGTAATAAGCCGTTATCTACGAATACGCAGTGCAAGTTTTTGCCGATTGCACGGTGTAAAAGTAAAGCAGTAACCGATGAGTCCACGCCGCCTGATAAGCCTAAGATCACTTCATCATCGCCAACTTGGGCTTTAATGCGAGCTACAGCATCTTCAATGATGTTTTCCGCTGTCCATTTGGTTTCACAGCCACAAATACCGACCACGAAATTTTTCAGTAGTTCTAAACCACTTTTCGTATGGGTCACTTCTGGGTGGAACTGCACACCATAGAAACGGCGACTTTCGTCCGACATTGCTGCAATCGGGCAAGTTGGGGTTACGCCAGTGATTTGGAAGTTTGACGGTAAACGGGTGACTTTATCGCCGTGGCTCATCCAAACGTCTAATTTTGGTTGAGAAGCGGTCAAATCATCGTTTAATTTTGCAAATAAACTGTCGGTTGCTTTTAACTCAACAGAGGCATAGCCAAATTCACGGTGATCTGATGTTTCAGTTAAACCGCCTAACTGCATTGCCATTGTTTGCATACCGTAGCAAATGCCAAGCACTGGCACGCCAGCGTTAAACACATATTCAGGTGCACGTGGGCTGTTTTCTTCAGTGGTACTTTCAGGACCGCCTGAAAGAATAATCCCCGTTGGGTTAAATTCACGGATCTGTTCTTCCGTCACGTCCCAAGCCCAAAGTTCGCAGTAAACCCCAATTTCACGCACACGGCGTGCGATCAGTTGGGTATATTGTGAACCAAAGTCAAGGATTAAGATTTTGTGGTTGTGGATGTTTGTCATTTTGTTTCTCTGTTTTAATGAAAATTATCAGTAATGCTTGATAACGATATATTTATCAGTATTAACTCCAGATCTTTCGAGAACCCATTCAGCTATAACAAATAGGGCTATTATTGATAGAAATGGTAGAATAATCAAAATAATAGGAATTGATAATAACGTATGGCTAAAGTCTGTTTTTCTATAAATATAAGTTAGCAAGCCTATAAAAATTAATGAAGATAGTAAGCAAAGAGTGTATCCATTCCATTTATCTATGGATATTTCAGAAATAATAATGCCAAATGTAAATAAAACTCCAATGATTGCTTCAATAATGAAGATTTTTTTAGAGAATATATCAAATTTGAATTTCGTCCAATATATCCTAAAAACTTTACGAGTTAAAATAAAGAGCAGATAACCAATAAGAACAATACCTAAAATACCACCAATTATTTGTAATGTAAGCATAAAAACTCCTTAAATTTTTGATTGTATTTATCCTAGGGCTTACGCCCTAGGTTAAGCATAATTGAGCTACTCCGTAGCTCTTTGTTCATTTGTCACTTCCAGCTCCAGCGGAGCTGAACTATGCGTAACCCCGTACGGCTTGCCGTACGGGGAAAATATCGTTATTTCAACTTCTTCTTACTTTCCGCAATCATTTTCTTCGCAGATAAATCGCTCACCACTTTTTTACCCGTTTTGCTCTCTAACTCTTGTAAAGCAACTTTAGCAACATTGCCGCCTTGTTCTGCGACTTTTTGATTTTCTTCAAAGGTTTCAGGGTTTACCGCTTGCGAAATATCTTTGACTGAGGCTTCGGCTAACATATTGAGAATGAGCTCGGTGTTCGTCATATTATCGCGTAAGTTTTCTTTCTTTAACCCTTTGAATTGCTTATATTCTTTGGTGGTTTTTCCGCTCCACGCTTTGGTGATAATATCGGTTAAAACGGCAAATTGTTGCCCTTCTTTCACGCCGACACGTTTCCATTCGTCTGTCAATTCCTTACGGATTTCAATGCTTTTTAAACGTTGGTTAATCCAATTTTCCGAATAGCCTAATCGCAAGTAATCCTGCATTGCTCGGTTGATAGTAAGTTCTGGATCTTGCAATTCATCTAAACGCTCACTTCCCACTTGTGCTAACCAAAGTTTAAATGGCTCAGCTTTCGGGGACGGAATGGATTGAATTAAGCGCAGTAGTTGCGGTACATCGGCTACGTCAGATGAACGCATTTTTCCGTCTTTCGCAAGCATTTTCAAACTGTGACAATTTGTCACGGTTTCATTTCCCTCTGCTTTCAAACGTTGTTTTAATTTACGCCAATACGCTGCCGCATCTAGGCTTTCCGTCAAAACTTCGATGACATCAATAATCGAAAAATACCATTTTTCTTGTTCTTCGTCCCAAACGGAACGCACTTCTTTGTGTTCAAAAAGTTTAATGTCCATATTAGATTTCAAGCGGTTAAATTTTCAGAAAATTTTGCAAATAATAAAAAAAACTAGAAAAGGCGGGCTAGTAAGCCCACCTTACAAGTCTGTTGAAAGATTAACCCATACGATAGTTAGGTGCTTCTTTCGTAATTGTTACGTCATGAACGTGGCTTTCTTTAATACCTGCACCGCTAATACGTACAAATTGTGCTTTAGTGCGTAAATCTTCGATGGTCGCAGAACCTGTCAAGCCCATACAAGAACGTAAACCGCCCATTTGTTGGTGAATGATTTCTTTTAAGAAACCTTTGTACGGAATACGACCTTCGATACCTTCAGGCACAAGTTTGTCCGCTGCATTATCTGATTGGAAGTAACGGTCTGAAGAACCTTTACTCATTGCACCTAATGAACCCATACCACGGTAAGATTTGAATGCACGACCTTGGTAAAGCTCGATTTCGCCCGGTGCTTCTTCTGTTCCTGCGAACATTGACCCCACCATGACACAGCTTGCACCAGCCGCGATGGCTTTAGAAATATCACCTGAGTAGCGGATACCACCGTCTGCAATCACAGGAATACCACGACCTTCTAATGCGGCTGCGGCTTCTGCAATTGCGGTAATTTGTGGAACTCCCACGCCTGTTACGATACGAGTGGTACAAATTGAACCCGGGCCGATACCCACTTTTACCGCACTTGCACCTGCATCGGCAAGAGCGATAGCGCCTTCAGCGGTAGCTACGTTACCTGCTACGATTGGCAAGTTAGGGTATTTCGCACGAGTTTCACGCACACGTTGTAACACACCTTCAGAATGACCGTGTGAAGAGTCGATTAAAAGCACGTCCACGCCAGCTTGAACTAAGGCTTCAATGCGTTCTTCATTACCTGGGCCGGCACCAACCGCTGCGCCTACACGTAAACGACCAAATGCATCTTTACATGCGTTTGGTTTTTGCTCTGCTTTTTGGAAATCTTTAACGGTAATCATGCCTTTTAATTTAAAGCTGTCATCAACCATTAACACTTTTTCCACGCGGTGTTCGTGCATTAAATCTAAGATTTCTTCACGTGTCGCATTTTCTTTAACGGTAACAAGGCGTTCTTTTGGCGTCATCACTTTCGATACTGGCTTGCTTAAATCACGCACGAAACGGGTATCACGACCTGTAATAATACCGACTAAATTGCCTTCTTTATCTACAACAGGGTAGCCGGCAAAACCATTTTTCTTCACTAATTCAGCCAGTTCGCCTAAAGTCAATTCAGGCGAAACGGTTACCGGTTCGGTGACGATACCGCTTTCAAATTTTTTCACTTTACGTACACGATCTGCTTGGCGTTCGATAGACATATTTTTGTGGATAAAACCAATACCGCCTTCTTGTGCTAAAGAGATCGCTAATTTGGTTTCGGTTACAGTATCCATCGCTGCGGAAAGCATTGGGATATTTAAACGGATAGTTTTGGTTAATTGAGTGGAAAGGTCTGCTGTATTGGGTAATACAGTTGAATGAGCAGGAACGAGTAAAACGTCGTCAAATGTTAATGCTTCAGATTTGATTCGAAGTGCCATTGCAATATTCTCTCTTTTAAGTTGTAAGTTAAATATTGCGGCGGGATTATACAGATTTTCAATGCGGTTGTGAACGGAAAATTTTATCTTTTTTACAGAATATGCAAAAATAAGCCAAACGTTTTCCTATGAGAAATTTTATGGTTCAGCTATTAAACCTGTTGGCGGATTGTCAGCCCCATTCTTTTGAAAAATTGACCGCACTTTTATCCCTAAATGACGCACAGCTTTTAGCGGAAATTTCAGCCTTGCAAGAACAGAGTATCCAAATTGATACAAGTTTTGGCGAAGTGAAACTTATCGCCCAAACGGCATTGATAAGTGCGGAGAAAATTCAACAAACTTTTCCTCATTATAAGGTGATTTATCATCCTATCATTAATTCCACCAACCAATTTATGCTAGCCAATCAAGGACGGCTGAATAAAGGGGATATTTGCTTGACGGAACACCAAACTGCTGGGCGAGGTCGCCGTGGTCGCCAATGGCAATCGCCATTTGGGAGCCAAGCTATTTTTAGTTTAATTTGGCAAGTGGACGCGCGTAAGCCTATTGATGGCTTAAGTTTGGTTGTGGGCATGGCGATTGTGGATGCCATCAAAAAATTAGGCGGATGTGGGGCAATGTTGAAATGGCCTAATGATGTTTTGCTGAATGGGAAGAAGTTGGCTGGGATTTTGATTGAAATTGCCAATAGTGAAAATGGAAAATTGAATTTGGTTATTGGCGTGGGCATTAATGTGGCGATTCCAAAAGACAGTAACCAAATCGATCAGCCTTGGGCAAATTTGAATGAAATTTTGCCTAAAATTGACCGCACTTTGTTGCTTTGCACGGTGATTCAAGAAGTCGTTACTGCGCTGGAATATTTTGAGCAGCAAGGCATTACCGCTGAATTTCAGCAAAAATGGTTGTTATGTGATGAATTCTTTGGCGAAGAAGTAAATGTGATTACGGAGAAAGAAGTGATTTCAGGGATTGAGCAGGGTATTGATGAATGGGGATATTTACAATTAATACGCAACAATGGTGAACAATGTTTGACCTTTAATGGTGGCGAAGTGTCCTTGAGACGGAAGTTGTAGATAGGTGAACATAGCCCTATACGAGCCGTATAGGGCTCTTTAATCTGAGCCGCTCTGCGGCTCTTCCTTTCAGCCCCGGAGGGGCTAGGCTTAACGAACCTAGCACAGCTCGTGCTAGGTGATTCACAAAGATGAACTAATCAGTTCTTTGGGATTGTATCTCTCTAATCCAGATATTTTCTTACAATTTCTCGTCCACCAAATCCTGAATGAGAATTTTTGAACGGCGTTGATAGTTATAATGATCGCGTTTGTCTTTCGGCAAATCTTCCACATTTGCCATTCTAAAACCCCGTTCTTGGAACCAATGTACGGTACGTGTGGTTAAAACAAATAATTTTTCAATGCCTAAATCACGTGCGCGTTTCTGGATTTCCTCCAGTAAAATGTCACCGCGCGATGAACTGCGATAATCAGGATGAACAGCAACGCATGCCATTTCCGCCATTTTCTCTTCTTCATAGACATTCAGTGCTGCACAAGCAATAATCACACCATCACGGTCGATGATGGTATAGCGGCTAATTTCCATTTCCAGTTGTTCACGTGAGCGTTTAACCAAGATACCTTGTTGCTCCAATGGGTGAATAAGTTCAAGTAAACTTGGAATGTCTCGTGCGGTAGCAATACGAATATCTTCGGAATTTTCCATAGAAAGCTGTGTACCCACACCATCACGTGTAAACAACTCTTGCAATAATGATCCATCTTCTTCATAACTTAGCAAGTGGGAACGATGAACCCCGGCACGACAGACATCAATGGCTGCTTGCAAGAAGCGTGCTTGAGAACTGTGATATTGATCTTGTTCAATGAGTTTTTGCAAATGTAAAGCGGCATCTTGCGGTTTGAGATCAGGAATAGAAATCCCGTTTTGATCTAAAATACCTTGAGTTGAGCTAAAACCAATTAACTTTTCTGCTTTAAGTTTTATCGCCACTTGGGTAGCAATTTCTTCAAAGGGCAAATTGAAACTTTCTCCCGTGACAGAGGGGGCAACAGGGCCGATAAGCACAATGGCATCTTTTTCTAATTGTTGCTTAATATTTTCTACTTCAATACGGCGCAATTTACCACTCAGCATATAATCCACACCATCGTCAACACCGATAGGTTGCGCAAGAATAAAGTTGCTACTCACTACATTTAAAAGCGGTGAATGGGGAAGTCGCATGGAAAGACGCGATGTGATGTCGTAATTCAACATACCCGCCGCTTGTTTAACAAGCTCTAACGTGCGTAAATCGGTGACACGAATGTTTTTGTGATATTGCGGTTGAATATTATGTTTGAGCAACAATTCATTAATTTGGAAGCGCGCGCCGAAAACAATGATTAATTTAATGCCTAGGCTATGTAGTAATCGTATATCACTGATAATATTAATAAAATTATCGCTGGCAATGGTGTCGCCATCAAGCATAATCACAAAGGTTTTACCACGGTGCATATTCACATAAGGCGTGGATTGTCTAAACCATTGAACTAATTCCGTGCTGCGCATAGCTATTCCTTTTTAGATAATTATTCATTTATTTTGAATATATATGCATTTTTAATCCTATGCAAGCAAAAAATAAATGAATGCTCAATGAAAGTGCGGTCATTTTAACGCATATTTGCTATAATTCGCCAAATTTTCTAGTTGAGAGAAATCGAATGAAAGCACTTTTTGCGACCACGTCTCGTGGTTTTGAAGAATTATTAAAAGTGGAATTAACGGAACTGGGTGCGACAGAATGTAAGGTTGCGCAAGGTGGCGTGCATTTTCTTGCCGATGATGAAACACAATACCGTGTGTTGATGTGGTCGCGTTTGGCTTCGCGCGTACTGTTGCCCTTAATTGAAACCAAAATTTACAGTGATTTGGATTTATATGGCGCGGTAGTGAGTTACCATTGGTTAGCACAATTTGACGAAAAAGTGCATTTTTTCGTGGATTTTAACGGCACAAACCGTGAAATTCGCCACAGTCAATTTGGCGCAATGCGTGTTAAAGATGGTATTGTGGATTATTTTGAACGTCAAGGGTTACCACGCCCGAGCGTGGATAAAGACAATCCTGATGTTCGTATTCACGCCTATTTAAACCGTGAAGCCTTGATTATCTCTTTGGATTTAAGCGGTGAAGCATTGCATTTTCGTGGTTATCGTGAAGACACAGGGGCAGCGCCATTGCGTGAAACCTTAGCGGCTGCCATCGTTTTGCGTTCAGGTTGGCAACAGGGCACACCGTTAGTGGATCCGATGTGTGGTTCGGGAACCTTGTTAATTGAAGCGGCACAAATGGAAGCGAAGATCGCACCGCAATTACATCGTATGCATTGGGGCTTTGATTTTTGGAAAGGGCATAATCAAGCCGCTTGGGATAAGGTGAAAGCGGACGCCGTGGAAATGGCAGAGACGGAATTTAATAAAAATCCACAGCCCCATTTCTATGGTTTCGACTTAGATCATCGTGTGTTGCAAAAAGCGCAACGTAACGCGAAGAATGCAGGTGTTGCCCATCTTATTCAATTTAAACAAGGGGATGTGGCGGCGTTGAAAAATCCTGTTGAAACCGGGAAAAAAGGCACCTTGGTTTGTAACCCACCTTATGGGGAACGCTTAGGTACAACGCCAGCTTTAATTGCGTTATATTCTGTGTTTGGGCAACGGATCAAACAGCAATTTGGCGGTTGGAATGCATCAATTTTTAGTAGCGAAGAAGGCTTGTTGGATTGTTTGCGTATGCGTTCATTCCGTCAATTTAAAGCGAAAAATGGCCCTTTGGATTGTATTCAAAAAAACTATCAAATTTCTGACCGCACTTTGACGCAAAATGCGCAAGAAAGTGCGGTAGAAAATTTTGCTTTTTCACCATCTGCAAATGTGGCGGTAGATTTTGCTAATCGCCTGCAAAAAAATAGTAAAAAAATTGAAAAATGGGCAAAACAGCAGGGGATTGATGCGTATCGTTTATACGATGCGGATTTGCCTGAATATAATTTAGCGGTAGATCGCTATGGCGATCATATTGTGGTGCAAGAATACGCGGCGCCGAAAAATATTGACGAAAATAAAGCACGTCAACGTTTGTTAGACGCAGTAACGGCAACACTTTCAGTAACAGGTGTCGAAACCAATAAATTGATTTTAAAAGTGCGTCAAAAACAAAAAGGCACTAATCAATATGAAAAATTAGCCAATAAAGGCGAGTATTTTTATGTGAATGAATACGGCGCAAAATTGTGGGTTAATTTAACGGATTATTTGGATACCGGGTTATTTTTGGATCACCGTTTAACGCGAAAAATGGTCGGTGAAATGGCAAAAGGCAAAGACTTTCTAAATCTTTTTGCTTATACAGGATCGGCGACAGTTCATGCGGCATTAGGCGGTGCAAAATCTACAACAACCGTTGATATGTCAAATACTTATTTGAATTGGGCTGAGCAGAATTTAATTTTAAATGATGTGGATGGTAAGCAACATAAACTTATTCAAGCGGATTGCTTGCAATGGCTTGAACGTTGTGATCGTCAGTTTGATTTTATTTTTGTGGATCCGCCTACCTTTTCAAATTCTAAGCGAATGGAAGACAGCTGGGATGTACAACGTGATCATATTAAATTAATGAAAAACCTAAAACGTATTTTACGCCAAGACGGCACGATTATTTTTTCCAATAATAAACGTGGGTTCAAAATGGATTTTGATGGCTTATCCGAATTGGGATTAAGTGCGGTGGAAATTTCAGCCAAAACCTTACCTCTTGATTTTGAACGTAATAAGCAAATTCATAATTGTTGGATTATAAAAAACACGTAAATTTTTGACCGCACTTTATCCGCAACACCAAAAAGAAACCCCGAAATTGCTTTCGGGGTTTTGTTTGGCTTAAGCCAACATTATTTTGCTGCTTTTAATTCTTGATAGTATTTTTCGTAAAGCTCAACAGCTTCGCCTACGTCATCTTGCCAATGTGATTTTTGCAATACTTCCGCTGTTGGGTAGATTGCCGGATCGTTGGTGATTTCAGCCGGTAATTTCGCTTTCGCTTTTAAGTTAGAAGTTGGGTAGCCAATTTCTAAGGTTAATTTTTCAGACACATTTTCGCTTAACAAATAGTTGATAAGTTTGTGTGCTGCTTCCGGGTGTTTGGCATTCGCAGGGATTGCCAATGTGTCAACCCATAAAACCGGACCTTCTTTTGGGAACACCATATCAATGGTACCCGGTGCTTCTTTTTTCGCAATGCGAACAGAACCATTCCATAATTGACCAAGTTCAACTTCACCTGAAATAAATGAGTTTGCAGGGTTGTCAGAGTTAAATGAAAGTACATTTGGGCGTAATTTCAATAATTCTTCGTAAGCGGCTTTGATTTCTTCAGGTTTGGTAGTGTTTGGATCTAAGCCTAATTTTAATAACGCAATGTTGAAGACTTCGCGTGCGTCATCTAATAATTGTACTTTACCGGCAAATTCAGGTTTCCATAAATCAGCCCAAGACGTGAAATCAGAACCTTTGTAAGTTTTCACGTTATAAGCGATACCCGGTGCACCTAATAATTGTGGTAAGCTGTATTTGTTGCCTTTGTCATAAGGTTTGTCTAACCAATCAGGATCAAGCTCTGCGATAACCGGTAATTTGCTGTGATCTAATTCTTTTAACATCCCTTCACGAGCCATTTTTGACACAAAGTAGTTTGATGGTGCAATCACGTCATAGCCGTCATCCCCCGCACCTTGTAATTTTACTTTTGCGTACATGGTTTCGTTGGATTCAAGGCTGGAAGCATTTACTTTGATGCCGGTTTCTTTGGTGAATTCATCTAATAAACCGTCCGGAACATATTCAGTCCAAGTGTACAGATTTACCACTTTTTCTTCTGAAGCTTGTGCTTGCGCATTGTTTGCAGCGTCAGTTTTGCTTTCCTTGTCATTACAACCTGTCACCGCAACTGCTACTAAGCTAGCCGCGAAAAGACCTGCTAATTTTTTCATTTAGATTTTCTCCAATGAGTCTATTTTAGTACCCGTATTCTTAAAAAGAATACATAAAAAAACGCCTGACTTTAGGCTAATAGCTAGCTTAACGGTCGGGCGCTATTGTAAGGCTAAAAGTACGGTCTGTCTAGCCGGAGTTTTTACTCTTTTCCTTTTCTACCAATGAGTTGACCAATTAACACTAAAGCCAGTGATAAGACGATCATAATGGTGGCTAAGGCGTTCACTTCAGGGGTCACACCTGTTTTTACCAAAGAGTAAATTTTCAGCGGTAAAATTTCATAGCTTGCACCACTAACAAAAGATGAAACCACAACGTCATCAAGAGAAAGCGTGAAGCTTAATAACCAACCTGACACAATTGCCGGTAAGGCAAGTGGCAGAATGATTTTACGTAAAATGGTGATTTCACTTGCACCTAAGTCGCGCGCGGCTTCTAACATACGTACATCAAAGCCTTTTAAGCGAGAATACACGCTGACAACGACATAAGGTAAACAGAATGTAATGTGTGCCAGTAATAATGACCAGAAGCCAAGTGAGATACCGACCATCATAAATAATGCCAATAAGGATACCGCCATAACAATATCAGGTGACATCATGACCACAAATAACATTCCACTTACCGCCTGTTTACCGCGGAATTTGTAACGATAAAGGGCAATCGCTGTTAAACCGCCAATAATCGTGGCTAAGGTTGCGCCTACAAACGCGATAACAACAGAATGGATTGCTGCCTGAATGAGTGTGTCGTTATTAAATAAACGTTCGTACCAGTTCCAGCTAAATCCTTTCCAACTCAAGCCATAGCGGTCTTCATTGAAAGAATTGCCTACTAAAATCACAATTGGAATGTACAAATAGGCGTACACAACCAACATAAAGAAACTACGTAGTATGCGACCCATTATTCTAACTCCACTTTCTTATTCAGTAATTTATTCGCTTTGTAGTAAACGAAGATTAATAACGCCATTAAAATGGTTAAGCCGATACTGATTGCCGCACCAAATGGCCAGTTGCGTGATACTAAGAATTCACTCTTAATCACATTACCCACAAGCAATACTTTTGCACCACCCAATAAGTCGGCAACATAGAACATCCCCATGGCAGGAAGTAAAACAAGCAAGCAGCCTGAAACGATGCCCGGCATGGTGAGTGGAATAATAATTTTCACAAAGCGTTGGAACGCGTTTGCACCCAAGTCTTTTGCCGCTTCTAATAGGCGTAAGTCTAATTTTTCAATGGCAGAGTAGAGCGGTAAAATCATAAATGGCAATAATAAATAAACTAAGCCAATAATGACCGCTACTTCTGTATTCAAAATACGAATAGGCTCGCTAATTAAACCGATTGAAAGTAAGAATGAGTTAAGAATGCCTTTTACGCCTAAGAAGACTTTCATGCCATAAATACGAATTAATGAGTTTGTCCAAAATGGAAGCACGAGCAAAAACATTAAAATCGGGCGATATTTTGCATTGATTTTGGTCATCATAAAGGCAAAGGGATAACCAATGACAAGGCAAAGTAGCGTTGCGATGACTGACATATACAATGAGTTCCACACCACTGTACCATAAAGCGGCTCAAATAGGCGGGTGTAGTTCTCAAAGGTAAATGGCAGCGCGTAAAAGTTGCTGGTATCTTTCGTTAAGAAGCTGACCAAAAACACCAAAAAGTTTGGTGCAAAAACAAAGAAGATCAGCCACGCAAAGATGATAGCAACGACAATTTTTTGAAATTTATTCGTCTTCATCGTTTAAGACCACTTCCCATTTTTCAATCCAAGTTACGCCCACTTTTTGATCTAACGAGTGATCGATATTTGGATCGTCTTCATTAAAGAATTCGCTAACTAGCACCATTTTACCGTTGTGATCTAATTCAACGGTGGATTCAAGGGTCATTCCTTTATAGTTACGTTCGCGAATATGACCGATGATTTTGCTGGATTGCTCATCATCATCCAATTCTTCAAGTAATACGTCTTCAGGGCGTAACAATACTTTAAGTTTTTGATTAGGTTTAATTTCTTGTTCAACGTAAATGTCACAAATACGCCCTTCCACATTGGCACGAACACGTTGTGCATCAACACGTTCAATCACTGTTGCATCAAAAATATTGATTTCACCGATAAATTTTGCCACGAATAAATTGCGTGGTTCTTCGTAAATTTCACGTGGTGAGCCGTCTTGTTCAATATTACCTTTGCGTAACACGATAATACGGTCAGACATAGTTAATGCTTCTTCTTGATCGTGTGTAACAAAGATAAAGGTAATACCCAGTTTACGTTGAAGGGATTTCAACTCATTTTGCATTTGTTTACGTAATTTGTAATCTAATGCAGATAAAGATTCGTCTAATAACAATACTTTCGGCTTATTAACCACCGCACGCGCGATAGCGATACGTTGTTGTTGACCGCCTGAAAGTTGGGTTGGCTTACGATCAGCCATTTCTTCCAATTGAACCATACGTAATGCTTCAAGTACACGTGTTTTGATTTCGTTTTCCGGTACTTTTTGCATACGTAAACCAAACGCCACATTATCAAAGATGGTCATATGCGGGAATAGCGCATAACTTTGGAACACCGTGTTAACATGACGATGTTCGGCAGGAATGTTTGTCACATCTTCACCATCAATAATAATTTGGCCACCATTCGCTTCTTCAAACCCCGCAATTAAGCGTAAAACCGTTGTTTTACCGCAACCTGACGGACCAAGAATTGTCACGAATTCACCATTATTAATCGTTAAGTTGAAATCATTAATAATTGTGTTATCGCCGTAAGCTTTTTTCAATACACGAAGCTCAACGATAGGCTTTTTAGTCGTTGTTTCCACTAGCTTTGGTTTCTCCTAGTCAATAACATTAACTCACTGTAATGTGATTGAGAAAAGATGAAAGAAATACATCTGCAAGTCCTTGCAGACACCAAGATACAATTTGAATGCTAATGATAAAGGCAAAGGGGGATAAATGAAAGCCATTATTACCTTTTAGGGCATTTTTTTATGAAAAAAGATTGATCTCGCGTATAAAAAAGCCATTTTTTCTAGATTTAGTAAAAATCTTTGTTATATATCAAAAAAGTGCGGTGAAAAAATTGGTAAATTTACTCGTCATTAACGTTGAGTAAAAGGGAATATCTATGTCATTTCGTAACGCCTTATTAGGACGATTTTTAAGTTATACCGAATTTGATACGCAATCTAAACTAAATGGAAAATCTTCACCGACCACATCAGGGCAATTAAAATTAGCCAAGCAACTTGAACAAGAACTACGTACCCTTGGGCTTGAAAATGTTAAATTAACGAAACATGGGGTGTTAACCGCATTATTGCCTGCCAATGTGCCGAACGCGCCAACCATTGGTTTGCTTGCACATCTTGATACATCCCCTGAATGTAGCGGGAAGCATGTTCGTGCTGAAGTGATTGAAAATTACCGCGGCGGTGATATTGCTTTGGGAATTGGAGATGAATTTATTAGCCCTGTATTTTATTCATTTTTACATCAGCATATCGGCAAAACCTTAATCGTTGCTGATGGCACTACGCTGTTGGGCGCGGATAATAAAGCGGGAATTGCCGAAATTATGACCGCACTTTCTGTGTTGAAACAACAAAATCTTCCCCATTGTCATATTCGAGTGGCATTTACCCCCGATGAAGAAATTGGATTGGGGATGAAATTCTTTTCGATGGAGGATTTTGTTTGCGATTGGGCTTACACCATAGATGGGGGTGAAGTCGGCGAGCTGGAATACGAAAATTTTAATGGCGCGAGTGCGAAAGTGACGATTTATGGGCGTAATATGCATACAGGTTACGCCACAGGGAAGATGATTAATGCATTAACCTTAGCTTGTGAGTTTCAACAAGCTTTTCCTAGCAATGAAACGCCAGAGAAAACTTCGGGGAAAGAGGGCTTTTTTCATTTAAGTCGTTTTGTGGGGGATGTGGAAAAAGTCGAATTGCATTATTTAATTCGTGATTTTGATGCACAAAAATTTGAACAGCGCAAAGCGTTTATGGAAAAGGCAGTGGCACAGTTTAATCAAACGAAAGGCTTACGTCAGAAAGTCGAGTTGGAAATCACAGATAGCTATAAAAATATGTATCAGACAGTTCAAAGAGTCCCACAATCCATTGAATTGGCGGATCGTGCGATGCGTGAATGTGGCATAGAACCTTTACATAAACCAATTCGTGGCGGCACAGATGGGGCTTGGTTAGCAGAGAAAGGGCTAGCTTGTCCGAATATTTTCACGGGTGGTTATAATTTCCATAGTAAGCATGAGTTAATTACTCTTGAAGGCATGGAAAGCGCGGTGAATGTGATCGTAAAAATAGCGGAATTAGCCGTGGAAAATCCATAACCATTTGACCGCACTTCTGAAAAAGTGCGGTCATTTTTTAGCTTAATTTGTTGGCATTGCCCCTGAATTCCATTGTTTAGCGTCATTCGGGCGGCGTTCTTGTAGCAAGAAGCGTTGATTTGCCTTGGCTTGCGGTTGAACTACCGTGCCGGATGGAGTAGAAAAGGCGATACCGCCTTTAAGTAGCTGTTGCATTGAGCCCGTATTGACTTCAATGCCCGACCAACCTAAACCCGCTGAGTAGCCTGATGACACCCAGAATTCTGAATTTTGACGTACCAAGTGGGCATATTTATGGGTGATCAAAATATGAATTAATACACGATCACCTAGGCTATTTAATTCCATATTTTTGATTTTGCCCACATCGACACCACGGTACATGACCGGTGCGCCTATACTTAAATTGGAGGCATCACTGGCTTCCAAGGTAATAGGGAAACCATGAGTGATTTTTGATTGTTGCCCATTATTGTCATTTAGCTGAAATTGGGTTTTGCGTGCGCCATTTCCTACATCAATATCAATATAAGGCTGCAATAGGCTGTCTATATTCTCAATACCACCTGCTGAAATTTTAGGTGAAATGACTTGGAACTGAGAGCCTTCTTTTGCCACAATATTCATATAATTCGGGTTCATTAAGGCTTTGGCGACAATTTTGTTGGCTTTGGGATCTAATGTAAGGCTTTCAATTTCCCCCACAGAAAGCCCCATATAGCGTAAACTCATCCCTTTACTTAAATTTGTGGCATCATTTGCGGTAAGAGTGATGACTTGTCCGGCGGATTTAGCCCGTAGTTCATTGGCATAAAGCGTAGTATTTTTACTTGATCCTGAATTATCGAAGCTAATCGCCCCTTTCAGTGAGCGTGCAATAGGCGTTGCCTGAATGCTAATGCCTTTAGGTGTAATATCAATTTGTGCCGCACTTTCTACCCAAAACAGGCTTTTATCGGTTAAAAGATGACGGTATTTCGGATAAATATATACGTCCACCTCAAAATGTGAAGTTGTTGGGCGAATTTCTAAGATTTTACCCACTTCATACTGGCGGTAAAGTACAACAGAATGTCGGCTAATACTTGGCAATACATCAGTTTTGAGTGTGATATTAGGCAATTCAACATCAACTTCAGTGCCACGTTGTGCTGCTTGTAAATTAGGGTAGAGTGTGAATTTATCATTTGGGGTTGCAGGCTCACTATGATCCGGTGAGTCAAAAGCAATCGCACCTTGTACGACAGCCGCCAAGCTATCCATATCTAATTTAATACCATTCAATCCTACATCCGCTTTGATTCCGCTAATATTCCAAAAGTGCGTCTCTTTTTTAACCAAGTTGGTATAGGCTTTTTCAATGACAATATCGATTTCAATTTCTTTTTGATCTTTAGTAAAACGATAGTTCATGACCTTGCCCACGGGCATTTTTTTATAGAAAACCGATGAACCCACAGAAATAGATCCGAGGTCATGACTAATTAAATGAATGAGTAAGTCCCCATCATTGATTTGAGCGATAGGGCCTTCTGTTTCCGCAATGAATTCGTCTTTATAGCTACCGTCACCCGGTTGTAAGGTAATATAGTTACCTGAAATTAAAGTATCTAAACCTGAAATCCCTGCCAGAGACGCATTGGGTTGAACTAACCAAAATTTGGTGTTTTCACGTAAAACGGTTTTGGCTTCAGGATAAATATTGGCTTGTACTTCGACTTTTTTTAGATCATCGGTAAAATTCACTTTTTTTACCACACCGATTTGTAAGCCTTGATAGCGAATTTGGGTTTTATTGGCAACAATACCATCCCCATGAGCAAAGGTAATGGTAATGGTTTCCCCTTGCTCTTTGATGATTTGAGAAAATAGAGTCGCCCCGATAATTAAGGCAATAATCGGCAATAGCCAAAAGGGAGAAATACGGCGAGATTGACGTATTTTGGCAGATTGAATTTGTTCGGCTGAGTTATTTTGTGGGTCTGTCATAAATTTTCCAAAGTAAACGACTGTCAAAATTGGTTGTTGCAATCATAGTTAAAAATACGGAGGCACCAAAGTAAACGGCAGCCGGTCCAACAGAGAAGTTGATAATTTGTCCGCGTGTCACTAAGGACATCATCAATGCTAACACAAATAGATCAAGCATCGACCAGCGTCCCACAAAATGAATTATGTGGAACAATCGCATTTGCCATTTAATTGAGTGACGCCAGTTAAAATGAATACTTGCTAATAAATAGAGCATAATCAGAGCTTTGCTAATGGGAACGAATATACTTGCTGCAAAAACAATGAATGCCACAAAATAGCTTCCCATATTAATAAAACTTATCACACCTGAAATCAGCGTATCGCCCGTGGGAATATTATTTATAAATGTATAAGAAATAGGGTAAAAATTAGCAGGAAATAACATAACAATACCGGCAAGTAATGGTGCCCAGGTTTGTTGTAAACTGATGCTGGCGGTTCTGTCCAATAAGCTATTGCAACGTGGGCAAATTTCTCGTTTTTTATGATCGCGCAATGGACGAGCAAAGGTGTAATCGCAGCTGTAACAAAAGTGCGGTGGATTTTCCTGAAGTTTTTGGGCTTGTTCAGGCAGAAGACGCAAATGTTGAGGATAAAAATCGTTCCAAAGTTCTTTGGGATTGATTTTGGCAAAAAGTAAAGTCATTAAAATGGCTGTCGCGATAAAAGCAACAAGATAAATATCAAATTCCAAGGAGGCATAATCACGGACTTTGAATGCGCTAACCCCTAAGGCCACAAGATAAATATCAAACATGACCCAAGGCTTTAAATAATCAATAGCAATTAAAAGATTACGTGGTTTGCGTTTGATAATTTGGCACCCGCGTAAAATAATGACAGCGAGACAAAAGCTAATCGGCGCAAAGATTGCGGTTAAAAACACCATAAAGGCAGTCACAGGATAGCCTTCTGTTGCCATTTTCCAAATCCCTCCCCAAATAGAGGCATCTACTTTAACACCAATTAAATCTACGCTTAATAAAGGATAAGTCAGCGAGAAAGGCATTAATATAAGAATGGAGATAGCAATCATGGCGCATCGGTTTAAAGACCAGCGATCCTTAGATTGTAAATTATGATGACAACGAGGACATTCGGCATGTTGACCTCTCTCTAAACCGGCAATAGTCACCAATGCATCGCATTCGCCGCAGCGTGCAATGTGCTGAGTGGTATTGAGCAGTCTTAGAGAATTTGTCATTGTTTGTGAATAAATTTGAGCAAATAAGTTGCATTTTAGACAGTTCATATATAAAAATCAAAGTGTGGTTAAAATTTGTGACGGTTGAACGGCTTGGTTTATCCATAATAATCCGTTGCGACCTTTGGGGAAGTGGGATAGAATACGCGCAATATTTTATCATTTAGTAGGAATTAAAATGACTGACGTTCAAAACGAAGTTCAGGTGGCAGAAGCTCAATCGGCAGAAAGCTCAAAGTTAACAAATAATAAAGCAGTAATTGCCTATTTAGCAGAAAAATTTCCATTATGTTTCTCTGTGGAAGGTGAAGCTAAACCGTTAAAAATTGGTTTATTCCAAGATTTAGCTGAAGCATTAAAAGATGATGAACATGTGAGTAAAACGCAATTACGTCATGCGTTGCGTCAATACACCTCAAACTGGCGTTATCTGCATGGTTGTCGTTTAGGGGCTGTGCGTGTTGATTTACAAGGCAATCCTGCTGGTGTATTGGAGCAAGAGCACGCCGATCATGCCGCGCAGCAATTAGCAGAAGCGAAAGCGAAATTTGCAGAAAAACGTGCTGCAGAGAAAACGGCTGCTAAAGTTGCGCAGAAAAAACGTGTACGTAAACCTACACACAAAAAAGTGAATGGTGAGAAACCAACTCATACAGTAAAAACAAAAGCAAAATTAACCGCACTTGATTTTTCAACACTTGAAAAAGGTGCGCAAGTTAAAGTGAAAGCCGGTGAACATACGCAAACGGCTATTGTACTTGATGTATTAAAGGAAGTAGCTCGTGTGCAATTAGAAAACGGCTTAGTGATTAGCGTGAGTGCAGATCGCTTATTTGCTTAGAAATCATTGCCCTATGAGTGTTGTTATGATGGGGCATATCTTCTCACATCGTGGTTGCTTTGGCTTGACGATGTTTTTCTTTATTAGGAAAGTCCAATTATAAGGAAACGCAATGACGTTCAAATTGACTAAAACTTATCTTGCGATTGCAAGTCTTGTCTTAAGCTCTTATGCATTAGCGGTTAAACCGACTATTAAAGCCAGTGAAATTGTTTCATTACAACCTAGTGAGGAAAATTCTTTGGCGACTAAACGTGCAACAACACGCTTGACCCAATCTCACTATCGTAAATTTCAGTTAGATGATGCTTTTTCGCAGAAGATCTTTGATCGTTATTTGGATTTCTTGGATTATAGTCATAATACATTTTTACAATCCGATGTAGACGAGTTGCGCAGTAAGTATGGTTCCTTATTGGATGATGAACTCAATGAAGGCAAATTGGATGCTGCTTTTGCGATTTATGATTTACTGATGAAGCGTCGTTATGAACGTTATGAATATGCATTAAGTTTGTTAGATAAAGAGCCTAATTTATCTGATGATGAGCAAATTGAAATTGATCGTAAAAAAGCCGCTTATCCTAAAAATCAAGAAGAAGCCAATATCCTTTGGAAACAACGTGTAGAGAATGATGTTATCGCGCTGAAGTTAAAAGGTAAATCTTGGGCGGAAGTGAAGAAAAAGTTGAGTAAGCGTTATAACCTTGCTATTCGTCGTTTGACTCAAACAAAACCGGACGATGTGACCCAACTGTTTGTAAATGCCTTTGCACGGGAAATCGATCCGCATACTTCTTATCTTGCGCCACGTACGGCAAAAAGTTTTAATGAAAGTATGAATTTGTCTTTGGAAGGTATTGGGGCAACCTTGCGTCAGGAAGATGATGAAACTATTATCCAATCTCTTGTTCCTGGTGCGCCGGCAGATCGCAGTAAAAAATTAAAAGCAGGCGATAAAATTATCGGTGTAGGCCAAGCAACAGGTGAAATTGAAGATGTCGTCGGTTGGCGTTTGGAAGATGTTGTCGATAAGATTAAAGGGAAAAAAGGCTCAAAAGTTCGCTTGGAAGTGGAAAGTGCTAAAGGCGGAAAAAGTCGGATTATTACCCTTGTTCGCGATAAGGTTCGTATCGAAGACAGTGCGGCAAAATTAACGGTAGAAAAAGTGGATGGGGAAACGATAGCAACCATCAAAATTCCGACTTTCTACATTGGTTTAACAGTAGATGTGCGTAAGTTGTTAGAAGAAATGAAAGCCCAAAAAGCGACTGCGTTGATTATTGATTTGCGTGAAAATGGCGGTGGTGCATTAACGGAAGCAGTGGAATTAAGTGGATTATTCATTGCAGAAGGGCCTGTCGTGCAAGTTCGTGATGCTTATAATCGTATTCGTGTTCACGAAGATCCTGATAGCAAGCAGGTTTATTCCGGTCCATTGCTTGTGATGGTCAATCGCCATAGTGCATCAGCTTCAGAGATTTTTTCGGCAGCAATCCAAGATTACGACCGTGGGATTGTGATTGGGCAAAATACTTTTGGTAAAGGGACTGTGCAACAAAGTCGTTCATTAAATTTTGTGTATGATTTGGATCAAGATCCACTTGGTTTTATCCAATATACGATTCAAAAATTCTATCGTATCAACGGTGGCAGTACGCAAATGAAAGGGGTGGCGGCAGATATTCATTTCCCTGAAACCATTGATCCAAAAGAAACGGGTGAAGAAAAAGAAGATAATGCATTGCCTTGGGACAAAATTCCGGCGGCGAATTATTCTACAGTAGGCAGTGCGCGTAATGCAGTTGAAGCATTAACACAAAAACACGTGGAGCGAATGGCAAAAGATCCCGAATTTATTGCTTTAAATGAGGATTTAAAAGTTCGAGATGCTCGTCAAGATCGTAAGTTTGAATCGTTGAATTTTGCTAAACGTAAGGCAGAAAATGATGCAGACGATGCTCGTCATTTGAAAAATATTAATGAGCGGTTTAAACGCGAAGGGAAAAAAGCATTGAAAAATATTAATGATTTGCCGAAGGATTATGAAGCACCTGATTTCTTCTTGAAGGAAGCCGAGAGAATTGCAGCCGATTTTGCGAAGATGCAACAGGCTGAGAAAGCTAGTGTAGCAGAGAAAAAATGATGAATATTAACCGCACTTTTGCTGATAAGTCTGATAATAGTTGACTTGCAACAATTAAAGTGCGGTGTGTTTTTTATCAATATTTAGATCGATTAAAATGATACATGCAAAACGCTCATTAAATAAAATTACGCCTTTAATAGTTTTAGTGTCGGGATTATGTGCAAGTTGTACGATTTCTGATTATTTTCCATATACTGAAAATCGTAAACATATTGATGTTGAAGCGGCGAATCAAGAGATAGCGCAGCAAAAACAAGCGAACGCTGAAGCCAAATTAGTCGAGATTATAGGCAATCGAGAAGTGCGATTCAAAGCGGTTGTCGCCAAAATGTATTCGGACAATGGGTATACTAAACTTTGGACAGATAAAGAGGCTGAAAAATATTTTTTGCGTGAATATGCAGCGATGGTGGCAGCCGGGATTTCTCTTCGTTCTGCACGTGCGTTAGATATGATCAGTGAAGTACCTGATAGTGCTGAAAATTTGGCCCATGATATGTTAGTAACAGATGCGTTTTTAGACTATTTGTATTACAGCAAAAATGTGGCCACTTTTGCGCAAGGTTGGCTGTATACAATGAATTCTTATAAGGCAAAATTACCAGAGCAAATACAGATTGATAGCTGGTTAAGTGCGGTTAGAAATAACCAGAATTTAGCTTTTGTTCAATCATTGTCAGGAAATCATTCTTTATATTATCAAACTATTGACGGTATAGCGGCAAGCTTGAAACAGGAGGCTAATACACCGGCCACATTGGCGAAACTGGCGATTAATGCTCAGCGTTTACGTGTTATCCCTAACTTTGATAATGGCTTATTTGTCAATATTCCAAGTTATCAGGTGAATTATTATCGAGATGGTAAATTGCTATTAAATTCGCGCGCTATTGTCGGAAAAAATGCACGCCGTACACCTGTCATGTCAAGCCAGTTAAGTAATGTGGTTGTGAATCCACCATGGAATGCGCCAACGCGTTTGATTAATGAGGATATTGTGCCGAAAGTTAAACGCGATCCGAGTTACCTTGAGCGTAACGGTTATAGCATTATTGATAGTAAAGGGAATATTATTGATCCCTATAATATTGATTGGGCAACAATTGGTTCGAGATTTCCTTATCGACTTCGTCAAGCTGCAGGGGATCAAAGTGCTTTAGGGCGGTATAAATTTAATATGCCGAGTTCAGATGCGATTTACTTGCATGACACCCCAAATCATGGGTTATTTAATCGAAAAGATCGTGCATTAAGTTCAGGCTGTGTGAGAGTGGATAAATCAGATGAACTGGCTACTATGTTGCTAAAAGAGGCCGGTTGGTCGATTGAGAAAAAACAAAAAGTGTTGGAAAGTAAGAAAACCACTTCTGCACCAATTTATTCTACGATCCCTGTTTATTTGTATTATGTCACAACATGGGTAGAAAACGGCAAAATGCATAATTTACCGGATATTTACGGTTATGATTCAACATTTACGCCTAATTTTGTGAACTGGGACACAGTTCGAAAATATTTTTAATGCTAAACTTTTGGATATTTTACTAGGGTCTGTTTATCTTTCAATAAAAAGCTGCGTTGTCGCCTAAAAAAGCCAT